>CAYUAP010000038.1:0-37884 GCA_964442735.1 uncultured Planctomycetaceae bacterium | reverse complement strand
CGTTTGTTATTGTAAAATATTGTATTTTACGACAGACTATCTGTGTTTATCCGTGTTATCCATGGTTCCAAAATCGTTTGTAAATGGTTACCATCAAAAATAATCGTTATGGACAAGAGGGCTGCTATTTTTGCGTAAATACTATAACTCAAGGTCGTTATAAAAGTTTATTTTTCAAACAGGCGAAACGCCTGTTTTGGAGGAGACGAACATGACGTCCGTGCTCCCAGGAAATGCCGAATTTATAACGTCGTACAGTATATCAGTAATCATCCATATACAATGGTTTCAAAATGTATCCTGTTTACACCTTGAATATTAACTTGAATATTAAAAGGGCTCTTGATACAAGGTTCAAAGATAATATCCTCTCTCTTTTTTCTTTTGTACTTGACAATAGATTTCATATGAATTAAGATAAAATATGTAAAAGAAACCGGAATTGTATCCGAAAGAGAGACCGAACACCTGGAAAAATACATCACTCCGGCAGTCGTACCGCCTGCTGGTCTTTAAAGAAAGATTTTATCATGAAGCAACTATTCAATATATGTTTCCTAATGATTATCATGGGAATATCCTGTATTACAAATGGACAGGAATGTCCTATATATCCGATCCCGAAGGTCTTTAGTCTTCACCAGGAAACATGGACACTTCAAGATGATGCGGCCATTGTATTAGGAGTTAATGCCGTTGCACAGGAAGAATACGCCGCCGAACGACTTCGTGATCGAATTATTCTCCGATTCGGTAAAACATTACCTATCCTTCGGGAGGGTCAACAGTCGGATCGAGGACAAATTATACTGCTGGGCCAAACAACGACAAACGAACAACTAAAGGATCAATGTCAAAAGGCCAATATCCGTCTGAATGCGGAGAAGCCCGGTCATAACGGTTTTATTATTGATTTTGTTCGCAAAAATGGAATGGAATTCATTTTACTTGGCGGTAGTGACGTCAATGGTGTTATCTATTCCCAGGAGGCTTTTTTTGATCTTCTCAAGAGAGACAAAGGGAAAGTTGTGATTCAGGTGGCTTCCTGCCAGGATTGGCCATCAATTCCATGGCGTGGTCGTCCCCATTCCATTTTAAAGCATCATCTCCTCAACGGGGAATTGGATGCCTATATTCGTGCCCGACTGAATTTCTCCGATTTGCGAGACAATCCTGAAACAAAAGCCACTCTTCTATTCGACGCACGAAAATCCTCCATGGGATTTCCACCGGGACAACCAATCGATAAAGAGCTTGTCTCCACCATGATTCAGGAATCACATCGTCGCGGACTATTTCTTTACGCAACCGTCTCCTGTAGTATTAAATTGGAACAGTTCGATATTTTAACCAAGACCTATGACGAACTTCTGAAATTAGGAGCCGATGGTCTTTGGGTCTCCATGGATGATACTGGAGGAGGCAATGATCCTGTCGAACTCGTCAAAAAAATCATGACTTTTTGTAAAAGTCGTGCAATAACAGGACGAAAAATAGCCTTTACTCCGCCTCCTGAAGAATATCTTAATATTGATCGACCACTCAATCGTCAATTGGCCCAACTACCGATATTCGACGATGCCGTTTGGTATTTTACGCGAGTACCATGTACTGGTGATAGAAAAATGGCCGAAGAGATCGGTCTAAAAAAGAAGCCAGCCTGGTGGTATAATTATGTCGAAACCGGATCGCGTTACGATGGAAAAAGTGGTTTTCTTCATAACGAATGGCTCGTGACCTCTCTGCGTAAAAACGGTCGACCAAGTTATATGGATCTTCAGCCACTAATCTGGGGCTGGGGTTTTCCGGAATACAATAAAATTCGTGATGCAGCACAAAATACAGACCAGGTCCATCTCTGGGGTCTGTGTGGCGGTTTTCCAACGGAATACGCAATCGTCGCATTCGGACTTTGGGCTTGGGATCCAGAACATTTCGATTTCAATAAACTCCGCAGGAGTATCTATCGTTACGTCTATGGCGATTCACTCGTTGATACTTTATGTCAATTCGATGAAAAATTCGGCCAGCTTAAAACCTATTACCGCCTGGCTAATGGCTGGAAGTACAATCCAGGCAACGACTGGCCTCGTCTCAAGGATCCAAAAAATCGGGAAACAGTCCTAAAACTCCTTGATGAACTAATTCCTGTTGCGCAAACAATCGCCCGCGAATCCGTTAAAGAATCCGCCTTAAACCGTAAACGTCTGGAATATTCCTATCTGGAACCAATGCAAGCATCCCTGGAATATGCAAAAAAATTCGCTTCCTTCGATTATTTAGACTATCGTTATCCAAATATCGATGTACAAATAAAGGAACTGACAAATAACGGAAAAAAGGCGGAACTTCAAAAAATGCTCCAGGAAAATAAAGCTATTATTCAAAAGAATCTCGATGAATTCCAAACGACATTCCGCGATCTTAAAGGCGTTGATATTTATGTAAAACGCTGGGAAAAATACTATAAAAGCAAATAAAAACACATCCTGTTTCTATATCGAATATTTTGAAAGGAACAATAACAAATGAAATCCAACCCACTTTTATACTGGTCATTTCGAGTGCTGTCCGTTCTGGTATTTGGTATAGTTGTTCTTCTGATTCTATTTGATATTGAAGACAAATTCAATCAGTTTTTACTCCCCATCGTTTGTGCTCCTTTAATATTTCCACTAATTGTATCTTTTATTCTTCGAAATACGTTATCCCATATTATTCTCTTCTGCGGAATGTTCTCGTATGGACTTGCTCAAGTCTATTTTATGTTTTATAACGTAACAAAAGGGAGTGATATAATCTCTTCCATCATTCTTCTGATTCTGATTAGTATAATAGCTCTTCCTGTCATGGTTGTTACGGGAGTTATAGCCATAAATACCGCAATTTCAGAAAAAAACGAAAAACCTTTTTTAGAACAGGAAATACCCCCACCTCTTCAACATTATCCTGACAAAATAGATTAAGGACTATTTCTCTACGGTTTTTTTTGACATTCCATAAAATAAAAACGTAGAAACAATACAAAAAGAAAGTGTGCCCGAATCCAAGGTGGTCTCTTTAACCGTTGCCGAAATTCTGTTTTTTCCAACATTTAACCGTAATTCATCGGATCGATTTTTTCCATTTTGACAAAAATTGTAATCTTTAGGGATACACTCCGGAACTATCAGGAATCGTAACCGTTCATGGATATAAAGTGAAACCATGGATAACACTGATTTTCACGGATAGTTTTTTGGCAAACAAACTTTTTTATGATAAAATATTTATTATCATAGATAAAAATGTTTCGTTTGTTATTGTAAAATATTTTATTTTACGACAGACTATCTGTATTTATCCGTGATATCCGTGGTTCCAAAATCATTCGTGAATGGTTACGAAGGACAATGATGATCAAATAATCCAGGAAGGCGGATGATAGCCGTCCTTCCTCGAAACCAACTCTATGAACATCCTGAAATTTCTAGAACTCCTTGGAAAATTTCCCTTTATTGTTATCATAAAATTTCTTGAATGAAGCGAAATCGAGTCCGAATTCAGGAACCGGCTCGTTTTTAATCTTCTTAATGGAAATGTCTTCGAAGTTACTTTGAACAAACATCCCCATAGCGCCGGTCAAGGAACTGGCGACACCGGCGTTAATCAAACTCCCAAGTCCGGGAATAAATTTTGCCAGGGAGGAAGCGGTTACGATTCCAGCACATTGTGCGACAAATGGGAGGGCAAAATTGGCGATCATGGCTTTTTCCAACTGATAGAGAGCGGCCAGTGATCCAATCATACCCATTTGAGTCGGCAATAAAAGAGCAGCATCGGACAATGGAATTGGAATCAATCCGATACCGCCCGCAATACCAACTGACGTCATAATGATCTTTTTTGCCATAACGGATTTGGCTCGAACGGCCTCGATCCGTCGTTCCAAATCGACCCGTTGCGCGTCGATAAACGCTGCTTTATAGGCGTCTGGAAGAAGTTGACAAGAAAGATCGACTAATTCCTTGCAGCCAACGGATCCCCCTTCCGTATCCGATGTTGCAATAATACGATCCGCTGGAATTCCCCCCTTTTGAAGAACGTCCGTCATTGCCTCAAGCTGGACCGGACGCATTAGATCACGTTTTGTAATAACCGTAATGATACTATCCGGATTAAATATATTTTTCATTAGATTAAAATCGCAATCAGTTACACGCGCCCCGGACCCTTGTATGACATACCAGACCAAATGGACATGATTATCAATATTGGGATCATTTTGTCGTGAACGAATGAAGTCCTTCATTTTTTCCGTGAACTCTTCTTCTCCTTCTCCAAGTTCCAGTCCACGGGAATCCCAGATATGGATGTAATCGCTCGCATATTCATCAAATTTCATCGTTTTAGGAGATCCGGTTCCAATACGGTCATCAGGAACCAGGTCGCCCATAATGGCCTGAATTAACGATGTTTTTCCACTTCCTGTATAGCCGCAAACAAGAATGTTCGGACGTTTCTGAATAAATTCGCCCTTGCAAGATTCTACTTTATCGAGAAAAATTTGTTTTAGATATTCGGTACTCAACTGTTCCATTATTATCATTTCTCCTGTCGTTTGTTTTTGTTTTGATTATAAATCTGTTGTAATTCTTCCTTCGTCTTTGTCATACCCGATTCGAAATACGCTTTTGCGGTAACACCGATTCCATAGGTTATACCATAGGCAATGGCTATTTTCAGACCGGGAATCCAACTAGCAAGCATTTTGCCTGCAAAACTTCCGCCGAACATACCAATAAAAGCGGTAATCATCGTTTTATCCAAGGAATATCCATATACATTTGCAATACGTCCAATCATATAGGCTTCATTGGCCATTAAAGGAGCAACATCGGTCATGGGTATTGGAATAATAGCAATAGCGGCAGCACGACCAGCCCCCCATAATATCAATTCATTCGCCTCCGTACCTTTTTGGCTCATTTCACGTTTCCAATTGTCATAAAGCATCTGTTCATATTGTTCCAAGCATTGCGCCCAGTACA
This sequence comes from uncultured Planctomycetaceae bacterium, assembly GCA_964442735.1. Taxonomy (GTDB): domain Bacteria; phylum Planctomycetota; class Planctomycetia; order Pirellulales; family Thermoguttaceae; genus JAUNBG01. The sequence continues at coordinate 32,854 of CAYUAP010000038.1, read as the reverse complement.
CTTTATATGCTGCAAGTTCCTTCGGAGCGTTGGCAATCGACTCCATGGCAACGGTCCGAGTCTTCTGTTCAAGTCGTTTTAAACCCTCCCCTTTAGAATTACTGGAAATTGGGAATATACAATTTTCATCGAAAAATTCCTTGATATTGTTTTGTAGTAAAACTCGCTGGTTTTCCCGCATAATATCCGATTTTGTAATAATGACAAGAACCTTCCGCCCCAATTTCTTAATTAGCTCCTGATCGGCAGACTGAACCCGACCTCCAGCCCCATCAATACAATACCAAATACAATGGATTATATGATTAATACTATCCGTTTTCAATCGGCGTTCTATTTCACTATAAAGAAATTTTATATATTGATCTACCGTCTGACCGGGTTCCATTCCTTCGGAGTCAATAAAATTCACAGTTGGCATGGAATAACAGTTGAAACCCTTCGTCTTCGGTTCCGAATTTCCAATAGCACTATCGGGAACAATATTATCGGTCATTGCTTGAACCAAACTCGTTTTTCCTGCTCCTGTCTTGCCGCAAACGAGAATATTCGGAACATTTATATTCATACAACAATCCTTTACCATTGATCCTTTACTATTGATCCTTTACCATTGAAAAAATACAAAATCTAAAATATTATTGGTTCATATAATGGATTCCAATACATGGAACCAACATGATATCTACTAATCATAAAAGCGTAAAAAGAGATCAAAAAAGACAATAAAATTCCTTTTTTTATAAAATTTATTTAGAATCGATCTGATTGTCCTTCCATTGACGATATTGTTCTATTTCACTCTGAAATGTTTTAAGCACTAAAAAGAGGATACCGGCGTCATCCGTAAAGCCGAGTACAGGAATAAAATCAGGAATAACATCGAAGGGCATCAGAAGATAGACCGCCGCAAAACCCACAGCGGTAATTAATTTCCATGGGGCTTGATAGAGACCTCTTTTATAATCTTTCAGTAATTCAAAACATAAAATGAATTCATCGAAAAAACCTTTAAGATGAACCGCTTTTTTTCTTGCGATCGATTCTTTATTCAAAACATCCTCAAGATCCGATTCCGTAAATTTTTTTGTTCCTTCCCGAAATGTCTGATTCAGTTTTTCATTATCATAAACCTCTTCCGAATTATTCTTTTTCGTCATCTGACTCTTCCTTTAAATATGTAACGAACAGAAAATATAATCAATAAAATAGATTATATCATAAACAAAGCAGAAAATCAACCCCTACGAACGGACTACTAAAATATCCATGAATTTTCATTGGGGCCGATAAAGTAAAGTGTATTTATATCAAATATGGTGTTTGAAGGCTTGTACAAATAAAGTAAAAATTGAAAAAATTTCCCGACTATAGAAAATAAACAACACCAATTTAGAAAATGAAGTATAATGGGAAGTACGATAACTCAAAAACTGTACTGCGAAGGAGCAACGCGCCAGGGAATTTCGTACCGGACGAAGGAATGTTAATTGAGTTCCATGGAAAAGTAGAATTTATATGGAGAAGTAGAAATTATAAAGTGTCTTGTGATCTATGATATTTTATAATACAATGTGTTACAAGTGATAACTTTCAAAATACATTACAATAATCTATTTAAAAATTCCTTTCATATTGGCATGGATCGTAACAGTTTTTCATGGAATAATCGTAGTTTTTTGCATCAAAAAAGAGATTATGAATACGGATTTAGGTGATCGAAGGGATACGTTATCGCGAGTATTTGTCCGCGTTTTCAGGAAAAGATATTGCGTAGAACATGGATAGCTGGTTTGCCCATCATGGGTATTCAGGAACAAAAAGTTTTCTGAATAGTGTAATACATGGTATTATCAATACAAACGAGAAGATTACAGAATGGCTGGACAAATGAAAATCGGTTTCGACACTTTTTGAGAAAATGACAATCTCAAGCCATGAACCGGATATACCTTGAGTGAAAATAATGATATAATAAAAGACAAGGGCTTTATTTCAGGCTATGTTTGAAATAAATTTCACGTAGATTCCATACAGTCTGTTACAATAGATCAACTGTTATGCCCAGAAAACCTGGATTTTCGCTACACCATCCTTCATGGTTTGATATTGGAACAATGTTCAAACCAGACAAATATTGGGATCACAGACAGGCAATAGCACCTGTCTGTGGCAGACGCGGATGTAAATATCAAGATCGTAAATACAATCAAGTCATTCGCAACTACTTTAACATGGCGTTGAGAATATAGTAGTTCAATTCTTCATAATCCCGTTCCGCCTGAAGCTGTGCAATTTTTGCGTCGTCAAGTGAACGACTGATATCAAGAAGTTTGAGGAAGATTTTTCGGCTATAGTCCAAATGCTTCAATGCAACACCGTCTTTTTGTGTTCGCATAACTTTAACATCCAAGCCGATCCATTCGCCATTTTGACCATAGCCATGTTTATCAAGAACGCGAACCTGATTGAGTGCACGACGCGGATCAACAGCCCCAAAGGTCTGATCCTGATCAAATTTCAAACCATTCTGGTCATTGAGATGAACACTCCACAATTTTTTATGTGCCAGGGCAAACCCCATTTCATCCGACGGAGAAAGGTTGGCTAAAATCGCATGTGCCGTTTCAATCAGACATCCAACGCGTTCTGGAGCATTGGTCAATAACCCCAAGGCAATCGCATGACCAATAGTGGGAATATAGGCGTGATCCATAGGTTCGTTCGGCTTCGATTCCACCATAACACGAACATTCTTGTTATAATCAAGCAGAATCTGAATAGCTTCCGCAATCTGTTCCGTAGCAACAACAGGATCTTTTGCTTCACGAATATAGGTACCTTCCCGAGCGAGCCAGAAAACGATATTATTAGTACCGAGCGCTTGTGCGATATCAATGGTTCTTTTAACGCGTTCAATGGCAAATTGGCGACACTTCGGACAATTAGAAGTAAAGCCGCCGTCGATGGTACGGGGATCCATCCATAAACGAGGTGCCACAAACTCTGCAACCAAACCGTGATCATCCAAAACCTTCTTTAAAGCGGTCGCTTCTTTAATAATATCCTCCTGGGACATATTATTCATATTCGGAACCGCATCGTCATCATGAAATTGAACACCGTCGAACCCCATTTTTTTATAGGTTTCCAACTTTTCGTTGAATGGGATCGTCTTGCGAACTTCAGGTCCAAACGGATCGGCCCCTTCATGGATATTCCAAGGACCAAATGAAAAACGAAACACACCTTGCATCTTCTGTACTCCTATCATGTTATAGTAAAATCAATCGAAACGTTTTGTATATCGATGACAATATGGAGCCGTTCCCTTTTTTTCATAATAATCCTGATGATAATCCTCGGCAGGCCAAAATCGTTGAAACGGCACTAATTGTGTAACAACATTATACCCTTTCTTTTTTAATATGTCCAGCAGTTTTTCCGTAATTTCTTTTTGAGATTTATCCAAATAGAAAATAGCGGACCGATATTGATTCCCCAGATCAGGTCCCTGTCGATCTTTTTGTGTCGGATCGTGTATTTCCAAAAAGTATTTACATAACGTCTCGAAATCAGTTTTCGTAGAGTCGAACACAATTTCGACCGCCTCCGCATGACCAGTTCGTCCCGTTTTGACCCAAAGATAAAGAGGATTGGCAATCTTCCCTCCCGTATAACCACTGACAACCGATAAAACTCCCGGACAATGTCGCATTAGTTCCTCCACCCCCCAAAAACAACCACCCGCAAAAACGGCTCTCTGAAGGCGTCCTCCTTCCTGTGGTTCCAGTACCATTGATATCGAATTAACACAATGTCTGGTATCTCGTTCCGTATATCCTTCCCCCATAAAAACATGGCCTAAATGGGCCCCACAGTACCTGCACTGAATCTCCGTTCGTTTACCATCCGCATCCGGAAGACGCTTGACGGAGTTGCCAATCTCCTGATCAAAAGCGGGCCAACCACACGTTGCCGCAAATTTATCATCCGACCGATAGAGTGGTGCACCACATTTTCGACAAGCATAAACACCCCGATCAAAGGTCTTTTCATACTTTCCCGTAAAGGGCCGTTCCGTCCCTTTATCGTTAATCACTGCGGATTCTTCCGGAGATAAAGAACCGTAGGGGGGAGCCGCCTGAATATTCATTAACATTCCTCCTAAAAAATACAATACCGTAATCGGTATCCAAATGTTCTTTCGACACAATACAATTAATTTTTTGGTATCCATTGTTTGATCTCCATAATAAAATGGGTGACTGGTGAAATTCAGTTCTTTATAAAATTTCCGAATAAACACACAACATCATTTTATCGTTATTTTAATAATAAAACAGACAAAACACCTATTTTACATGATATAAATGATATATCCATATTTCAGTCAAAGAAAAATACAAACCATTGAAATTATTAATTTCTATAAAATCAAGGTACAATATATGGTATATAAACATATTATATCTCCTAAATTATTATTTTTCAAGATGTTCGATATTTTTCAGTACTTGATTTACTCGACATATACAGATCTGAACTACCGTAAATTCATGGTATTTCAACGATATTTCAATCGTGATAGATATTGACGAGTCGCAAAAAAAGTTTACAATTATCAATAGTACATAAATGGCTAACAATAAAGAAATATATTTTTGGAATTATTTTAATATTATTCTTTTTGTTTTCCATAAACAATAGACGCGTAATATCGATATTATTGTTTATGTTACTATAATAGATTGATAAACAAATAATTAGCAAGGACTATTTTTTCAGTGTTCCTGTTCAATAATTTCAATTAATTAATTAACGTAACCAATATATCAGGAAGTGAAAATATGACAAAGAAAGATATCGTTAAAGCTATTTCCGAGGAAGTCAATCTCCCACAACAGAAAGTAAAAGAAATAGTACAGAAAACATTTGATTCAATCATACAGCTATTATCGAAAGATGGTGTAGTTGAGTTACGAAATTTTGGGGTTTTCAAGGTGAAAAAGCGAGCGGCCCGAAAAGCCCGTAATCCCCGAACAGGCGAAACAGTCCGCGTAAAGGGAAGAAAGACGATTACATTTAAACCTGGAAAAAAAATGTTGGAAGAAGTCAAGTAAATAATAGTTTATTCAGTCACCAATAGTTTATTCAGTCACCAATAGTTTATTCAGTCACCAATAGTTTATTCAGTCACCAAATTTTCTGCCTCGAAAGTTGACTTAACCCTCTGTAAACCCGCTAACATATCCTTCAAATAGAGGCCTGTATAATTATTTTTAAGTTGGGCAATCTGCTCCGGAGTACCACAGGCCATTATTTCACCGCCGTCTTTACCACCTTCCGGCCCTAAATCGATAATCCAATCGGCAGCTTTTAAGACTTCCAAATTGTGTTCAATGACAATAACGGTATTTCCCAAATCAACCAGATTATACAGAACAGACAGAAGTTGACGAATATCATTAACATGCAGTCCACAAGTCGGTTCGTCGAGCACATATAACGTATTTCCCGTTTCCACCCGAGCGAGTTCCGCCGCCAGTTTGATTCGTTGCGCCTCTCCCCCGGATAAAGTGATCGACGACTGTCCCAAGGTTAAATATCCCAAACCGACCCGACGTAAACTCTCCAGAGAACGAAGAATAACCGGATGATTCTCAAAAAACAGGGAGGCCTCGTCAACCGTCATATCCAATACCTCGGCAATCGACTTCCCTTTATATTTAATCTCCAGGGTCTGTTGATTAAAACGTTTACCTTCACAAACGGGACAGATAGCGTACAAATCAGGGAGAAAGTGCATTTCAATTTTTTGCAGACCCTGTCCCTGACAGGCTTCACAACGGCCTCCGGCCACATTAAAACTGAAACGTCCGATTTTATAGCCACGTCGACGAGCATCCTTCGATCCGGCAAAAACCTTGCGTATTTCGTCAAACAATCCGGTATAGGTAGCGGGATTGCTTCGTGGAGTTCGGCCGATGGACGTCTGATCGATCTGAATCATTTTATCGATTCGACTGACGCCGCGAAGACTTCGAAACGAACCACTTTTAACATTTGACCCATAGAGGCGTCGCGCAATGGCCGGAACCAGAGTCTCGTTCAATAACGAACTTTTCCCCGACCCACTGACCCCGGAAACACAAATAAAGGTCCCCAACGGAAACGATACCGAAACGTCCTTGAGATTGTTCGTACAAACACCTTCAATAGTCAACATTTTCGATTTAACTATTTTACGCCGCTTTTCCGGAATCGGAATTTTTTCCGTACCCGCCAGATATTTCCCCGTTAAAGAAACATGTTCCCGGGCAATATCTTCCGGAATTCCTTCCGCTAAAACATTTCCACCATGCTGCCCCGCTCCAGGTCCCATATCAATCAGCCAATCCGCATTACGAATAATCGCTTCGTCATGCTCCACCACAAGTACAGTATTACCTCGTTCCTGAAGTTCCCGCATCGCGGCTATTAATCGCGAATTGTCACGTGGATGAAGTCCGATCGAAGGTTCATCCAAAATATAACAGACCCCTACCAGGCCACTACCAAGCCCTGTCGCCAGTCGGACACGTTGTAATTCACCGCCACTTAATGAATCCGAAGGCCGATCCAACGTTAGATAATTCAGACCAACCCGAATCATAAAATCAAGTCGTTCCAAGACCTGCGATATGATAGGCCGGGCAATGATCATTTGATCTTCCGGAAGTTCCAGTTGCGTAATCCAGGTACGAATATCTTCCGTTGTCATTGCCGTAATTTCGTGAATTCTCTTTTCACCAATAGTAACAGATCGGGCCTCCGGACGAATTCGGGCGCCACGACATTCCCGGCATACCATCTTGCCTCGATAATTCGATAGAACTTGTTTGTCCTTCTTCGTCTCTGTCGTTTGATAAATTGAAGTAAAAAGCGGAATCAGTCCTTCAAATAAATAATCTTTTCTCTTTTTCTCCTGAATCTGAATATTTTTCTCCGACGAGGGCGTCGAATCTTCCTGATATAATACGTCTTCATCCGTTGAAATTACGGAATCCGGAACATCGTCTTGTTCTCCGAAAAAGAAATCTTTTCGGACCAGATCCGGCCAGGACGATAATGGTATCGTAACCGATAATTGATGTTTTTTAAGAAATTTTTCAATTTCCCGTTCACATCGTTTTCGTTCCACAACACTGAATCCGTTTAAAACAGGAATAGCCCCTTCCGCAATCGATAAAGTCAACTGTGGAATCAGAAGATCCAAATCGAAGCCTTCCATAACACCCGTCCCATGACAGGCATGACAAACTCCATATGGACTGTTAAAACTAAAGGTTCGTGGCTCAAGTTCGATATAATTTATTTTACATTTGGGACAGGAATAGAGTGTACTAAACATGAGGTCCTTCCAAACAGAACGGGTAGTCCCTTCATTCGTTATCATACGTTCTTTTTCATAAATACAAACGACCATTCCCTCGCCTTCTTTCAGAGCCAGCTTCAGGGAATCACTCAAACGAACGTCAATATCCTCCTTGAGTACAAGTCGATCAATAATGATCTCGATATTATGATATTTCATAGGATCCAAATCAGGGATTTTCTCCAACTCGACAAGAGCTCCGTCAATACGCGCCCGAACAAAACCACTTTTTACGGCACGTCGAAACACCTCCTTGTGTTGCCCTTTACGCCCTCGTACCACAGGAGCCAAAATCATTAAACGAACCCCGGCAGGAAGTCGTTTGATTTCGTCCATAATCTGTTCCGGAGTCTGTTGTCGTATCGTGCGTCCACATTGATAACAATGGGCCAAACCAATACGCGCATACATCAAACGAAGAAAATCGTATATTTCCGTTATCGTCGCAACGGTACTACGCGGATTTTGAACATAACCTCGTTGATCGATCGAAATAGTCGGTTGAAGACCACTGATGGAATCGACATCAGGACGTTCCAACTGATGAAGAAACTGACGAGAATAAACGGACAGGCTTTCAATATACTGCCGTTGCCCCTCCGCATAAATCGTATCAAATGCAAGAGAACTCTTGCCACTCCCACTCGGACCGGTTATTACCGTCATTTTATTACGTGGAATGTCCATACTGACATTCTTGAGATTATGAACCCGAGCGCCACACACTTGAATCGGCCGATCATTTATCGTCGTTTCCAATGGATCTTCATACTGTTCTCCGGGTAACATCAATGACTTTTCTTTAGATGACGTTTCTTTAGATGACTTTTCTTTATTCTCGTCCATAATCCTTCTTCATTCCTTCCATTCAAGACAATAAAAAAATATTATATCAAGTGTAAATTTCTGATCGTATGGTATAGGGAAGGATAATAACCGGACATTCCCGACGAAGAATCGAATAATCATCCACCACTATTTCAATGACAAGTTTCCAGCAGATTTCGTTATGTTCCGTTCGCAGCGAGTGCATTGCCCCACAAGGTAATCGCAGAAAAAAATCTTCGTTCAAAGTCTGATCGGTCTTCAGTTCCATATTTTTACGTAAAAACAAAAGTTGTCGAAAAACTTCACGCCGATTGGTAATGGTATCGGTTCCTTGAGTGTAACGGGCAACTTCTTCACAAGTAATTGATATTTCATACGAACGTGCCTTGATTCGACCGTTTTGAATTAAAGTCAATCGATGTTTACGGGTCGGTATAATGGGATGATCGGAAATTTCCACAATAGTCGGTCCAATAGCAAATGTATTCTTAAACAGACTCCCAATCCAAGGGAAAAACATTAGTCCCGCCCCACCGAAAATCAAACAGAAGAGAATCGCGTTAAGAGAATCCCCCCAACAAGTACAAGTCGAAATCAAATAAATAAAAATCGCCCAAGCCATGATATTCCAAATTAAAGCCAGGAGTAAAACCAGGGCAAACTGAAAAGTCGGAAACAGGCCAATCGGTAAACGGAAGGCGAGTCGAATACCGGGACTTTCATTGATGACCTGACTATTTGGAACCGTTGGATATCGCGATTTTCGTTGAAGACCATTTGCCTTGTACTCCTCGGAAGTGCTCCACCGGCATATTTTACAGACAAGGCCAACCCCTCCAAATGAAATCAAGACAATCGGAATAATCAAAAAGATCCACCCCCAAATAAAATGCTCTTTTTTGAGAAATACACGGTCCGGATTGTCGATGGAATACCAGCAGAAAACATGTTTTCCCCGTTCATAATTCTCGATTATTTTATCGACCGTCTCCTGGTCATAAACAAACCCCTGATCCACTGTTAAAGTAAAACGATCGTATGCCCGCATTAAATGCGGTTTATCACCCACTTTATAGGAGATCAATATTTCCGGACGATACAAGATTTTTCCATCGCCATTGAGACGGGAATGAATATAACGTTCTTTAACCTCCGCCGTCGTTCGGACAAGACGCTCCGACTCCTCCCATACGGCACGTCCCCACGTTAAAAGATGGATAATCAAAATTAAAAAACCTAAAGAAAAAATTCCCCCCACCAGAAGAAGTTCGGGAATCTTCCATAATTGAAGAAAACTGGAAATAAATTGAGAAACAGACTTGCGACAGGCCAAAAATCGACTACGAACGGTTTGTTTATCCCTTTTTGGGGCATTTTCATCATCCGTGTTCATTTTGACTTCAAGATATTGCTGTTTGTTTCTGTCTTTTCCCATAATGTTTTATTTCCGTAAAAATACATTTCACCCTTTTATACTCAAGGTCGTTATAAATATCTATTTTTCAAAACGAACGAGACACCTGTTTTGGAGGATGCGGACGAAACGTCCGCTCCCGGGAAATGCCGAATTTATAACGTCGTACAGTATAAAACAACCTTTATTTCTTCGGTGCCTTTCTGTCCTGATAATTTACCCGTTTAAAAATACAGGCGTATTTTCGGAGATTTTTAATATCTTCCTCTCGTCTCTGAACAGGAGCGTTAAAGGGTAATTTTGCCTGTCTGGCCATGGTTACGGTTATCAACAGATCTTTAAACCACAACAGTCGGGCCAGTTCGTTTACATCGTTGGTATTTTCATACCACCAAGACACTGTTAAATCGAATTCACGAAGAACATCCAAAAGTTTAATACGTGGAAGCCCCATCTGAACAATTGAATTCTGATAGAACTCCTGCCACCAATTGAACTCGTCGGTTATTTTCAATAAAAAATTTGTTTTTTGCGCATCCGGCGTTTTTTCATATTCATCCATCTTCCATAAAAACCATTCACGAGCCAGATAACGACAATTTAATTCCATACGAATTGTGGCTTGCATCGCATGTTTTCTATTCTCTTCCTTGAGTGCCTCCTTCAAGAGATCCGTTGGTTCAATGTCGGCAGGAATAATATAAAACGGCTCCTTTTTCGTAGGACTCAAGTCAAATTTCTCTTGATTGGAAGGACGAATAATGCGATATTCATAACGGATACAGGGACGTTCCATTCGAGTTTTTTCCCATTCCTCCAGACGATTCTGCCTTTTCTGGAAAAAGAAACGTGTTACTGATTTGGTCGCGCCCACTAATTCATGATAGGCCGGTTTCGAAGCGTCCGGACCATAAAAATCGAGATACCGCAACAATAACTGTCGTCGAATTTCCGGTGTCTCTTTAGAAAAATCACGTAATAAAAGCCAACCGTTCAATTTAGCGGTATCCGCATTCTCTATATCCATAGGCCCATAAAACTTCCGCAGCCAAATACCAATCCCCAGTCCGACAATAACAATGACAATAAAGAAAAATATCATACACCGGTAGAAAATAGAACTCATACGCTGGAATAAACTCTTTTTATAGACGGAATTGTTTAAGGATTCCAGATCGTCGCTCTTTGTATGTTCCAAATTATCCATTTTTCGTCAATCCCCTGCCATCTGTTCCTGTTTATTAATATGTACTTGTGAAATGACCTTGTGAAATTTCATTCGACTACTATAATAATATAATATTATAGTCAATTTTATTAACCGGTACAATTCCGTTATGGTACATTCAGGAAAATTGTTACCCATTGTACCACGAGTTGCGTCTATTATACCTTTATAAGAAAAAAAGTCAAATGCCAGGCACACCAGGTATCCTTTGTTTTACATCCTGCTATATAATAGCGTTTGTTCTCGAACTAATGCGGAGCGGGTCCCGATTCTCCTGCTCCCGTTTTTTTATAATAATCGCGACAATTTTTGGAATAGTGGCACATTCCGCATATTTATGGTATAATTTTCTGTTTCGAAATACGCATATCATTACCAGTGTTGGCGGTTGGTTCTTTGTTTTAACCTTTTTTCTCGTTTTAGGATACCTCTATACCCTGTTTGCCCGCCCAAAGGCACAATTTGGACTATTGGCTTTTCCCGTTATTTTTTTCCTAACTGTAATAGCCAGTCAAGTTGTACACCTCAATTTCGCGGAAGAACAGACCGGATATTGCCTGCGAACCTTCCACGGACTGACCTTCCTCCTGGCCACGTTTTTCCTCGTACTCGGATTCATTTCCGGATGCACCTATTTTCTACAGAGGCACGGTCTGAAAAAACGTCGAACATTTCTGGCTGTTGGACGTCTTCCGAGCCTCGAATGGCTCGAAAAAGCAAATCGCCGGTCGGCCAGACTCGCCATTTTGTTTCTGGGACTTGGCATCATCAGTGGCTTTTATATCAATTGGATACTCTCTTGTCAATATGGGACCGGTAAATCCACGATTTTTGATCCGCTCATTTCCGGTGCCCTTCTCCTGTTTCTTGTTATGTTACTCTTCTTCATTATAGTCTCGCATACCGAATATCTTCAGGGAGGCCAAAATATCTCCCTCTTAACAATTGGCTGTTTTCTTTTTCTCTTGATATTTCTGTTACTCGGTATATTTTATAGTAAAAAACATTGGCAGTCGTTTACACCAGACCCTTCTCCATCAGTTCAGATTTTATATTATCATAAATTAGATGATCATAAATTGGATGATCACAATATTTTGTTGATAAATCCCCATCAAGTCCCTCTTGATTTCGAGGAGAGTTGGTCATGAAACTAAAAATGTTCGGAATCAGTTATCATACAGCCCCTGTCGAGATTCGGGAAAAATTCGCCTTTGACAATACCAAACTAGTCACAGCACTTCATTATTGGAACGATACGTTCGACGAAGGGGAAGCTGTTCTGGTTTCCACCTGCAATCGAACAGAACTCTATATTGGAACGCCGAACGGCAGTCTACCGGATAATAATGCCGTTTTTGAATTTTTAGCCCATGATCGTACTTCCCTCCCCTCAAACTGGCAATCCAGTTTTCAGGTATTGGAGACGGAGGAGGCGGTAGAACATCTGTTTACGGTAGTTTCCAGTCTGAATAGTATGGTCGTGGGAGAACCGCAAATTTTAGCCCAGGTCAAAAATGCCTATCAGACGGCAGCCACAATCGGAAGTGCCGGTACGATTACCCATGCCCTTTTTCAACATGCACTCCGTACCGCTAAAAGAATTTCCGTCGATACCGAATTATTCAAGCATCGGATCAGTATTCCAAGTATAGCCGTAGTTGACTTTGCGTTAACGTTATTTGAAAAGCTGGACAACAAAAAGACACTTGTTTTAGGTGCAGGAGAAATGGCCCAGGAGACATTGCGATATCTGGTGGATCATGGAACCCGATCGATTCTGATTATTAATCGGAGTCGGGAAAAGGCGGAAGAACTCGCACGTGAATGGAACGCTGCCGTCGATGACTGGACACAAATATTTGCCCGATTGGACCAGACCGATCTTCTGATTACAGCTACGGGCGCGCAAGAGCCCATTCTGACAAACGCCAATTTTCAAGCGAGTGCCGTTAAACGTCGTGGAAGACCCCTCTTTATTCTCGATCTGGCACTGCCCCGTAATGTAGACCCGGAAATTGGCAAATTACCCGATGTTTATCTCTATTCCATCGACGACCTTAAAGAAACATGCCGTAAAAACTGTCAAAAGAGAGATCGAGAAATTCCTAAAGTACAAAAAATTATACGTCAGGAAACCGAATTGTTCCTACAGGAAATGCGACGCCGCGATTCCGACGACGTTATTCGACAATTACGTCAGACCTGGAATTCCATTAAGAAAACGGAACTCGATCGTCTCCTCCGAAAATGTACGAATCTCGACTCTAAAACGGAAGATGAAATTCGATATTCATTTGATCGACTTGTTAATAAACTCCTCCATCCACCAATGGAATCGCTTAAAGACGAAATTGTCCAAGAAGATTCACCCCGATTCCTGGAATTAATACGACGTCTGTTCCGACTGTAATTTGGTCAACAAGAACAAGTTCGTACAATTTATTTTCCGGACTTGTTCTTGCAAACCACCAAACATTTAAGTACACTATCCGTATTAGGCGTGTTTTCAAAAAAATATTGTTTACCCCTTGAGTTATATCGGAAGGGTGTTATGAAATACAGTTTAGCGTTATTAAAGTACATTACAATTACCATATTATTCCTTTTATTGGTTTTTTTTCAAGAGAACCGGACTGTTCAGGCAGAGACGATCACCTCTCCCGATGGACGGATAGAAATCGATTTTTGTCTAAAGGACGGCGTTCCCCAATATAGGTGTCTTTATAATTCCACAAAAGTTATAGACGAATCGTCACTCGGCTGGAAGTTCAAGGAAAACATCATCGAAACAGCGATAAAAACAATATCGCGAACAAAGGTCGATAACACCTGGACTCCGTTATGGGGGGAACGTTCGGAAATTTCTAATCGATATAACGCCATTATGGTCGAACTGACTGGAAAATACGCGGGAAAACCAATTGCCTGGAATATCGAATTTCGGGTCTACAATGAAGGGTTCGCGTTTCGTTATATTCTACCGAATCGACAATCGCCGGATCGACAATCGCCAGATAGAATCACAGGAGAAATAACAGAATTTCGACTTCCGAAAGACGCGGTAGTCTTCCCCATAAATTCGACCGAAGCCACCTATCCGGAAGAACCAATTTCTTTATCGAATTTCAAAATGTCGTATGCGCCATTAACCGGTAAATTTTCGAATGGATATTCGTTTTCGATAATGGAAGCCTGTGCACAGAGCTATCCACGATTCAAATTTGGTAAAAACGATCAGGGGGCCGTAATCCTGAAGGTTCCCGAAACCGACTGTGGTATGGAGACCAACACGTTTCAGTCTGCCTGGCGCCTCGTCCTTCTGGCGAAAAACGAATGTGAATTGGTCGAAAATGAATACATGATTTATAACTTGAATCCGGCACCATCAGAATCGTTCGATTGGGTTAAGCCGGGCCTGACAATCAGTAATGAAGGAAATTGCGATATTAGAGCTGTCCCTCTTAAATCGATGATCGATTTTGCGGCAGAAAACAATATGAAATATCTTCAGATCGATTGGGGATGGTACGGAACCGAATGGGTTTATACAGACAGTGAAAATGAAGAATGGGCGAAAAACAATCCGGAAAAAGCCTCCGATCCGACCTGGAGGTCCAATACGAAACCGACTCCCTATAAAGTCGCTCGGGGACTTGTCCCCTATTTCCCTCGTTTTAAATCATCGACCTATGTCGATATCGATATTGAGGATCTTGTTCGTTATGGAAAATCGAAGGGAATTGGAATCTGTCTTTATCTGAATGATCGAATGATCAAAAAATACGATATAGGAGATCTTTTTTCGGTCTATGAACGTTGGGGGTTATCGGGACTCAAGCCGGGTTTCGTTGCCTACGGTTCCGCTAAAAATAGTGACGAACTTCGTTATTTAGCGCAAACGGCGGCGGAGCATAAACTATGGCTCTGTATCCACGATGCCTTTTTACCGGACGGAATGGCCCGTACCTTTCCGAACGTAACGTGTGTCGAAGGAGGGGGTGGTCAGGAAGGGAATCATCCGGTCCATCATGATACTGTTTTACCCTTTACCCGAGGATTGGTTGGAGTTTTCGATTATACGCCAAAATTCTATGTTAATGGCCGAAGTAACGCGCATCAAATGTCTCTATTGATAACCCTTTACAATCCGACTCCGGTTCTTCGTGGTGGCTGGGCTATTCGTGATAATCACTCCGGACAGGCATTTGGTTCGGAAAAGGAGTTCTTCCGCCATTTTCAGTCGAAGTGGCTTGAAACAAAAGTACTCGACGGAGAAATTGGCAAATATATAGTAACCGCCCGCAAGGCCGAATCCGGTAAATGGCTACTCGGAGCAACGGGAGGGACCAAAGCCGTTAAACGTACAATCTCCCTTGAGTTCCTGGAGAAGGAGACCGATTATATTATGACACTCTGGACCGACGATCCCAAGGAGACGAACGGCTGGCGCGGAACGATCAAAACGGTCCGCACGGTCAAGAGTACAGATACGATAGAGCTTCCCATGGCCCCTGGCGGTGGAGCCATTGCCGTATTCGAGCCTCGGGAAGAGGGCGATTTCTGGTGTTTCTTCGGAACCTATACAAGTCCACCGTCCCCGGAAATGAAACAGCGCGGGTCCATTAAATCAAATGGAATACAAGTTGCCCGATACAATTCGAAAACAGGACAATTTTCGCGTCCTCGTCTCGCGGCGACGACCATGAATCCTTCCTGGCTGACGATTGCCCCGGACGGACGGACTCTTTATTCCGTTGGTGAAGGAAATCCCGCCAATAATACCGCCTACGTAACCTCCTGGACTATCAATACGGAATCCGGAACATTAACACGGCTCAACGAGCAAGAGACAGGAGGAGCAAGTCCCTGTCATTTGGCCCTTTCCCCGATAAAGGATCCGTTGGATAATCGATATATCGCGGTATCCAATTATGGCGGAGGTGACTTCGTTTTCTATCGAATCGAATCCTCGGGAAAAATCGGACCGGAAACGTCACGTTTCATTCTCAAGTCATCCGAAACGCTTGAAAACGGTTCGAAGCGTATCCCCCATGCCCATTCGACCGCGTTTTCGAATCGGTCGTTCGGTGATAAATATCGAGTATATCTCTGTGACCTCGGCAATGACTCTGTTCATGTCGGATTTCTTGATAAAAAGACAGGCCGATTTTCGATAGATACAAATATACAATCCCTTAATACCGTTGCCGAAGCAGGTCCGCGTCATATGATTATCGACACACAAAACGATCACGACCTTGTTCTGGTTGTCAACGAAAACGGGTCCACTGTTAATGCCTATCGTGTTTATGATAATAGATCGGAATCGTTGGGAACCGTTTTTACTCTGCCGCGCGAACTTGAAGGAAAAGTTACCTGGCGTAAAAATCTCGTCGATGGGAAAAAGTATACGCAATATAATGCTTGTGCCGAAATTATATTCGATCAAGGGTGTCATTACGTCTATGTAACGAATCGGGGACACGATTCCATTGCCGTCTATCATTACAATTATCAGGGGAAAAACGCGTCCGATATTTTGCAAATGAAGCAGATTATTTCCACCGAGGGAAGTTTTCCGCGTAACATCGAACTCGATCCGAACGGTCGATTCTTGATCGCCTCAAATCAGCTTGAAGGAACTGTACTAACGTTTGCACGAGATCCAAAAAGTGGTTTACTTCAAAAAACGGCGAATCCTCCACTAATGATCAGTTATCCATTATCCATACTATTCGTGCCGGATAGTGGAAAAATAAAAACAGGGGAAAAATAAAAACAGGGGGAGAATGACAAAACAGGGAACAGACTGTTCAGGGAGGCCGGAATTCCGGCAATACCTTCATTCACGGCTTGAAGGCAGATGGCGTGTTAAAGACAATAACCTATAAAGGCAATAACCTATAATAAAGGACAGAAAAATCAAACGTTTATAAATATACAGTGCGACGTTATAAATTCGGCATTTCCTGGGAGCGCGAACATCTCGTCCGTATCCTTCAAAACAGGCGAGACGCCTGTTTTGAAAAATAGACTTTTATAACGACCTTGAGTATAGTAATATCATTCCAGCCTGGCGTATAACCACTCGTGATTTAAAACATTTAGTGATTTAATACATTTAGTGATTTAAAACATTTTGAATTTCCTGGAAGACCCTATCCGGCGAGATTCTCTTCAGACATTCGGCACTGGCGTTACCGGATCGCAGACAGAGTTCATACCATTGGCGATGGGCCCATTCACAGGCATGACAGAAATCGGCTCTCAAATTGATATTTTCCGGATAGCCATAATAGATATCGGAAGTCGGGCCATAGACAACAATCGATTGACCTCCATGGAGAGCGTGGCGCAAGTGGACAATCCCCCCTTCGCCGTCGATATGCAGACGCGCATTCTTTAAAATGACCTTAACCTCGTCCATCGTTGTTTTTCCGATCAGGTTGACGTCGATATTCTCCATGGGAGGGACACGTTTCGTTGAATCCCCCATCTGAACCAGAAGATATTCGGGATAATGCTCCTTTAAGAGAGTCGTTATTTTATTATAATACGCAACAGGCCACAAACGTGTACATTCAAACGATTTAACATTGGAATCGACCCCACGAAACAGCGTTATAAAAGGTTGATTCAGATCAAACTTCTTCAGAACCTCTTCTTCATTGGACACTAACGGTATTTCAGCTTTAAATTCCGGACCGATTCCGAGGATGCCATCAATATCAAGCTGTTCGATACGTCTCTTCCCCTGTGCCATAGCGTAATTAAAGGCACTCGTTCCCCCGGTAGACGGATTATAAAAAGAGAGATAGGATTCCTGACTAAAAGTTATATATTTCTTAACGAGATCAAGCAGTTTCGGGGATAAAGCCTCTATTTTTTTTAAGTTGGCTATCTCAATTACCGGAACACGTAAATAGGCGAAGATACTGATATATAAATCGTAATCGGAGACCTGGGCAACCTTTTCCACCGGCGTTACCGGATCTTTAAAGACAAGAGTCCCCGCCGATAGTCGATGGGTAATCAATTCAAGTTCGTACTTGAGATCCCCCAAAAACTCTTTAAAATACCAGACATAATTTGCCGCTAAAAGATGATCGCCAACACCACCGTCCATTTCAATAGCAATCCGCAGTGTATCCGGGCGGTGGATTCCCCGACGTTGCGGTGAAAATGCCAGAAGTTGCTTGATATTCCAGAAGATAACCGCCAAAGCGGCTCGTTTGGTATGGGTACCATATTTTCGACTGTATTTCTCCAACTTTTCGGATAATATTCTATAATACTTTTCCATAATACTTTTCCGTGTTTATCTTTTATTCTGCACTTTTACCAAAAGCTGGTTACCTGGTGAAATATCAGTAATACGGTGGACAAAACGTCCACCTGTTCTATCAAAACATACCATTCCCATTTCAGTTTAGAATGGGAATCAAGTTAGAATGGGAATCAAGTGAAATCACTATTCCATCAATCCCATAAATCATCAATCCCATAAATCATACTGTACGACGTTATAAAACCGGCATTTCCCGGGAGCGCGGATGTCTCGTCCGCATCCTCCCAAACAGGTGTCTCGCCTGTTTTGAAAAATAGACTTTTATAACGACCTTGAGTATATCAATCCCACGTACCATCATCCTGCCCGTTTGTATTTTCACCGGAAAGATCCATAATATCCATCAAATTAAACGAATAGAACTGGATCGTCGGTGCTTCGTAATCTTCTAATGGGGAGGTCTCTTTGGTTATAGAGATATCATTCACTCTCGTATCAAGAAAAATATCATTATTTTTCATTATTAAACTCCTTTTTATTATAACCTCAATAATTTAAGGTTTGTTCTTTCAATATACCTGAATGTTACACCAACCTGAATGTTACACCCACGTGAATGTTACACCTATATGAATGTTACACCAACGTGAATGTTACACATTCCTGAATTTAATACAGTACATCAAGGGCTTAATCGTCAAGCCCGATAGACTGAAAGATGTCCTCTCCCAAAAGCGTAAAGAAATCACTTTCTTCGCTATCGTATCGATTAACCGACTCGGACAATACAGACATTAAAGCATCATCATTGCCATCCATCATCGATACATTATTTTCAAACAAGGAATTCCGTTCTTTACATTCCAGAATTCGGCGCTGTGGAATAACAGCCCCAGAACGGTCTGTAATGAACGTATTTTCCGAAGGGACAGATTCAAGTAACGATGAACTATTAAATGCCCAGAATTGAGATGATTTATCTTTATTCTGTAATTCATAGGTCATATCAAGAACCAAAAGATCTTCTATTCCTGGAGTGACGGGAACGATCTCTTGCTCCGAAACGGTCGAAAGAAGAGCTTCATCCGCAGTCCAAAGATCATTTATCAGTACAGGAGCCGATTCGAGAACCATTGCTTCCGCCACAGCCGCCAAAACGGTATGACTCCCTACATAATAGGTGGAACTCGTTTTTCCATTCGAATCCAGAATTTCAAGATTGATATAATACGTCTGATCTTGATCTGTCTGGGAATAATAATGGAAGGCGGCCAAAACACTCGACGGCTGACTAATAACTTCAACCTGGTCACTATCGCCCCAGTTAATTCTCCATTCCTGGACCGTCGTTTTATTTTCTGCCGTTTTATTCTCTGCCGTTTTATTTTCCGGTAAAATGGCCTTTGCGTCCAAACGGACAAGCTGTCCATCCTGATAATCGGTCAGGGCTCCCTGGATTACAATATCAGGATCAATAACATTCAGAGTCAAACCGACCAAACCACTTCGGATTCCATCGGAATTGACAATATAACCATAATAGGAATACTGGCCGGAGGAAAGACCAAGATCTTTAGCACTCAAAAATGTATGCTCCTCCAGGACTAAAGACCCACCCTTGTTATCTTGAAGATAACAAGTCTGATTCTTCGACAGATTCATGGCTGCGCCAAGGTCGATCGTTAAGGAAGACTGAACATTGTTTACGGATGTAAAACTATAGACAGTATCCGTTTCCGTAATAAATTTAACCGTACCACTATTATATGTTTCACTCGCTTCGTATGCGGCCAGAGCCCCACCCGTCGTCGCGCTATTACCGTGAAATGTTGTATGATTAATGGAAACAGGATTTCCTTCAGAGGCAGTAAAATCATAGTTACTGCAAATCGCTCCGCCATAGCCCTCTGCGGTATTATTCACAAAGTAAATCTCATCTTTGGTATAATCCGATCCTGTCCCGCTAATCGTAATCGTCCCCAAACCATCGGTATCGTTTTCAGGGAATTTATTATCGCCACGGTTTGTATAGTAGGTATTATGAATGGCACCACCGTTTTTGGACGCTGTATTATCGATAAATTGAACGATTCCTGTATTGATCGATAATGAAGTCCCATTGATAATGGCACCACCGTATTGGGCATTGTTTCCGAAGAAAAGTGTCTTGCTGCCTACTGTAGTTCCACCTTGAATCGTTAAACTGGAATACCTGACATCCGTTCCACTACCATACACTTTATATCCGGAGGTAATAGCCCCTCCATTTATCTCCGCAGTATTTCCGGAGAAAGTCGAATTGATAATCGTCGCTTCCGCCCAGTTCCCCAATGCTCCGCCATAACCACTATCGAGATCGATTGTGGAATCACCATCTTTCCAAGCCGTATTATTCAAGAATACCGAATTTTTGATGGTTAAAACACCAAAGGCATCTGTACTCGCGTTATTAACAATAGCTCCACCATTTTTATTCACCCACAGATTACTGATGGTACAGCTATCCAGAGTCATGGTTCCGGTATTATAGATACCACCACCACTCTTGGCATTGAAATTGGAAAGCGCATAACCTGCCGAGTAACTAGCCGTAGCAGCACTGGATCGATCCTGCGTCGATGTTATCGTACAGCCCGTTAAAATAACAGTTCCATACCGATTCGCTATGGCCCCACCATTGTTCGAGGAAACATTATCCTTAAACGTACAGTTTTTCAACTGAATTTTTCCATTCTGAATATAAAATGCTCCACCATTGGAAGTTGTCTTCCCATTAATATACGTCAAGTTCTGTAATAACTGTTGATAACTCGCATCCGTACCCTCGGCCTCATAATCATAGGTTCGAGTAATGTCGTCATTATCTTTAACCCCTTCAAAAATAATCGTTGTTTTATTATTCACCATGTCATATGTTTTTGTAATTTTAAGCGCTGTTACTACCGTATTGGCAGTATCAAGGATAAATTCACCCGCGCAATCCGAACCCGTTATCGTCAGATTCGAGGCCATTTTATTGATGTCAACGGAAGAACAATCACCATCTACAACCGCAGTAATCATATACTTGATATTATCCTGTGGAGTAAAAATCAAAGTCGCTCCAGTAAAATCATGTGCCGTATTCGAAGTATCCTCGTAAAACGTTCCGGATATATTACCTTCGTACTTCCGACTATTATACCAATTCGTCCCTGTTCCTGTATATGTTAACGTTGTATTCGTACCATCATTACTAATTGAGGAATAAACCAAATTACAGCATTTGAGTCCGGAAGTAATACTCTGAATACTCCCTGTTACATAAACACCGAGTTTTGTAATCTTTAATTCAGATATGTTACCGTTCTCGTCAATACTGTAGGAGGTGGTAACATCATCTGCACCACCGACAAAGGAATAAGCTGTCCCATCCAGAGTGATAACCCCTTCAAGCGTATTTGTATAATTACATTTTGGTAATGTTTTCGACATGCTTTGAGAAACAGTAATCGTTGTTACAGCGTTTACATCGTCATAACTGTATGCATAGGAACACGAGCTATCAAACCCGGAAGTCAGTGTATAATCGGTATGATCCAGAATATACGAAGCCAGGGTAATGGGATTTGAGCTGTAATCACCATTCACAACAACCGTCAAAACAACATTGATATTGGAACTGCTGTCCGGCAGTGAAATAGTATAAGACGCGTTTGTAAAGTCAACGGTTGCCGTATTAAGAGTATCGTAAAAACTGACGCTTAAACTATTAATGGAATAATAGTTCAAGTAGTTCATATTGATATTGACTTCATCGGTACACCGCATAATACGGTAGGAAGAGCCACCGTTCAATTGGAATTCGGGATCCGTGTAACTGGTCCCCTGTTCTTCAATGACCGTTAGGAGATTGTCCGCGTTCATATCAATTGCGCCGTACAAAGTCGGGAGAGTAGATGCCAAGTCTATTGTCATTATTTTTGGAAAATATGTTTTTCCGTCGATTACAGTCCAATTAGCGGATTGTTCCCATTTCGTCGAATCCAATTCGAACACAATAGTCGATTTATTGACATTATAATCGGCGGTTCCTCTCAAATTTTCATTTTCAAGGGCATATAACATGGCTTCCCGCAGAGAAGTATAACCATCGTCAGGATCAATATCGTCATTAAGGGTATTGACGACATTGGAAGACCATATGGCGTACAATTTCGTCGTAGAGGTAATCGTCATGGAATCACCTTCGTTATACCAAATCCCGGAACCGTCACGCGTGGTATTCCAGCCAACAAAGTAGGAAGAACTCGTGGAATAAGTACCATCTCCGGGTACGAATCCTGTCTGATTAAAAGAGAGAGTCGAAGTCATATCATTATAACCGTAAACGTCTTCGTTATAAACGGCTTCATTTTCTACGCGATTGGGATAGACCTTTTCATTATCAATATTTTCCACCGTCGTATTATTCGCATAATAGAAAACACGATAGTATCCAATAATAATATAAGGAGCCATACCATTAATATTCTCTTCTTGAACCAATGTTTTTCCCCGATAGTGCTGAACGGTTCCCGCCGTCAGGATAGTCCCGGGATTAACAGTCGAATTTCCCGTAGAAACGAGACGCGTTCCCATTACCGTTAAATAGGTATCGACTGTAAGCGGATTCATATTCGAATTTTGCAAGTTACTCCAATCATCGTCAGTAGCCGTAACCGTAGTGGAATCATATGTTGCGGCATTAATAACACGACCACCCCCCAAATACACGATATTATCGGGATCGATATATGCCGTTCCCCCCAAATAGAAATTACCCATTTGCCATACGGCAATATTATATCGAATCGTATCGGAAGCAGAGTCAACTTCCAAATACTGATATTCATTTGAATTATTACGAATCACTCCGCCACTCATTGCGGTAACGGCCTCAATAATCGTCGGTAACGTATGCACATGTTCCGAATTAGCCGTAAAGGTACCATCGGTAACCTCTAAAAAGACATTTCCCTTTCCATTAAAAATAACAATATCGTCTTTATCACGAACAACACCGGAAGAATCAATGGACAGAGTGTCGTAATAGCGCACAAAGGCACTTTCATCACTCTTGTTGATGGTAATACTATCGCCACTACTCAAGTCGATTTGTTGACCATTCTCAAAATAGAGAAATGCCCGATCACTATTGTTATCTAAAGTAATTGATGAAACAATATCGGATGATGTTAAAGTGTGCGTCTGAACCGTTCCTTCTCCATCGGTATATTGGAATGTACCAGTAACCGTAATTTCACCCTGATTATTACAAAAAACAGCCCCATTGGTAATCGTACCGGAGGTTGACGTAGACGCTCCATCAAGATAGACCACCGCCGAACCGATAATGGAATCAACATAGTTTTGATAATTCTGCTTAATATAAGCATCATAGGAATAGGTAACGGACGAAGCAGTACCAAAAGTAACAGTAGCATTGTTTAAACCAACCGAAGCCTCTTCATAACTGATACGAGTCTTCGACTGACATCCCAGTGATTTAAACAGAAACGCTGTTATTGTCACGGTCGTTTTATTCTCTGTACTATTGTAAACATACAAAATATCACTAAGTAAAATATCATCAGGAGAAATAACGTCATTTGTACCAGACCCGTAGTGAACATTTCCATTAAATCCGGAGATCGTAGAATAACCAGCCCCCCATTGTCCCGTTAAAGTACAAGTCAGAATCATCTGACAGGCATTCGGAGTATAAGCCAGAGTCCCATTACTAAAACTTTCCGTAGAAACAGTACTATCTTCAATCGTATCCAGAGAACCATAAACATGAGCACCACTATAGTTTGTTTTAAATCCATCGGAAACGGCTGTAAAATAGACGGTATCCCCGGCTGCGCCAGCGGTTACACTGAAACTTCCGCCCGTATAAGTACCCAAATTAATAACTCCCCCATCACTCAAATTAAGTGTTTCAGGACCAGTCGTTAAACCGCTAAAAATCGTATCCATAACCGCGATAACGGTCAAATTGCCTTTGGAGTCCAAAACAACACTGGAATTTGAAAATGTATAGGAATTAGTACCATCAGAAAAAGATCCGGAAACTTGATCACCATCCACAGTAGAACTGTTGGCACATATTACAACAGCATTGACCCAATCGCCTTTAACTCCCGTTCCCGGCGTAAAGGTAATACTGTCTGTAGTACCAACCGTTAAAATATAACCACAACTTAAATACAACTGTTGTTCTGCCAGTGCGGTTAAGGTCGTAAAGTCATTTTCCATAATCGCATTGTTTATCGCAATGTTAATTTTCGTGTTGTCGTTTGAAATCGAGTTCACAACAACATCGGCATCGTGAAAACCGATATTTCCTCCAGTTGCGGTAAAGGCACCGGAAACACCTGTATAGGTAACATTATAGGCCGAAATTGTACCGGTAACTTTTACGAGATAATCATTGGCAGACCCGGTAACAGCGAGAGTCGGAGTCCCATCAAATGTCATAACGAGAGTACCACCATCGACACAATATAACGTATTACTTTTCAAGGAAGATAAATCAGGAGCCGTTGTCGAATCCCAAATTCCTCTTGCAGTCATTGTAAAGGAATATTCACTGGTTCCGGAAGGTACGACACTAAAGGAAGCGTTGACAAAGGAATATTCATTACTGGAAGAATCCACAAATGTACCATCTGCCGTATACGAACCATAATCAACAATGATACAGAGATTGGATTCTTCACCATCCAATTGTGTATCAACAATATCGACGGGATATAAGTCCGCCTCATCCCGTAATACAACACCTTGATTAATTTGGAAATGATAATCTTCACCGATATCAAAAATAAAGGTGTTACCATTGGCTAAATTGAGCTGAACCGGCTGACCATTTTGAAAGAGGATCGTACTGTTCGCCAAATCAATGGAAGCTACATAATCGGTAACAACATTATACCCCGTTTTGTTATCGCTATAAAGGACAGAAGCTTTAACACTACTCAAATTTGCGCCCGTAATAGCCACAGAAGCGTTTCCTTCTTCATCCGCATTCGCCGAGAAATCCGAAATTGACCAACCGTCCGGTAAACGGACCACCGCTCCGGTTTCATTGTACAACGTTGTTACAATATACGTTTCACCACTAACCTGCTGCGATGTAATCAAAATCGTCCCGTCGGTCAACTCGACTTGCGCCTGAGTATACGCAAGTTGTACCTGACTATTAACATTATCATAGGAAATCGTTCCACCATTCCTCAAATTGAGTGGGGCCTCGGTCGGCGTCTTTTTAAAAATATTATCCGAAGCCGTAGACGAACCAAAAACAATTGTTCCGGAAGTCCAATTACTGTAACTTTTTGTAATCGTTTCATTATTACAGATAATGGAATCGCCTTCATTCATTTTAAAGGTGAACGTTCCCGTGACGTAAATTTCACTCGACTTGTTATGAATCAAACCATTCTTATAGGTTATTGTTTTTAAAGCCGTTATGAGATCAGAAGTAACATACAAAGTCGTATCGGACATGGCAACCGTAGTCGTACTGAACGTCTTGACACTTCCAACTTTATACTTAATCGACTGCGCGGTACTCGTTGATACAGTTTTATAAACAACAAAAATATTATCATTGGCATTAATGCTGATCGTTCCGGAATTCAGAACGACATTATAGTCACCAGCGTCCTTGTTGTTGATAATGTCAAAAGGTGTAGTTGATGTCCCTTTACTGATCTGTGCATCTGTCAAAACAACAACGGCATTGGTTCCGGCCAATGTAATATTGGAGCCATCGTTAGTCCAGGTTCCTCCAGTTAAAGTCGTATCCGTATAAGTACTACGTACCAGAGTTCCGGATGTAAATGTCGTAACAGTATTTCCGGAACTGCTATTAACGGTATAATCTGTCGCACTTGTAAATTCAATGGTTGCGTCAGTAATTTCAGAACCGTCGGAAAGAGTAACCGAAGCGTTCGAAATAGTATCCCCTTGAACGAATACAACAGAGGCGTTGTCATTTGTAATATTTCCGCTCACACTATTCAACGTAGTGGAATAATCACCGCTCGTACCTAAAACAATATTACCACTAGAGACAACAAAGGTATCATTTTCGGTCAGAAGACCTGTATCGATCGACCCGTAGATCGACGTCGTAGAATTTGAAATCGTCGAATCGGTTTCCAGAGTCGTTGTTGTCGTAGTACCGGAATATTGGGCCGTTCCCACGATCTTATATATTGAGATCCCTGAATCAAGTACTTTTCTTCCGTTTTCATAATACAGAGAACCATCAATAACAGAGATAGATCCGCCGGATTTAATATCAAGCTCTCCATCATTCGTTGTACCTAAAACTCCCTTGGCATTTGATAGAATATCGTTGGCATCCAAAACAGTGTCGACACCATTATAATTAATAGTATATCCGGTAATCACACCAGAAGAAGAAGTACTTGTAATCGTACCCGCGGGAGAAACATTACAAATTCCCCCCCAATGCCCGATATTACTGTCGATATCGGCATTTTGAATTAAAAGAGTACCGCCATAGTTATAAATTGCGCCCGCACCGGTATAAATTGCATTACCATTTGCGTCGACAACGATATTCCCTTCAGATCCTTTAACGGTCGAGGCTTGACCGCTTTCATTATGAAAAAGGGTGGTCGCTTGACCATCGGAAGCGTTCAGATTGACCGTTCCCTCCTTTTCAATGACAATGGCCCCGGCCATGGATCCGGCACAATTTTCAATTGTCCCACCATTCATAGTCAGCGTTCCCCCAGACTTGACCGAAATGGCTCCGGAAGCATTTAAATTCCAATCGCCCGAGTCGGTTGCCGCCAAAGTATTACGATGGTCCTTAATCGTAACTTTTTCATTGATAGTCAATATATTTCCGCTTTTCACGTTATACAAAACACCGTCAAACGGATATTCATAGAGTGAATCCAAGGTTAATTGACCGGTTTCCCTACTGACGGGATCATAACCATTAAAAGTCGTTACATCGACTGAACCTCCCAAGGTATAGTTGGCGTCAACTTGATGAACGGCGTACCCATTATCAGCTAAATCGACAAGATTCGGATGAATAATAACAGTATAATCGGCCGTCCCGTACCAGTTAAAGGCCGAAGGAACCGCCGCCAATCCCTTCGGAGTCTTCAGACTTGTAATAACATCCGTCCCAAAGGTAACGTCGATATCACTTCCTGTCTCAAAGGTATACGTTTTTGTATCCCCCTCGATCGTACATACAATGGTACAAGGAGAGGTCAGCTTTTTTGTATCCGTATCAAATACCATACTCGTTGCCGTTGTTATAGTTCCGGTATAAGTATCTTCCGTACCCGCAATGGGAATCGTAAAAGTGGTATTTACGGGAATCGTAACAGTACAAGTAGTATCTGTAATTGTATAGGTCAATGATTCCGGCGATGTAATGGCATAACTGTCCGAGAATCCTTTAAAATTACTACTAAACCAATCACAAGAGGAATAATAAATAATAAAGTCTGCGGCAACCGAAGAAATATCGGTTGTGTCGGACCAGGAGTCATCCCAGGTGGAATCCCATAAATTGGCATTTTCCAATGCGGTTTTGAGGCTCGCGATCGTGTAGGTACTGGGATATAAAGTCGAATCTTTACTTTTTAACCAGGTAACTAACTCTGCCGCAGTAACAGTCCCTTGACCAAACAAGTAACCATAAAGCAGATCATTTCTTGTCTCTTCAGTTTCCGAAACAACGGTAATGGCCTTGGTATAGGATCGATATCCCACGATCAGAGTATTATGGGTAATAAAGATCGTCGGATTTTCAATACTGTTCTCTTCGATATAAGTCAGCGCGTCACCATAGGTTCTGAAGAAGACGTTTCCGACTCGAGCATGATAATTATAGGGGTGTATCGTTTTCGACAAGACCAGACAGTCTTTGGCATCAATTCGATTTTTATTAACGGTACTTGTTGCTTCGGTTCTTCCTGGAGACAACTCCCATTTATAATTTGCAATAACGAATTTACTGCTCATTTCCTGGGTAAAATTATAATCGGCAGTAGAAACGCCGGTCGTAGAATAACTATTATCTTTATTTCCAAGGTCAAAACGAATGATAGGACGTCCTTCTCCCATACTTGAGGAATCCCAGTTTGCGTCGGCCGTTGTAATGACCATAACAACCCCCGGAGTCGTCAAATTGCCAATCACTTTAATTGGAATAAAATATGTATTAGAATTACCATACGTTCGATAAATATAAACGGTATTGTTCGTATCGACACAGGCATTTCCTTTCATAATAATGTAGGGCATTTTCCCTAAATCAGAAGTATTAGCCGGCATCACATACATGGCGGAACCTCCGATTGCCTGCACAACAGTCTTGATACGGTATTCCGCAAGAGTATCATTATAACGGATTGTTCCGGCATAAAATTCCAAGGTGGAGTTAACATAGATACCACCACCATAAAGCGCGGTATTATTTTCGATAACAGGACCGGCACATTCATTTTCGGCATCTCCAAAAATCGTCGTAGCTTTACCACTGCCACCAACGTAAATACCTCCACCCCGCGAAGCACTGTAATTATTGGAAATGGTTCCGCCAGTAATCTTAAGATACGCATAGGAACTGTTATGAATGCCTCCCCCCTTCGATGTATTCGAACCATTGATCAAAGAAGTATCTTTGGCTTTCATTGTACAATAATTATTGTCAATAGAACCGCCATTTATAAAGACATATCCACGAGACAGAATTCCTCCCCCTTCGCAATACGCAACATTATGGTATATCAAACCACCATCCATTTTCAAGGCGCCGTAAACAACAATGGAACCTCTCTGTGCCCAGTTATTACTAATTATTCCACCTTCAATAATCAGTTCACCACGAGTAAAAGTCGTTTCACTATCGATCTCCTCGAAGGTTTTTGCCCCTAATCTGCCAGAGGGATCTACTCCCGCGACAAAAACAGCTCCAGCCACATCGTTGTTATAGGAATCCGTGTCATCAACTATCTTATCCTTATAATTACTATTATAATTATTCGTTAAAATAGCCCCATCATAAAGATAAAGTTTGCCCGCGTCATAAATGAGACTCGCCTTAGATGTTACACTATCCGCCCGTACACTGGGAGAACTGGGGCTGCTTAAATTTGTAATATCATCCCAAACAGCTCCGCCGGAAATTGTTAAAGTACATGTACCCATTCCAGTCGCACTTCCGAGCGATACTATTGCCGTTTTATCGATTGTCTGCGAACTATTTCTTATATTTCCAATGGAAAAAAGAACGTCTGAAGTATAATCACTGTTTCTTTCAATCGTCCAGTCACCACTACTGATAATTGTAACATTAGTATTGCTGCCGACTAAAATCATACTTGAAGCGGAAAAATTCCCCGTAATTAAAACCAATTTTGTTCCCGAAGTTGTCAGTGTACTCTGGAGATCGGCAAATGTACTAACATAATTCGTGACCATTTTATCTCCGATCCACACCTTAACCGAAGAAGCGCTCACATCCAGGGTCCCGGAATGTCGAAAACCACCTTGCAAACGGAGCGTACTGTTTCCCGTTAATGTTAAATCGCCTTTCACCGTAATAGAGTCTTCCATACTGGCACATTGTACCAGGGAACTCTTGTCTGTAACATTAATGGTTAAATCGCCAACCGCCTCAATCTTTCCACCGGAATATCCATTCAGTGTCAGTTCATCCGTAGTCGTGTCAAAAGACCAACCGTTTCCAGAAGAAATCTGCAACGCATTAGTGTCACCTACCATTAAGGACGTAACATCAACCGCTAATAACTGACGTTCTTCCAAACTCTCAATTGCTAAAGAACGCGTTTTCAATTTAAACATTTTCTGACGACTCAGAATCGCATTCTTTCGACCAAAAAGCTTAAAAATCATTATAGAACTCCCGATAAACCGTGAATATAACCCACAGTTTATAAAAAATAAAAAAATTGTGAAAACTACTATAATTACAGTAACTACGTATTCGTACATAAAAAATACATAACTCCAATAAAGGTTATTAAAAACAACCGTTAAATATCTATTAATTATAAACCTTTTTTATAATACAATAGGGGGAGGGGGACCATATCTGCCTATAATTATTAAAGTTATGGTAAAAATTATTAAAGTTATGGTAAAAAAAGGATAAAATCGAGGCTGCATCCCCTGCTTTACTATTAAAAAGTGGTCAAGAATGATGATTTTTAGAGAAGAATCAAGGCGATATAACCGGTCATGACTAAATTAACCGGTATGAAACACCTTTTCCAGTTTATACCCGTCCAGGTATCACCGATAGATTAAATTAACCATGAACGAACGATTTTGGAAGCACAGATATCACGGATAAACACAGATAAACACAGATAAACGCAGATAAACGCAGATAGTCTGCCGTAAAATACAATATTTTATAATAACAAGCTAAACATTTTTATCTATTATCATAAATAATTTTATCATAAAAAAGTATGTTTGCCAAAAAACTATCCGTGAAAATCAGTGTTATCCGTGGTTTCACTTTATGTCCGTGAACGATTACGATTAAATTAGCCCTTATTTTTCGATTGATCATAGGCCTGACGAACAGCAGTTGCCAGTTGGTCACCACATGAAGTCGGTCCTCCACCACAGGATATTCCCTTGAGTTTGGCTTCTATCTGCTCGACAGTCATACCATCGACCAAACGGGCAATTGCCTGAAGATTACCATTACATCCGCCGTAAAATTGAATCCCGGTCACAATGTTTCCATTTAAATTAAAATGTATTTTTTGAGAACAGGTTCCTTGCGTTTTATAGAAATACTCCATTTTTTCCTTTCCTATTAAACTCAAACTATACTCAAGGCCGTTATAAAAGTCTATTTTTCAAAACAGGCGAGACGCCTGTTTTGGAGGATGCGGACGAAACATCCACGCTCCCGGGAAATGCCGAATTTATAACGTCGTACAGTATATAAAAAATTATTTGAAACAACCAGAAACAACTATAAACAACCAGACAAATCAGTCAATCGCAGGTAGTTCAAAACCTTTTCTCTGTTCACGCGCCATAAAGGTCGTAGCCTGATCGTCCGCAATAATGATTTCCTTTTCGGGATCCCAATTGATTTTCCGATTTAAACGTGCGGCAATACCACATAGATGACAGATATTCATGGTTTCGATATGTGAAGGAACGTCAGAGGCGGGCGTTCCCCCTTCTTTTATACAGTCGATAAAATTCCCCATGTGATCGCCAGTCGCTTTTTTGCCATGATTGATCGCCATAAATTTTTCTTCGGGGAAAACAGAAGCCAGATCTTTTTTAATGGCATCAAATGGAGCCCCTTTAATTCGTTGACGATTCACATGAATTCGGCCCTTCGATCCCTCGAACAGGATACCATTTCCGTCCGGAGAATTACTGACGACACGCATTTCCACCCCGGAATTGAACAGACAGGCGATATCAAACTTGGTTGCGGTATTGTATCTGTCGGAAAGAGTCGGCATACCATCTTTATAGGGAACAGGATGTTCAACGAGATCGGGTCGAATGACAGAAGGCCCCTGCCCCCTCCGTTGATAATCCAAAGCCCACAGGGCACAGTCGATATGATGGGCCCCCCAATCGGTAAATTTTCCACCGGAATATTCATACCACCAACGGAATTCATAATGGGTTCGACTATTCGTAGGCCATTCTTTACCATCCGGAGTCGCTAAATAGGTCGTTAGAGGAGCCTGTCCGAGCCACATGTTGAAGTCAAGCGATTCGGGAACCGGAGCCTCTGGAATCGCCCCACAGGAAGGACTACCACCGATATCGCAGACAATACGTTTAATCTCGCCCAAAAGACCGGCCCGAACCATTAAAGTTGCGGTCATAAACTGATCGCGCTGACTTCGCTGCCAGGTCCCGATCTGGAATTTCCGATCATATTTCGCTGCCGCCGCACGAATCAGTTTGTTTTCCTCTATGGTTAACGTCAACGGCTTTTGACAGAAAACATGTTTTCCCGCCTGAAGTGCCTCTATCGCAATTTTAACGTGCCAATGGTCCGGCGTTACAATTGAAACAACATCAATATCCTCGCGATCAAGAACGGCTCGATAATCTTTATAGACCAGAGGCTGTATCTTTTTCCCCTCTTTATCACATGGACCAATTTTATCGTCATGAAGACATTGATCGGTATGGGCGGAATCAACATCACAAACGGCCACTATATCAACCAATCGATTAAAACTATGCGCATCCCCCTTCCCCATCGAACCCACTCCAATACAACCCATACGAAGTCTGTCCGATTTACCGTTCGCAAACAATGTTTCCGATGAAAAAAAATAGGGAACCGCCACTGCTGAAGCGGTCGTCAACAAGGATCGTTTAATAAAGGTACGTCTGTCTTGCATAAAATACTCCTCAAGTAAATATAAAATATCCAGAATGAAAACCTATCGGGAAAACTCCATGACTTCCATATTCCGATAAAAAACCACTTTCATTCTTGTGCTGGTTATAATATCGGATTCAAAAACAAATGTCAAGACAGCGTCATGAAGTTAAACTCTAAATGTAACCATTCACGAACGATTTTGGAACCATGGATATCACGGATAAACACAGATAGTCTGC
>CAYUAP010000037.1:0-38282 GCA_964442735.1 uncultured Planctomycetaceae bacterium | reverse complement strand
TTTTTTTGTTATTGTAAAATATTGTATTTTACGACAGACTGTCTGTGTTTATCCATGATATCTGTGGTTCCAAAATCGTTCGTGAATGGTTCCAAATGTTTTTTTTGTTATTGTAAAATATTGTATTTTACGACAGACTGTCTGTGTTTATCCATGATATCTGTGGTTCCAAAATTGTTCGTGAATAGTTCCAAAATTTGTTTCCGAGCAATAAAATTTGTTTCCGAGCAATAAAAATATTTCCCGGCAATAAAATTTGTCTCCCAAGATAAAGGTGTTTACAGATATTTTTGTCTGTTTACCTCAATGTCAATTATTTTTCCACAAGCCGTGGAGATTACACCAGGCTCGAACAGAAAACGGGCCATTATCGATCTCGAAATCGGCCATTGGCTGATCGCCTGGCTTGAGTTCTTTTCGTTGGATTTTATCATTCTGGAGTACTTCAATCCAGCCGATATAATGATTCTGTACCATCGGATGGATCGTACTTCCAACCTGAACATGGATGGTATTACCGTTTTTTTGTATAACAGGAACATGTTTTTCCGGGGATGCGTCCACGGCATTTTCTTTTAGAAGTGTCATAGGCTGACCGCAACATACCATGGTTCCCGACCCGGAACCGACACTTTCAACCAGATTACCGCATATTTCACAACGATAAACCTCTCGTATTTGAGTCATAAACAAAATTCCTTTCTTTTAGGGACCGAAAAAAGAATCAGGGAATGGAAGCATGAAACCGCCATTCCTTGAATACAATCAACTGTCTTTTTTTATGTTATTTCAAACTTTCAAGTAATTGTGCGGCAGTGTCTCGTTTGGCAAACGACTGTTTTCCCTTTAAAATCGTCTGGAGTAAATTTTTCGCCTGATCCTTTTGATTTTTCTCCGCTAAAATAACGGCGAGATAATAGGCATTTGCCTGACTGGAACGACCATCGGCAGCCGCATGCTGTAATGCTTTTAACGCTTGATCTTTTTGACCAAGCTGGTACAGGCACCAGCCATAGGTACTTAAAAATTCTCTGTTATTTTCCTGCTTTTGAATGTTTGTGGCCGCATACTGAAGGGCCAACTTCTTCTTTTCTACATCCTTCTGTTCACAAAGAGCCAATGCTAAACCGTTTACAGCCTCATAATCGGCAGGCGCCTCTTTAATAACCTTTTGGAAGGCCTGTTCTGCGGCGGTAAAATCTGACCGATAGAGTGCGACATTACCATAGGTTTTCCAGACCCCCAAATCATTCGGTCGGGTCGAGGTTAAACTCTGTGCATTTTTCCAGGCGGTTTCGACATTATTTTCTGAAAGAGCAATAACAATAGCAAGGGTCATGACTTCAGCCGATTTCGGATTGGAAACCTGTGCGGCGGCAAGAGACTCTTTTGCTTTAGCAACATCATTTCGTCCCAGATAAAAACGAGCCATAAAGACATCGGCGGGAACAGCTTTGTCTCCTGCCAATCCTTCCGCATGCTGGAGCCACTGTCGCGCATTACTTTCTTCATTCTTCTGGAAGAATGTCAAGGCGATTTTCTGGCAAATTTCCGCACTATCCCCTTCCAATTCGCGTAACTGTCCCAAAACAATCTGCATCTGATCCCAATCGCCACGAGCCTGATAGAGTACTAATTTATCCTGCATTAACTTTTTAACAATATTTTTCTGGCGTTCCGGATTACTGGTATAATTGGCCAATACGGATTCCGTCTGCTGAAATAAAAGTTGGGCGGCCATTAATTCTCCTCGTTGAAGCGCTATTTCACCCAGGAGAAGAAATGATTCCGGATCGTTTGGCGATTCATTGGCCGCCACTTCCAAACACATTCGAAACGCTTTTTCATTCTTCAATTGTGCAAACCATTGCGCATGGATGAGCCGTGGAGGACGCATTTTCGGCTCCATGATCACCAATTCTTTTAAGGATTCCAAGGATCCTTTTATATCCGATTTGTTGAATTTTTCTACCGCCTCTTTGAGTTTTGCCTGACTAGCCGGGGCTATGGTGTTATCGACGGCGGAAGGTGTTACCGTTGTTTCCGCAGGGGCTGTTGCTGCAGGTTGTGCCTCTGTTGAATTCCCTAAAAATAAAATTGTACTTGTCAGGAATAATCCCAAAAAGACTTTCATCGCTGTTTTCATTAAATGATTTCCTTGTTATTATCAAACCTTTTGGGCCTTTCCGAAAAATATAGTCCTTGAAAATACCATATTTATTGGAATACAATCCTTGTAAAGCCCCTATATAACATAAATTTGATATATTTTATTTTAATCGAAATACGATTACTACCAAAATAATCCATACTATTATGGTATGATAATAATTTTACACAAATAACGCAATAGCAATTTTCAGAATATAATGAAAACCATGTAAAAACGAGGAAATAAAGTTATATTCATCTATTATTATACTGTACGATGTTATAAATTCGGCATTTCCAGGAAACGTGAACGCCATGCCTGACGGCAGGCAGGTCTCGTCTGCATCCTCCAAAACAGGTGTCTCGCCTGTTTTACCTATTTGGGAAACGTAAAGTTTTAACCATCTTTTTCACAAAACAGACCTCTTTTAGCCTTGTTTTGCGTTGATATCTTTCCTGTTTTTACCACCAGCCTATAAACGACAGGGGATTTTTTATAAATTTAATTGAATGATTTTCGAAACATGTTCTGTAAAAGGTTGCCAGTCCTCTAATACAGGGGAGATACTGGAGGTCCACGTTTCCGGAAGAGAAGGGGGCTGTCATTAAGGTAAAATATTAATATTTTGGTTTAGAGGGACTTGTTACTGTTGCATCTGTGGTTCTCTTTTGGTATAAATAGGAGATGTGTATTATTTTCAGGAAAAACAGTATATCATTTCATCACAAAAAGAACAGGAAACAATAATGAATCACTATTACAAGACGTTTTTATTATATTTGCTTGGTCTATTGATTTGTGTTTCTTCGGGGACCTTGGTTTTGGGAACGGATTCCGTTAAGGAGGAAATTCTTAATCGACTCTCTTCGGAAGATTATTTGGGAATACCGAAAGCGCTTCTTGGCGAGCCTGTTTTTACCGGTTCCCAGATTAAATACCAGGGTGTAAAAGACGGTGTCCTCTCTTTACCCTTCGGAGACAGGAAGGATGAATGGCGTTTTTACTTCGATCAGAGAGTAAAAGTTGACCTGTCCGGTAAAAACGAATTTTATCTGGATGCTGTTTTCGCGGATCCGACTGCGGCGGGTGAAGCCCATCTCTATTTTCACAGTGGAAAAGGCTGGTACAGTATTCCCGGGAAAGCCATGCAAAAATTGGATGGTAAATCGGTTCGATACAGTTTCAGTACTGGCAGTGCCGTAAAAGAAGACGATCCTGCCGGACTCAATACAGTCGATATTATTCGAGTCGCTTTTTTCCCGCGTATTTATATAAATTCTTCGGTAAAAATCGAAGGGTTATACGCCGGTCGTTCTTCTGTGGCCATTCTCTTCCCCAATTTTGAAAAAACTTCAGAATCAACTACTTTTGTCGGAGGTACCGGAAAATTAATTGCACGGGCCGGTATTTCTGCTGTTCTTCTTCCAGAAGAGAGTGCGACTCTTGATGTTTTACGTCAATACAAAGTAATCATTATTCCCATTGCAGGCTCCATAAAGGAAAAAATGGTCGATACACTCTGTGATTATTTGGATCAAGGTGGTTTTGTCGTCGCATTCTACACAATGCCGGAAAAATTGATGAAGAAGATGGGCTTTTCTGCCGGAACCTATATGCCCTGTAGACCATCGACCGTAGAAGTTGCAAAAATTGAATTTACAAAAGAGTTTCTGGAAAAATTTGCGCCCGGTATGCCTAAAGCCATGGAGCAGAATTCCTATAATATTACATGGGCCAAACCTCTGGAAAATATCAATGACCCATTTCTTCAGGAAGAGAAGAACAAACCGATTATTGCTGCCTGGTGGTACGATATTCATGGTAAAAAGACGCAGTATCCCGCCATTCTTTGGAGTGGTCGTGGCCTCTATTATTCCCATGTCTTGATTGGTGACGATCCTGTTCATAAAGAGCAGTTTCTCGTTTCACTTTTCGGCCAATACGATTCATCGATTAATATGCTCCTGTTCTGTAAAAAATGGCAGCAACTTCATAGTATCGGGTGTACTCAACATGGTGATTTACGAGCAATCTATAAAAAACAGACGGCTAAAATTATCGATAGTCTGGAGAAGAAAAACTGGTCTGCGCGTCAGATTATGTCCGTTCTGGATACCATCGACAATACAATAAAAGATAAAAACATTTCAGCCGAACAATTAACCCAATTCCAGCGTTTTATTGAAACATTAGGGGAAATACAGGGGGAACTATCTCTGGAATACGTCCAAAATCTGAAGCCAATGAAGAAGGAAACACGTTTTTTATGGGAACATTCCGGTCTTGGTCCCTATCCGGGCGATTGGGATCGTGCTATGCGCGAACTCTCCGAAGCAGGTTTTAATGGAGTCATCTCCAATATTCTGTTTGGTGGTGGGGCCTCCTATAACAGTAAACTTCTTCCTTTAACGGACAGATATCGTCAATATGGTGACCAGATAGAACAGGCTGTTACCGCAGCACACAAATACGGAATGGAACTGCATGTCTGGAAGGTTAATTTCCGTGCGGCGGGCGCTCCGCCCGAATGGCAGGCAAAAATGGCTGCGGAAGGACGTATCCAAAAGAGTTATAGTGTCAAGGATAATGAACCCTGCTGGCTGTGTCCCTCCCATCCGGCCAATCAGGACCTGGAGGTGAACTCAATGCTGGAAATAGCAAAAAACTATAACGTAGACGGTATTCATTTCGATTATATCCGGTATCCGGACATGAATCATTGCTATTGCGATGGTTGTAAAGAACGATTTTCCAAATATTGTCTCGAAAAAATCGGACAGACAGTGAAAAACTGGCCGGAAGATACGAAAAAAAATCCGGAAATAGCCAAGGCGTTCGTACAATGGCGTTGTGACCAGATAACGACGATTGTTCGTCGGGTGCGGGAAGAAGTCGATAAAGCACATTTAAAGGTTTTGATTTCTGCCGCCGTATTCTCTTCCTATCCGAGTTGCCGTCATGAAATCGGACAGGATTGGGTCTATTGGGTCAAACAAGGATACTTGGACCTCGTTTTTCCAATGGATTATACTGATTCCGCAGATAATTTCGAAGGAATGGTAGAACGACAGCTAAAAGCCACGGAACGTAAAATTCCGTTATATCCGGGAATTGGTCTTTTGGTACCAAGTTATTTATCGCCCGATAAACTGGCCGCGCAAATTGAGGTGACCAGACGACATAAAACTGGAGGTTTTTGTCTATTTGCTCTTTCTCCACGTTCCATTCAGGAAACGGTTCCCGTTATGGGGAAAACCCCATTTAAAGAAAAGGCGAAGACTTCACACAGTCATTAATTTTATGATTTTTGTCTTCTGTCAATACTCCAATGTCAAACCGGAGAAGGAAGGTATTGCCGGAACCCCAATCTCCTGTTTGTTCTCTTGGTGGTTACGAACACTTTTATTTACTTGTTCCTTTAGTGGAATAAAACAGGCGAGATGCCTGTTTTGGAGGATGACGAGACGTCCGCGCTCCTGTTTTTAGGATACGGACCAGACATTTGTTTCCAGAAAAAACAATATCATTCCGGCCTGGAGTATATCGTAATTCATGAAATTTTGTGGTCCTGCCCGGTATAGACCGTTCGTAATATTTGGATCTTCCTGCCTGTGATTGATAAAATATACTCAAGGTCGTTATAAAAGTCTATTTTTAAAACAGACGAGACGCCTGTTTTTGAAGGATGTGACGAGACGTCCGCGCTCCTGTTTTTAGGATACGGACCAGACATTTGTTTCCAGAAAAAACAATATCATTCCGGCCTGGAGTATATCGTAATTCATGAAATTTTGTGGTCCTGCCCGGTATAGACCGTTCGTAATATTTGGATCTTCCTGCCTGTGATTGATAAAATATACTCAAGGTCGTTATAAAAGTCTATTTTTAAAACAGGCGAGATGCCTGTTTTGGAGGATGACAAGACGTCCACGCTCCCGGGAAATGCCGCATTTATAACGTCCTAAAGTGTAGAATTGCAACATTTCGGATAATAGCGTCATTCCGGATAATAGCAACATTCCGTATTTTTATAAAGGCCGGTTTTTAAAACGCTCGGAGGATATAGCAGTTCTGATTCATAGTGAATTCTTGCTTAAAGTTCGTCTTCACTTCCTTCTTCATCGAATGTATTTTCATCGGAATTCAGATCGTCGAAATCTTCGAATGGATCAACTTCTTCCATTTCGTCATTGATTTCTTCTTCATCCTCAACATTATCTTCATCATCTTTATAGGGATCAGGGAATTCGTCGAATTCTTCGTCGGGAAGTTCTTTGAAAATTTCATCGAAGTCATCATCAAAATTATCATATTTGAAATCGTCGTCGTCATATTCAAATCTATCGTTAATAAAATTATAGAATTGAAAGATTGGTGCAACGGAAGTCAATTCCGTGGAAATGACCTTAATATCTGCTGGAAATTCCGATATTTCATATGTATTATCTGTATTATCGCCATTATCAACAGGGACAGACCATTCCATTTTTGTATTTTCAACAATATTGTTTTTTGGGACAGAAAACTCCTGTTCCAGAGGAAGAATAATTTCTTGTATTGGTTCTTCGGAAAAATCTTTTGGAATTATATCACTGGGATTCAAGGCACAAAAAGGTATATTCATAGTAGTTTTCAACCATTTCTTAAACAACAAAATTAATTAAGGTATATACGAAGTGTAACTTCGCGGACAGAAATATCGCGCAATAGTATAACACCACCTTTCCAAGAGGAAAAGAGGGTTTTTTAAAAAACTTTATGTAATCTGGAAAAATTTTCTATTTTTAAGGGATATTTCGTATATTTGGGGTTGAAATTACAAGAATTATTTGGTATCCTACTATTCAGAAGGGGGTTTATACTCTAAAATTAAAGGAGTTTTTTCATTGTAATTAATTGAGTGGGGTTGAAAGTATGAGGGACTGAAAACGTGTTACGTACAAAGACCTGTGGTGAACTACGCCTGATTAATCAGGGGGAACGGGTTACGATCTGTGGTTGGGTTGATTCGACTAGTGACCATGGCGGTGTCTGCATTGTTGATGTACGGGATCGATACGGCAAACTCCAGACAGTATTTTATTCGACAATGGGAACGGACCTGTTTGAATTGGTTAAAACGCTTCGGAATGAAGATGTTGTTCGGATTCATGGAGAAGTTGTTCCACGTCCTGAAGGGCTGGTAAATTCTGGAATGTTGACTGGGGAGATCGAAATCAAGGTTGAAAATTTGGAGATATTGAATCGTTCGGATGTTCTTCCCTTTCAACAGAAACCCCTGGAACCATTATCGGAAGATATACATTTAAAATATCGTTATTTAGACCTGCGCCGTCCGGAGATGCAGTCCGTTTTGGCATTGCGTCATAAAATGACCAAGGCGATTCGGGAATTTTTGGACGATCAGAATTTTCTGGAAATAGAAACACCTTTTCCGGACAAGAATTTTCCGGAAGGTGTTTGTGACCATAGAGTTTCCGGCTGGGATTTTCAAGATTCCTTTTATGCGTTTCCTCAATTGCAGTCGATTTACAAACGACTCTTGATGATAGCAGGTTGTGACCGATATTATCAATTTGTACGATGTTTTCGGGGCGGAGATTTTCAAACGAACCGACAGTCGGAAATCACTCAATTGGAAGTCGAAATGTCTTTCATTGAGATGGATGATATCATGGAGTTGACGGAGCGTTTATTGAATTGTTTGATGAAGACGATATTAGGTCGGGATCTTTCCCTTCCTGTTACTCGAATAACCTATAATGAAGCGATGGAACGTTTTGGTCATGACGTGCCGGATCTACGTTTTGGAATGGAATTACAGGATATTACCGATATTGCTCGGGGAGTTGATTTCAATGTTTTTCGTGTTGTTGCGGAAAATGGCGGTCGTATTCGTGGTATTAACGTCAAAAAGGCGGCGGATAAATTCAGTCGTAAAGATATTGACGTTCTGACAAATTGGGTGAAAGAACAGTATGGGGCAAAAGGGTTGGCCTGGTTTAAAGTTGATGCCGATGGTATTTTAACTGGTTCGAGTGCGAAGAATTTCAGTTCTGCGGCTCTTCTGGCAATTGGAAAACGTCTGGATGCGGAACCGAACGATTTTCTGCTTTTTTCGGCGGATTCTTTTTTTGTGACGAATCTGGTTTTAAACGGACTTCGTAACCATATGGCTGCACGACTAAAATTGACAGATCCAGACGATATGAATTTCTGCTGGATTATTAAGAGGCCAATGTTTGACTGTAGTAACGAAGGAACACCCCGATATATTACAGACCAGCCCTTTATCGCGCCTTTATCGGAGGATATTGCCTTGATGGAGACGGATCCTGTCCGTGTACGTGCCGCGGACTGCCATCTCGTTCTTAATGGAATGAAAGTCGCTGCTGGTGCTGTTCATATACATGATTTCACAATTCAAAACAAGGTGTTTTCACTGTTGGGAATGACACCGCAGGAAGTTGATGTTTTGTATGGCTTCCTATTGAACGCACTTCGATTGGGGGCGCCTCCCCATGGAGGGATCACGTTTGAATTGGATCTACTCGTGATGCTCTTCGCTAAAATGAATAATATTCGGGATTGTATAGCCTTCCCGAAGGTGCCTTGGGCAATGGATTTAATCTCCAGTGCCACAATATCGGGTATGAAAAAAATATAATGAATTTTGTTATTAATCGTAATATTTCAGAATAATTTGAATTTTGAGAGAATGGATATGCTTTATTTTAAATCGTTGGTGGTTAGTGTTGTTTTTTCTGTTATGCTGTTGGGATCTGTTTTGATAATGGAGTCGGTTATCGGAGAAGAAAACATCGGAGAAGGAAACAAATGGGCGACTCAAGTATTGGAGAACGGTAATGTTCGTATTACTGTCGATGGTACTTTTTTTGCCGAATATCGTATCAATTATAAAGGTACTCCGATTATATGGCCCATTTGTTCTGCCAACGGTCTGTTAATGACACGTGGTTATCCCATGATCGAAGATGAAAATATCGATCAGGAGTCGTCAACCGAGTTGAAAAATATTCTGCTCAACGCAAAAGTGGCATTGAATGGGGAGGCGAAGGATCATCCCCATCATCGTTCATTCTGGTTTAATCATGGTGATGTTGACGGACGCGATTTTTGGGCTCTGGATAAAAATACGGCCATTGTTCACGATTCCTTTTCTGCGATTGAACGTGGAAAAGATTCGGTCCTTCTGAAATGTCGAAATAAATGGGTTGATCGAACGGTTAATAAAACTTTATGTACAGACGAACGAACGATTCGTTTCGGTCTCCTTGACATAAATGGTAAAAAAGCTCGTGTTATTGATTTTGATATCGTTATTTTTGCTTCCGAGGGTGACGTTCGTTTTAACGATACCAAGGAAGGAACATTTGGATGTCGTGTTCCCGGAACCATGGATTTGACCGCCAAAAAGAGAAATTCCAAACAAGGACTCTCCAAGAGTACATGGGGGGGAATGATTGTCAACAGTAATGGTGACAAGGATGATGACGCATGGTCTAAACGGGCCGATTGGGTCGATTACACAGGACCTGTACCCGTTCGTTTGAACAAGGAAAATTTGGATTCCTATTTTGCGCAAACGGACAAAACACGTTTCGATACAACCGAGGCGGGAATCATTATTATGAATCATCCGAAGAGTTTTCGTTATCCCTCCTGGTGGCATGTTCGTAATTATGGCCTTTTTACGGCC
The DNA here is from genome assembly GCA_964442735.1 of uncultured Planctomycetaceae bacterium. Taxonomy (GTDB): domain Bacteria; phylum Planctomycetota; class Planctomycetia; order Pirellulales; family Thermoguttaceae; genus JAUNBG01. The sequence continues at coordinate 28,410 of CAYUAP010000037.1, read as the reverse complement.
AATCCATTTGGTCAGAAGGAGTTTGAAAAAGGGAAGGATGATGGAAGTGTCCTGCTTAAAAAGGGCGAGACAATGACATTCGGTTATCGTGTTGTCTTCCATGATGGAGCGATAGCCCCTGCGGTAATCGACCAACTGTATAAAATTTATACGGAAGTACATAAATAGCGGAAACGCATAAATAATCATGTAATATAACCTGGAAACTCTTTTTTTAATTCAACCGATTGGTATAAAACCACAAACGAAAATTATAAACCAGTTATGAAACAGCCCCCGCAGGAGAAAAACGTCAAAAGAATGTTGTCAGATCAGGAAAAAGGTGTTTGGCCAAAAGGAACGCGATTATTAGGAGGTATTTACGAGGTTTTGCCTCTCAACAGTCATTGTCTTTATGCCGAAGGAGGAGTTGGTATCGTTCAACGGGTTCGACATCGCGAATGGGCAATGGATTTAGCGGTTAAGAGTCCCAAGCCCACCTCGATCCATTCGGAACAGGGAAAGTTGAGTTATGAACGAGAATGTCAGACCTGGCTTGATTTAAGTCTTCATCCAAACATTGTCAACTGTTATCTGGTTTGTCGAATCAATAATATTCCGCGTCTTTTTGCGGAACTTGTAACCGATGGTTCCTTAAAAGACTGGATTACCGATGGACGTCTCTATCAGGGGGATGAAAGAACGGTTTTAGCGCGTATTTTGGATTTGGCTATTCAATTTGCCTGGGGACTTGATCATGCCCATGAACAGCATCTCCTTCATTTGGACGTTAAGCCGGGTAATGTCATGATTAGCGGTAATACAGCCAAGGTAACCGACTTCGGATTGGCTCGAATCGCAGGTAATGAAAACCGTGAATTAAAGGGTGAATTCTGTGAAGGAATGACGCCTGCCTATTGTTCTCCGGAGCAATATCAATCTTTTCTGTTATATCAAAAGAGTTTGTATTCAACAGCGGAAGACGGTTGTGACGATACAACGTTGTCCGATCTGTCCAATGTTGTATTAACTCGTCAGTCGGACATATGGTCTTGGGCTTTATCGTTTATTACCATGTTTTTTGGTAAAACGCCCTGTAAAAAAGGGGGTCAGACGGCCCCACAGGTTTTTGAGGCATTTATAGGGGTACCGCCCAGCTCCAATCATCCTGTATTTCCGCCCGTGTTATATAATTTAATGCGTCAGTGTTTTGAGATGCGACCGGAGAATCGGCCTGCTTCAATGCAGTTTATTGCGGACCGATTAATCGATACCTATCAGGAATGTCTGGGTAATCCCTATTCGCGGAGACAGCCGCATTTTAAAGGACGAACTCCGGAAATGCTCAATAACAGAGCTGCTTCTCTTCTCGACTTGAATCAAAAAGAGGAAGCCATGAAACTCTTCGAGAAGGCTCTGGAGATAAATCCATGGCAGTCCCAGATTCTTTACAATTCCCTTTTACTTCGATGGCGTGATGGTAAAATATCCGATACGAGTTGTATTCGTCATTTGGAAGAAATACTCCAGAACCACAAAAATGATCAGGACGCGCTTTACGCGCTTGCCTGTTTTCATCGGGAACGTGGTAATATTGAAGTGGCCTCCAATTATATTCAAAAGGCCTTCGATCAGACAAAGGATCGAGATGATTTGGCGAGTTTTCTGCGTTTAACGTTTGCTTTAGCCAAAAACAGTGTCAAGCGGACAGGGGGATTTCGTGTCTATCGGGAAACTGAAAACGATCTCTTCCATTGGATCTTTATGGATGCGGAGTCGGATTTTTTTCTTGTACGGGTAGAGAAGGAGGTTTGGTATCTTGTCAGTGTTAGCGATGGCATTATTCATTTAACATTTGATAAACCGGTGACTCATTCTGACGAATTACTGAATTATACGGTCTTTAGTTCGGATGGTAAATGGACCATTTCCTTTAAGGATAATACAGATACGTGTTTTTTGACGAAACGTCCGGAAAAGGATCAAAAAGAAGTACAAAAAAATTTATATTGTATGAAATGGGGAAGTGGTTGTATTGTCACCGATGAAAAATTGGGGCGTCGATATACCGCCGAAGGGGGTGAAATTTACGTTTGGGATTTGAAAACCAGTAAAAAAATTGCCACTTTTTTAGGACATGATTATGTAATAACCGGTATTACTGTTAGTGCGGATGAAAAATGGTTGTTATCCGTTGCCATGGATGGTGAAATTCGGCTATGGGAAGTGGCAACCGGACGGTGTGCCCGTACTTTACGTGATGGTAAAGCAAATTTTAATTTACAGACCAGTGTTATTTGCGGACTATGGATCGACCCTTTCCACCGTTCCATTTTTTTAATGGAAAATACCGGCCATTTTCATTTCTGGAATATAGATTTAATTTGTAATACACCATTAAAGGTACGTGCGCCTTTAATGATCTGTCACATGACCAGTTCCGAGGAGTTGGAAGCCCAGTATACGAAAATGCAGGATTATTTCAATATTGCGCGGGAGAAGGCAAAAATCGGCGATTTTGACGCCTCGCTCCAATATCTGGATAGGGCCAAATCACTGGACGAATGGAAAACGTTTCGAACGAAAGAACGGGTTGCTCTTTGGTTGAAAGGAATATGCCGTCATTTATATAGAACAGATTTCGAAACGGTTACCAATATGGATAAAGTGGAAGTGGACACTCTAAATATTAGTTGTTGGTCCTCTTCATCCGACACGAATATTGCGATATCCGGGGGACAGGATCATATTGTTCGTCTCTGGGGTTTTCAGAAACCGGAGAGTAAAGTAATAAATCCCAAATATGAAACGCCCTATTTGGAGGCGGAATTAGTGGGTCATACTGACTGGGTGCGTTCCATTGATATGACGGTAGATGGTCTTTATGCGGCAACAGGCAGTTGGGACAAAACGTTACGGATCTGGAATCTTCAGAACAGAAAAGAAATTAGGATTATTTATGACATTTGCAACGATGTCAATCAGATTAAATTTGCTTCTGACGGGAGATCGATTGTCGTTGTCAACAAAGGAGGGGGGATTTGTCTGTTGGATGCTGCTACAGGCGATGTTTTTCGTCGATGGTCTTCCGAACAGCGTGGTTCCATTTTAACAACATGTTTTAGTCGAGACGGTCGTTATATTGTTACGGGGGGATCTGATAAAACAATTCGTATTTGGAAGACGAATACAGGAGCGCTTGTCCGAAAATTTGAATACGGTCGTTCTGATATTACAAAAGTGGCTATTTCCGGAGATATGTGTTTTCTTTACGCTGGTAATAACGATGGTGATATCGCAATGTTTAATCTTTTGTCACAGGAAAGCAAACCATGTTATGTATTTAGAGCGCATACCTCGGGGATTACTGCATTAACTCTTTTTATTGACGGTGATCATCTTGCTTCCGGAAGTAAAGATGAATCCATAAAAATATGGAATTTACGGGAACAGACTTGTATTTATCATTTTGATCATATTGGTACGATTACCGATATATCTGTGAATTTTGATGGCAGTTATATTTTTGGGGTAACTAACGATGCTGTTATCCGTCGTTGGGGGTTGTTTTGGAATCTGACGCCACGTGGTTATGAACGTTCTCAAGTGGAAATGGAGCGAATGCTTCGTGTTCTGGTTGGCTTTTATTTACAACGTGAAGATATCGAGGAGCGCAAAATAGGTCCCCAGGTCTATTATGGCGAGAATTATTTAGACGAAACCAATATCTTAATCGGTAAAAAAATATGTCTTGAAGAAAACAATTTCAGTCGAATCAAATATGAAATGGAACTACGTGGATATTGTCTTCAGCGTACCATGTTTTTAAATCAGTTAATACGTATCTGCCAATCCTGGCCCGGCTACATTAAAATTGAATAGATCTGTACAATCCTGAATGTCCCGATTTATCACCAGCGATATCATTTAACGTAACCATTCACGAACGATTTTGGAACCACGGATATCACGGATAAACACCGATAGTCTGTCGTAAAATACAATATTTTACAATAACAAACGAAACATTTTTATCTATTATAATAAATAATTTTATCATAAAAAAGTTTGTTTGCCAAAAAACTATCCGTGAAAATCAGTGTTATCTGTGGTTTCATATTATATCTGTGGTTTCACAATATATCCGTGGTTTCACAATATATCTGTGAATGGTTATCATTTAACCTTGGATTGAGTAGGAGTCAGTTATGAAGAAATTTCCGGTGTATTTTGATATTATACTATTGGTAATATTTTTAACATGGTTGTTTTCAAACGATTTATTGTCGGAGGAATCGCTGGAGAAGGGGGAGATCGGGCATAGACCCTATGAAATCGTGGAAGCAGGTCGTGTGAAGGACAGTTATCCAACATTAGTCGATTTTGAGACAGAAGGAGATTGGATTGCGGAGTCGAATGATTCCATTGCGACAATAATGCGGAGTCAGGAAAAGCAGATCTGGGGTGATTGGACGGCTAAATTAACCTATCGGGCCCGGACCGACTCGGACAAAAAGGAAAATATTGTTCGAATCAGACCGGTCGATTCGATTATTGTTCCCCCTTCTTTTGACACTATTTGTATTTGGATTCACGGCAATCATTGGGGAAGTGGGGCTAATACCGACCCGAATACGCCATCCCCTTTTCTTTATATCCATTTTTTATTGGAGGATGGCAAACCGTATTCTTTTCCCTTAATTCGAATTAATTGGTGTGACTGGTATCTTGTACACAAACGTTTAACTCCTGAACAAATAACAATTCTCAATCGACCCAATGTCCGTTTGGACGGTTTTTCACTTTGTGGAGGCAGTAACAAGGAAGATCGGATACTCTATCTGGACGATATCGGATTATTTACCGAAGAGTTCAAGCCCCTGTCATTTTCCACACGTGCCAAGCGTGGAATCGACATGTTTCCCGGTCAGGACTGTGGTCAAAATACCGGGGAGGCAAGACTTCCATTTCCCACTCGACCGGAAACCATTCTTCCTGACTCCTCTGTTCCAGGCGCGAAAAACCATGTTCGGGTATTGGATGAAAAAAAGAAGATATTTGAATTTCTTTACGAAGGAAAGGATGGCAAACTCTCTCTTGTTTTCACTCCTCAAAACGATGTCTGGACATCCTGGCAGGCTTCCTGGAACGGTTCGAAACGATTCTGTCCGATCATGATAGGTGGTGTCAGAACTATTGCGGGCAGACAGGGAGTAACGGAGCCCATACTTCGAACGGAACTGTTAGACTCCAAACTGGATGGAAACCAACTGGTTACTCGTGCAAAAATTACCTCTAAAACAGGGGAGGCCGAGGTGGAATATCGTTTCCAGCTTTTAGGAAAAAGTCTTCAAATTGATACCTTCGGTAAAAAGGGAACGATTCACGAGATAAATTTCGGTAAAATGGAAGGAGTCTCCAACGCACGTGCCATAACAATTCCCTATTATACCAGTGGTACGGGCAAGGCGCGGCCCGCTGTTATTGCGTTTGAACTCAATAAAGACAACTACGAACCCAATAAAGACAAGTTTGAACCCCATAAAGACAATGGCAAGAGTGTATCGAAGGAAAAACTCTTTTTATTCGGATGTATTGACTGGTATCGAAGCAATGCCAGTACCGTTTTTGCCCGAAACTATACGGAAGATTTTAAGGCCATATATCATGGAGGTGTCCGATACTTCCCCAAAACGGACAAGACTTGTAATCCGGTCTTCGAACGTTTTTTTGTGACAATTAGTCCGAAAATGGAAGAGGTTTTTCCGGTTATTCCCAATCCCCGATCGCCATGGAAACATATTACTGGTACGAAACTATGGCGTGTTCACGCGGCCAATAACCGGGAAGAGGACAAAAAGATCTGGAATTATGTTCATCGTCATGGTATTCGAGAAGTCATTATCAACGACCATGAAACCGGCTGGCGGGATGGTGGTGACAGTTTCACCTTCCGAACCAGAACCGCGCCTGGAAAAGGGGGAGATCGCGGGCAGGAGGAATATACACGGTATATAAAGGACACACTTGGTTATTGGTATGGCCCCTATAATAATTTCACCGATTTTGCTCCTGTCAATCAATACTGGTCGTTTGATATGATTGGCAGAACATCGGACAATCGACTTCATCCAGCCTGGATGCGATGTTATGGTCCCAAGCCGGCTCGGGCTGTGGAATACTGTGAAAAACTGACTCCAATCATCCAGAAGAAGTTCAATTTTAATACGGCCTATTGTGATGTTCACACCTCGGTTCTTCCCTGGGATCGAACCGATTACGATTCTCGTGTTCCTGGCGCGGCCACTTTTGCCGCCGTCTTCTATGCCTATGGCGAAATTATGATGATTCAGAAGAAGGACTGGAACGGTCCTGTTTACTCTGAAGGACCCAATCATTTCTATTATTCCGGCTTAACCGATGGTAATTATGCCCAGGATCGTGGCTATGATTTTCTGAATCAGCCATGGTTCGTTGATTTCGATTTACGCCAAATGCACGACCTCAATTGTAATTTTGGAATGGGGAATCTGGCCATGTTTTCACCCTCAAAAACAACCTTGGAACGATTGTATTATCTTCCATCCCAGGAGGAGCCGGGTGATACTGGTCGTTCACGATTATTGGATCGCTTTCTCGCTGCAACACTGGCCTTTGGGCATCCTGGCTTTCTTGTTCTTGACTACTGCTTCGATCCACCGAAAGCGTTTGGATTGGCCTACGGTTTGCCCGGTAAACTTCACCTGGACCGGGGAATCGATATTGCCATGCTGTCCTATTACATGATCCAGCAGATTGCAGCCCGTTATACACAATCGACTGTCGAAAATATCTATTGGATCGACTCGTCCGGAAAACAATTTACAATCTCGGAAGCGATTTTTAATGATACGTTCCAGCGTAATCAGCTTTTTGTTCAATATCAGGACGGCACAAATGTTGTTGTAAACGGTAATGGAATGGAAAACATGAAGTTCACAAGTAACGCAAAAACATTTGAACTTCCGCCATATGGGTACCGAGCCTGGACAAAAGACGGTTCTGTTTTAGTGGAATCCGCTTGTCAGAACGGAACGCGATATGACTATTGCGAATCTCCGGACTACATTTATATAAATGGACGCGGACATTGGCATTATCTGTCACGAGCAGCAGGAAAAGGAAGTGCCGTTTGTCTGTTCGGGCAAGAGGGATGTTGTGAAATTATTTCCCTTAATAATGAAGAAGTCGGGTTTGCCCTGGATTTTGAAAAGGCAGTCGCACTTGATTTTTCAGGTAAAGAAATTGGCGTGGCGGCAGTCGTAAAACGGGAAGGTTACTCTTTTATTCAGTCGGTAGAGGGGGCCTTTTCCTATAGAGTTCAGATAAAATATAATGATGGACATAACATTAAAAACAAGTTATATTCTACAACCAAATAATCAGGAAAAGCCTTTAACGGCGTTTTCATCTCCGGCTGGTCATTGGTGTACGTTTTGAAGATAATATATTTACCATATGTTATATTAACAATATGTTGTATAAACAATATGTAGTATATAACAATATGTAGTATATAACAATATGTAGTAAAATTCAGGATCCCCTGTGAACTCTATCCGAATTATTCCCTGTAAACGTAAAATTGAGTTTACAGGGAGTGACAAAAAGTATTACGCCATTTTTTGGGGGGAGTTTCGTTTATTGTGTCGAGACTTCCAGAGGCGAATCGTTGCTTCGCGCATACGCTGACACATAGCATAGAACGGAGGAACAAAGGCGATTCCCACGGCTCCGGCAACAATCATTCCCCAGCCGGTGGAGATACCAACGATGTTTCGACTGACCGATCCGGCCCCGGTTGCGTACATCATGGGAAGGACACCGACAATATAGCAACAGGCGGTCATCATGACGGCACGATACCGGAACTGTGCCCCTCGAATGGCCGCTTCATGAATCGGAACACCTTGTTCGCGTTCCTGCTTCGCAAATTCGACCATTAGAATGGACATTTTTGCCGAGAGTCCCAGCAACATGATTAAGCTCAATTGAGCGTAAATATCAAGAGACATTCCGTTGTAATACATTGCGGCCAGACCTCCTAGTGTTGCAAATGCCGTAGAGAACAAGACAGGAAGTGGAACTGTCCATGATTCGTATTTTGCGGCCAGGAATAAATAACCGAACGTTAGAGCGAAAACCATTAGATAGAAGAGTTTTCCTTCATTACCCTTCTGGTGAAAACTCATATCGGTCCAACTGACCGAGAAATCCTTGGGTAATTCGTCGTTGACAAATTTCAGAAGATCCTGCATGATCGTTCCGGTACTAGCGCCGGGAAGTGGAATGACCGTTACAGCAGCCTCCATTACCTGATTGAATCGGGAAATCTTGTGTGCTCCCAACTTGTATCGTACCTGTGCCAGTGCGGATAATGGAACATTCGCTCTGTTATTGTTCTGAATCATAATCTCTTCCAAATTACCGATATTGGAACGTGCTCCTGCCTCTGACTGGACCTTGACTTTAAAGGAATACCCGTAAAGATTGAAGTCATTGACATAATTGGAGGCAATTTTGTTTTGAAGGGTCGCAAAGATCTGACTGATCGAAACTCCTAATGCCTGTGCCTTCTGGCGATCGATATCAAGATATATTTCCGGTGTACTGGCATTGTACGAGGAAAACGCATAGGCGACATGTGGAAACTTCGATTTATCGTTTACATTTTTTAGCAGTTTCTGAAGTTGTATTTCCAGATCTTTAGGAGTATATTCACCATTGGCGCATAACGCGAAGGTTACTCCTCCCGTGGTTCCCAATCCCATAATTGCCGGGGGTTGAAAGACGGTGACCGTTCCATAGGGAATTGTTTTTCCCAATTCCATGACCTTCCCATTGATATAGGAAATCTGTGTTTCCGGCGTTTTACGATAGTTCCAGTCTTTTAAATTGACAATTCCAAGACCAAAATTTTCACCAGCACCACTAACAAATGAATATCCGGAAACATTCGATATTTCATGAATACCGTCCAATTTCGAGACTTTTTGATAGAACTCCTGAATCGCCTGGTCTGTTCGGTGCAGGGACGCTCCCGGGGGAAGTACTATTTCACACAGAAGTGCTCCTTTATCCTCGTTGGGAATGAATCCGGTATTAAGCCGTTTGAAAACCTCCCAGTTCCCGTATAAAACAACCGCTAAAATTAAAAGAGTTAATATCGAACGCCGAACAAACAATTTCGAAATGGAGACATAGCCAAACTTGGTTCCATTGACAAACCCCTCAAAAATACGGAAGAGAAAAAATTTCTTTTTCTCCGAATGTGGTTTCAAAACAATGGCACAGAGAGCCGGAGACAGTGTTAGTGCATTTATAGCAGAAAAGATAATGGCAATACACATGGTCAGAGAGAACTGTTTGTAAATTGTTCCCACGATTCCACCGAAAAAGGCCAATGGCGCAAAAAAAGCAACCATAACAAAAGTGGATGCCAAAATAGCTCCAGTTGTCTGTTCCATACTCTTAACGGCGGCGTCATAGGGAGAAAGGTGCTCGTCTTCGATGAGACGCATTGCATTTTCCACGACAATAATACCATCGTCCACCAGAAGGCCGATTACCAAAATCAGTCCGAACATCGTTAAAACGTTTATCGTATACCCCAACAGCAGCATTACGAAAAAGGTACCAAGCAGAGAAACCGGAATGGCAATCGCCGGTACAATTGTCGCGCGCAAGTTCTGTAAAAAAATGAAAGTCACCAAAATAACGAGAATCAGAGTGATTACAAGAGTTTCCGCAATTTCAGAAATACTTCGTCGAATATATTCTGTCGGGTCATAACTTAAAATACCCTGGACCCCTTTTGGAAACCGTGAAGACATTTCTTTAAGTAGGGCATTGGTCCGTTTAATAACATTGACGGCATTTGCGCCTGTCTGACGGTAGACACCAACGGCAATGGCCGGCTGACCATTCAAGAAACCGTTATTGAAATAGTATTCGGCCCCAAGTTCGAGTCGGGCAATATCGCCGAGAGTTACTTGACGACCGTCCTGACTGGATCGAACGATAATTTCCTTAAATTGTTCCGGTGTTTTAAGACGGCCCAGAGTATCAATTTTAAGCTGGAGAAACTCGTTGGCGTTTTCACCGCCTAGTGCCCCGGCTGCCGCCTGTAAATTTTGAGAGCGAATGGCTCCGACTACTTCGTCCGTAGAGATTCCCATATTGGACAATTTAAGTGGATCGAGCCAGACACGCATACAATAGTTTCGTTCTCCCAGAATTTCCGTTGCACTAACGCCAGGAATTCGAGCTATTTTGTCCCGTACATTCATTCGAACGTAGTTGGCTAGTTCCAGTAGGGACATTTCCGAATTATCCGTTGTAAACGAATAAAGACCAACCATATCGGAGGACTGTTTCGCGACTTTTACGCCAATCATTTTAACGTCCTCCGGGAGTTTCGTTTCGGCGCGCTGGACTGCATTCTGAACGTTGACCTGGGCAATATCGTCGTCCGTCCCGGACTCGAAATAAAGGTAAAGACTATAGTTACCGTTATTATCATTATCCGAATTAAAATAAATCATATTTTCGATTCCGTTGGCCTCTTCTTCTATAATACTGGCCACCGTCTCGACTATTACCTGTGAAGACGCGCCCGGATACTGTGCCGTTACCTTAATACAGGGGGGGGCCACTTCCGGATATTCCGCAATCGGAATATTAAAAAGGCAAATCCCTCCAATTAAGGAAATAACGATTGATATAACAATCGATAGTTTCGGGCGGTCTATAAATATTTTGGAAAACATAATATTCCTTTACTGTCTTCTGATCTATACTCAAGGTCGTTATAAAAGTCTATTTTTCAAAACAGGCGAGACACCTGTTTCGGAGGATGCGGACGAGACCTGCCTGCCGTCAGGCATGGCGTTCGCGCTTCCGGGAAATACCGAATTTATAACGTCGTACAGTATAGTTTCTGATTTAGTTGCTGATTTAGTCATTGTCTTTATAATCGAGTGTTTCCACTTTTTGGCCGTCTCGGACTTTATTCATACCTTCCACAATAATGATTTCCCCCGGCTTGACTCCGGACGTAATTTCATGATATTTAGCGGAAATCACCCCCAATTGTATATTACGACGAGATACTGTTTTATCCTGATTGACGACATAAACATAATTTCCTGTTTCATCGGTCTGAACGGCTGAAAGAAGTACACCACAAGTCGGTTTGTCACTTTTCGGACAGAGTAGAATCGTTGTGAAACTTCCAGGAAGCAGCTTCATATCGCTATTTTTGAGCTGTCCCCAAATCATAATCGTATTGGTATCTTTATCGACTTTATTATCAACGAGAGCGACAACGGCTTCTTCCGCATAAATCGTATTGTCGGCCAATTCAAGTCGGATACGTGCCTTTTCCTTTATTCCCACTTCTCCTTCGTAGGTGGAACGGAACAGGCGTTCACTAATTGCGAAACGGGCATAAATAGGTGAAATGGAACGAATATCGACCATTTTACCAAATTGAGGTGTTACAAGATTTCCTTTAGTAACAGTGACTTTACCAATTTTACCGGAAATAGGTGCCTTTATTTGTGTATGATCCATATCGAAGGCTGCGAGATCTGCTAATGCTTCGGATGCGGATAGCGCTGATTGTGATGCTTCATATTGGGCTTTTACCGCCGCCAGCATGGCAATGGCGGCATCCCGTTGTGCTACTGCCGCGTCCATTGTACTTTTTGCATTATCAACTTCGTCTTCGGAAACGGCTTTGTTCTGCTTGAAAAGGGATAGATTCCGATTGTAGTTCGTCGTTTTGTATTTTAATAATGCTTCCAATTCAATAATTCGCGCCTCTTGCTCTTTTATCGCCGCCTGGGTCTGTAATATCTGTGATTTACAGGAGGCTACGTTCGCCTGTGCTTTTTTCAGATTCGCCACATATTCCCGTTCTTCTATCTGGAAAAGAAGGTCTCCCGCCTTTACAACATCACCTTCTTTAAAATTTACCTTTTCGATATAACCGGTTACACGCGGAACAATATCAACTTCCTCCACGGGGACGATTGTACCCGGAAAACGACGGGCCTCCAATTCACCCACCTCCACGGACGCCGATACCATAACAAGTGGCGTTTCTTCTTCTCTTCCAGCCTGCCCCAGAACAATACTGTTTATCCCCAGTAATAGTAACAGGGAAATTACTTCTTTTATTTTCATTTTATTTTTTCATTCCTTTCCTCAATATTTTGATGCTTTTTACGATTTTTTTCTTTACAGCGGCTTTATCTACTATTGCAAAAAGTCAAAATTTCTGTTATTCCTATGTTTGAACACAACAAAGAATTCATTATTTCAACCGATAAATCGTAATGTCCACCACAAACATTTCCTTCTTCTCCATTGACAAAGAGAAGAGTCAGGGTATAAATAGTTTTATATGTAAACTATTTATAGTTAAAACAGTTTGTAATTATACCTAAATTTTTTGAAAATTCAAGGGGAACCAATTTATGAAAAAGAATCAAGATGACAACGAAGACGAAATTGATCCTTCTTCGGCACTGTTTTTTGTTGTAACCAAGTTGATAAATTTCGGAGAGAGTTTTCCTTCTCAAGCGGAACAAACCTTAATGAATACACTTGTTCCGCGCCAAAAAATGGCTCTGTTTTTTATTGAGCAAAAGACACGGACAGTCGCCGAGGGCATAACACTGAAGGCTGTGGCGCAGGCACTTGATATTCCGATTCCAAGTGCTTCGCAATTGATAGAAACACTGGTTCGAAAAGGATTATGTTTTCGTGTGATGAATCCTGGGAATCATCGTTCCGTCAATATTACCCTGACCGAATCCGGGCAGAATATGACAAAAAAAATCGTGTCAAAAATAGCAAAAAAATTTCAAGAGCTTCAAGAAGGTCTACCTCCGGAAGAGATTGCCATTTTCGAAAAAGTGGCTATTTACTATTATCGTAAACAGAAATTGATTCCTGATAGATAATTTGAAGGTGATTTTCATTTCAAATTATTTTTGTTTCAGGTGATTTTCATTTCAGGTTATTTTTATTTCAGGTTATTTTTATAGTCATAATCGGTCACTCCGGGTAGGTGGGGGCCGGTTCGCGTCTCCCAAAAACAAGTATTTTAAGCAATATTTCTAAAATATTGGAGTGGTACAGCGTTTGCTTGGAGTTTTTGCAAGATAGACAAGATAGAAATGACAAATTGTAACCATTCACGAACGATTTTGGAACCACGGATATCACGGATAAACACAGATAGTCTGTCGTAAAATACAATATTTTACAATAACAAACTGAACATTTTTATCTATAATAAATAATTTATCATATCATAAAAAAGTTTGTTTGCCAAAAAACTATCCGTGAAAATCAGTGTTGTCCGCGATTTCACTTTATATCCGTGAACGGTTACGACAAATTTAAGTTAGGGGAACAATAATAATTCGGAATGGAACCTGTTCCTGATTTCCGTCTATTGAAAATCTTTTTTTTATTTTGTATAATAACAGGTTGAAGAGTTCCTTGAGCGTTCCTACCCATTATATTTACAGGAATATATTTATGAAAACAAAAATATTTTTCGTATTATTTCTCTTGTTGTTCGTTGGTTTGATTCATGCGAATGAAGGAGATAAAGTATTTTGTGATTTTGAATCGGAGAATTATGGCGATTGGCAGGTAGAAGGGCAGGCTTTTGGTCCGGGTCCTGCGGTTGGTGGTTTTGCCAATCAAATGCAAGTATCAGGTTTTCTTGGTAAACGGCTGGTGAATACCTATTTTGGTGGAGACGGTTCGAAGGGGAAATTGACGTCGCCTGAATTTAAAATAGAGATGCCTTTCATATCCTTCCTGCTCGGTGGGGGCGGACATCCGGGAACTCATATTGATCTTCTCGTTGACGGTAAAGCGGTTCGAACGGCACGTGGTCCCAATGTTAAAGATGGTGGATCAGAAGTACTCGAATGGTTTTCCTGGAGTGTTGCCGACTTGATGGGGAAAACCGCGCGTATTCAACTCGTTGACGAGGAGACTGGTGGTTGGGGACATATAAATATTGATCAGATTGTTTTTTCCCGACAAAAATATATGCGTGGTCCATTTTCGGGAGAGATAAAATTTGAGAAGAAATATCTTCATTTACCAGTAAAAACGGGCGCTCCTAAAACTTGGATGAAGATCGAAGTTGAAGGAAAAGTTGTTCGGGAATTCATAATTGAACTTGCCGAAAACAGTAATGATATCAGTTTTCATGCCATGCTTGATATTTCCGAATGGAAGGACAAAACAGCGTTTGTTCTAATCGAAAAATACAAACCGGGCAAGGAAGGAATGAACATATTAACGCAATCGGATCAATATCCTGACCTTGATACAGCCTATAAAGAAAAATATCGGCCTCAATTTCACTTTGCTCCCCGACGAGGTTGGACGAACGATCCGAATGGACTTCTTTTTTATAAAGGCGAATATCATTTATTTTATCAGCACAATCCTTTTGGTACCACTTGGAATAATATGACATGGGGACATGCGGTTAGCCGGGATCTTTTTCATTGGCAGGAATTTCCGGATGCCATTCATCCGGACCGGCTCGGATCAATCTTTTCCGGCAGTGGAGTGGTTGATCACAATAACAGTTCCGGAGTTGGGACGGGCGTTGAATCGCCACTCTTTGGCATTTTCACCTATAATGGTTCGAGTATGCGATACGGTGAACCGACGTCGCAGGGAATTGCCTATTCCAATGACCGAGGCCGAACATGGACGAAATACGAAAAAAATCCGGTTCTGCCACATATTATTGGAGGCAATCGGGATCCGAAGGTATTTTGGTATGCGCCGACAAAGTGTTGGATTATGGCTTTATATCTTGATAAACAGGATTATGCGTTGTTTGAATCTCCCAATCTGAAAGAATGGAAGAAGATTTGTGATATCAAGAATCTTGGCTGTTCGGAGTGTCCGGACATGTTTGAACTTGCGGTAGACGGCAATGAACTGAATAAAAAATGGGTTTTTTGGGGCGGGAATGGAATCTATTTAATTGGTACTTTTGATGGAAAAATGTTTACGAAGGAGTCGGAGCCTCTCCTAATGAAATGGGGTGGAAACGATTATGCTGCGCAGAGTTATAGTGACACGCCGGGTCGAAGAATTCAATTCTCCTGGATGAATGGTGGGGTTTATCCTGATATGCCGTTCAATCAGCAGTTTTCTGTTCCTCGTGAATTAACCCTTCGAAACACGACCGATGGGATTCGTCTGTGCACCAATCCGGCAAAAGAGTTGGAATCGCTTCGTGGTAAAATGATCGGGAAGAATAAAATCGCTCTTAAAAATTCCATGAAAATTGACCTTCCCTCGACGGAACTACTCGATTTGGAAATGACAATCAACGTTGGTACTTCCGAAAAAATTGTATTGACTCTCCATGGGCAGACGATTACGCTTTTACTAAAGGAAAAAGCGTTTATGGTCAACGATGTTCGTGCTCCTTTAACGGTTCAGAATGGTCGAGTCGAACTTCGTATTGTGTTGGATCGAATGTCGATTGAAGTTTTTGTCAATCGTGGATTATCACAAATTGCGAAATGTTTTATTCCGGTGGAAGGACAGGCGTATGGATCCATTCAGGTGGAATCGAACGGATTGGGGGCCTCAATCGAATCGTTACGTGTCTGGCCGCTTCAGCGGGTATGGAAATAAAAAGATAAAGAAAGGAAAATAATGAAACGATTTTGTTTTATATGTCTGTTGTTATTAACGGCATTATCCGTAGCGGGCCAGGAGCATACAGACGGGAAGTTTACCGGGCTTTCCGTCAATACCGGTAATCTTCATCTGTTATCTGATGCGCAAACGCGTTCGATTTCACCGGAGAATTTTACGGGAGAAAAGGGAATGGCCGCAATATCGACCGAAGGTCCGGCAAAAAATGCGGCAAAGGAACTTGGGCAGGGCTGGAAGGTATCGCCCTATGTGCGGATTCCGGGTAATTCCACGTTTACTTTAGCCGAAATAGAGGGAAGTGGTGCCATTCAGCAGATCTGGATGACACCGGCCCCCTTGAATCGTTCTCGTGAAATGATATTGCGATTTTATTGGGATAACGAGGAAACCCCCTCTATTGAATGTCCTGTCGCTGATTTCTTTACCTGTGGCTGGCAAGAGTATTGTCAGAACAATTCCCTAATGGTTAACGTCAATCCGGGGAGTGCGTTCAATTGTTATTGGACAATGCCCTTCCATAAAAAGGCGAAGATTACTCTGGAAAATATCAATAGAGAACAGTGTACTGTCTATTATCAGATCAATTATGTTCTGACGGAAGTTCCGGCCACGGCTGCCTGTTTGCATGCGCAATATCGACGGGTCAATCCGCTTAAAGCCCGGGATGTTGTTACAATTCTTGACGGTGTTAAAGGAAAGGGGCATTATGTTGGAACCTATCTGGCTTGGGAAGTACATAGTCCTGGATGGTGGGGAGAAGGGGAAATCAAATTTTACATGGATGGTGATCAAAAGTTTCCGACAATTGCCGGAACAGGAACGGAGGACTATTTTTGTGGCTCCTATAATTTCGACAGAAATGGACATTATCGCGAATTCAGTACTCCCTATTCCGGACTGTTACAGGTTCTTCCACCTGATGTTATCTACAAGCCCGGCCAGCGTTTTGGTCTTTATCGTTGGCATATTACCGATCCGATTCGTTTCGAAAAAGATCTAAAAGTAACGATTCAGGCTCTTGGCTGGAAAAAGAACGGACTCTATCTTCCACTTGAAGACGATATTGCCAGTGTTGCTTTCTGGTATCAGGCCGAGCCACATGTT
Organism: uncultured Planctomycetaceae bacterium; assembly: GCA_964442735.1. Lineage (GTDB taxonomy): Bacteria > Planctomycetota > Planctomycetia > Pirellulales > Thermoguttaceae > JAUNBG01. The sequence continues at coordinate 11,565 of CAYUAP010000037.1, read as the reverse complement.
CCGTTCCCGAAATTACCGACACGTGAACAGCTTCTAATCAAACCGATTGAGGTTAAATAAAAGGGTGTTGATGATATACTCAAGGCCGTTATAAAAGTCTGTTTTTCAAAACAGGCGAGACGTCTGTTTTGGAGGAAGTGGACGAGACGTCTGTTTTGGAGGAAGTGGACGAGACGTCTGTTTTGGAGGAAGTGGACGAGACATCTGTTTTGGAGGATGTGGACGAGACGTCTGTACTTCCGGGAAATGACGAATTTATAACGTCCTAAAGTATAACAATATCTATAATAAAGCAACAGAAAATTCAAACGTTTATAATTTACAGGCATCATTCTGGCCTGGAGTATAAAAGAGCACTTGTCAGAAATTTTCTGTTAATGTCATCTTTATGGTCATACAATCTCTGAAATTATGGAAGAAAAACTCCCAATTCCCAATTCCTAATTCCTAATTCCAAATTCCAAACTCCAAATTCCAAGAAGAAACTTTAATAAAATTAAACCAATATTTGACAAAGTTAAAAATATAATGTATATTGACTTTAGTTTTATTAAACTTTTAATATACAAGGGAGGAGAAAATCATGGCAGGCAAGGAAAATCATTGGTTTGATCGTGGTATAATGTTAGTGGCATTTATAACGATAGTGGTACAGTATTTTTATATATTTCCCAATATTGAATATCATAGAGAGTCGAGTTTGAGTGGGACGTATAAAATTGACGAAGACGGGAGACGAACGATGGTCGAATTATCGGGACCGGAGTATACCCGGGGAGCAGTGATACCGGGCTGGTCAACGCAATGGAGTATAATATTGGTGGTAGTTAATGTGATTTTGTCTCTTTCGTTTCTTGTGATTCTTTTTCGTCTTGTATTTACACCGGCGAGATTTCATTGTTTTTGGTTTGGTTATTTACAGGTTATGGCGATGTTTTTGTTTGGATTGGGGGCACTTGGAACAGTCATTGTATTTCATATACTTCATATTGAAAAGATGGAGGTATTACAAGTGAATTCCTGTTGTATAAACATATTATTTGCGATGATTCTTTGGCAACGATTGAGAGACGTTAGTGACGAACGTTCTGTGCGGACATTGGAAGCGGTGGAGGTAAAATAGGTGGAGGTAAAATAGGTGGAGGTAAAATAATGGAGCGGAAATTACCAAAATGGCTTGAAGGAATGACAGACGAGGATTTAGTATTTATTCGTCGATTTCTTCTTGTATCAGGATCTCTCAAGCAACTGGCAACCGAATACGATATTTCGTATCCGACGATTCGACTTCGACTTGATCGATTGATTGAAAAGATTAAGCTTTACGATGCACACAATCCGGCAGATCCATTTGAGTTGTTACTACGGAGTAAAGTTATAGAAGGAAAGATGGATATAGCGACATTAACCGTTCTTTTAGCTGCATATCGGGAAGGGAAATCTGATGAATAAAAAATTTTTTAGTATGATGACGCCACAAGAGCGAGTCGTTTATTTTGTAATTCTTGTTCCGTTGTTAATGTTTCCTGTCATTGTCATAAATTCGTATTATCATAAAGCGAAGAGGCAGATGCCTATTTGTCTTTCAAGTACGATGTTTATAAAGACAGACGGAACTCTTGTTACATCTTTGGGGCCTGAAAAGAGTATGCCCTATTATGTATTTGTCAACGAAAGTGACAGGGAGAGTGAATTATTACTTGGCGATCTTGGTCGTTGGTATCCCAAAACATGGGACGGATGGTATTTGATGGGAATGGTGAAGATTGAGTCGCTTTATCGGGAAACGGTAATCGAAAAGCCTGGAGATGCGGAAGTTCGTTTGACGGTAGCGACAAGAGAAAAAAAGCAACTATATGGTACGCGACTTGCGGGCCCCGACATAGGGAGGTGGTTTAAAATCGTAGTACCGAAAGACGAATTTCCGCCAAGCCGTCATGGTGTATCACTAACATTGAGTATTATCGTACCGAAAAAGACGCGTCTTGTTCTAATGGCAGAATCAGTGGAACTGTGTGGTCTATTACCGGAGGGAACGCCTCTTAACGAGATCACACCGCCAACCTTTTTTGGTCTTGACGCGAAAACTCTATTGATACTGGCCCTTGGTGTATTTTTTCTTTTTATTATCGTAACAACTTGGACCGGACCGGTACGGATTGCGCAACAGAGAGTTGTAATTCCTTCCGGGGTGGGGCGTATTATTTGGTACGTTTTCTTTTTTGCCTTTGGTATCATGTTATTTCTGTTCATTTGCCCGCTATACCGTTTTGGTATTGTTTCATTGGCCAAACATATCCTGTTTATCATAATGATTCAATGGATGTTCCTTTTGGTCGCTGTCGAATATTTTTCTAATCGTATTCAGAGGCGCGAGATTGAGCGGAGGAAGATGGAAGTCCAGGATATCGAATAGAGGATATCATTTTGTATGCTGTTTCAGAATCTTTTTTAGTAACCATTCACGAACGATTTTGTAACTACGGATATCATGGATAAACAGAGATAGTCTGTTGTAAAATACAATATTTTACAATAAAAAACGAAACATTTTTATCTAATATCATAAATAATTTTATCATAAAAAAGTTTGTTTGCCAAAAAACTATCCGTGAAAATCAGTGTTATCCGTGGTTTCATATTATATCCGTGGTTTCACAATATATCTGTGAACGGTTACAAGAAATTTTAATCTGGCAGTACAAAAACAGATATTACAGTCATGAAAGGTCCTTTTATTGAGAGTCCGTAAATTTCAAACAGTACCAGCCCAGGTTCCCGGTTTTTGGACAGATCGCATTCGATCCAGAATTTCTTCATTTTCTTTTGTTTTTGAATCCAGAGAATTCGGATCAACGGGAATTACTTCACAGATGGGGTTTCTATTACTGACGACGATAATCGAAACAGGGACGGTAACGCCAAAGGCTTCTTTAAAAACGGAACGATAGAACGCAAACTGGTGGTAATATCGATAGATTTTTGCGTCATGATCGAACGTGTCAATATTTTTTGTCGTTTTCAGATCGACAATACCTTCTGATGGATGGAACCAGTCTAATCGAACCTGACAGGAGAAACCGCGATAGGATGCGCGAACCACACCTTCCGCAGTACCATGGCCGAGTAGCTGGCGGGCAAGAGGATTATTGAAAACGGCCGTATTCATTTGTTCGATCATTTCGTTTTGTTCTTTAGTCAGAATACGTCGATTACCGACATTTGAATCATCCGAAGTATATTCCTGATTGAAAGCGTTCCGACCTTCGAGAACAAGGGAATGTGTTGCTTTACCTATCAGAAAATTCACACGGCGAACATCATCGGGAACATTATCGGGCATATCATTCGGAGGGCCAAGAAACGCTGTGATCTGGTGGCTGGAGAGATAATCGTTTCGTTTTGATTGATAGACGTCCATTGGCTCGTGAATAAACAGGTTGGTATCGAACGGTATTGGTTGCTTTTGTATCATTTTTGTTTCCTTTTTGTTATCTATGCCTTGTTATACTGTACGACGTTATCAATTCGGCATTTTCTGGGAGCACGACGTCTCGTCCGCCTCCTCCCCAACAGGCGTTCTTCCTGTTGGGAAAAAAGGAATTTTGAACGACCTTGAATATATACAGTGGAACGTTATCAATTCGGCATTTTCTGGGAGCGCGACGTCTCGTCCGCCTCCTCCCCAACAGGCGTTCTTCCTGTTTGGAAAAAAGGAATTGTGAACGACCTTGAATATATCTACGCCTTGAAACTCTTTTCCTGTAGTAACATGAAAACTTTTTGTTAAATTGGACATTCATTTCGGTTTGAAGCAACTTTTGAACCACGAATTACTGGATAATCTTTAAGTTGAAACGATTTGTGGAAAAGGGTTTCTTGTTATCGGTAGTAATACTGGCATACATTTTTTCATTTTTAATTTTAACGATTTTTCATTCTTTATCAAGGACTTCCTATCGGACATTACGATTAAGAGAACATTACGATTAAGAGGATATTACGAGTAACCGTTCACGGATATCATATGAAACCACGGATATCATATGAAACCACGGATAACACTGATTTTCACGGATAGTTTTTTAGCAAACAAACTTTTTTATGATAACATTATATATTATAACAGATAAAAATGTTTCGTTTGTTATTATAAAATATTATATTTTACGGCAGATTCTCTGTGTTTAACCGTGATATCCGTGGTTCCAAAATCGTTCGTGAATGATTACCATTACGATTAAGAGAATATTACGATCAAAAGGATGCTATTCTACAATTCCAGTTGATGTTTGATTGGAGGAAAAATCAAATTCCGTTAATAAAGAGAGTACCTCCGCATATTTTGCAAGACTTGTTTGCAAGCATAAAACCCCTTTATTTGAGTGCATTTTTCCTTTTACTGGAATACATAAACTCATACATTTATAGAATCTTGTATAAACGCAAGTTTCGTCGTCGTCTTCGATGGGATTGATAACGAAATTGTCGCATATCTTTTTTGTTTGAGCGATTAGTAATTTTTTTACGTAGTTTGAATGATGGCAATTATCAAAAGTAAAATCTTTATTAAAATATTTTTCATAGGTTACGTCCAGTACAATGACATGTTCAATGTTTACATTTTTTAGTGATTGGCAAACATCGTGTGCTCCGGACATTCCATATTCTTCATTTCCTGTAAATACAATGATTACATTATTTCCGAATTTATTTTTGAGCATATTGTCAATAACGACGGCGTTCGTCAGCGAGTTATCATAGGTTCCGAAAAAATATGGATCTTGAACTTGACTGAAGCAGTTATCCATTTCGTAAACCGTATCAATATGAGTGGAAATTAAGACATATTTTTTATTTGTATCGAAAGACGAATCTTGCATATACATAAGAAAATTATATTCTTCATCAAATTTTTGCAAATGCCATTTGGAAGAGAGTAATAATCCACGAATGATATCAGCTTTACGTTTCTTGTTGATATTTCCACTTATATTTAAGCAGGGAACGGTTATTTTTTGTAGAATAGAATTGTCCATATTGTCTATTTTTCCTAATGTTTCTAATTTTAACCGAAAGAAAATATTTTTAAATCCGTAATGGATTCACGGTCTAAATTATCTGATATCTATTATAATCGGGGAGGCATAAAATACCAGTGAAATTAAAAAAAAGGAAAATATTTTGAAAATATTTGAAAAAATATGGCAATAAAATATATAATTGTAATAGATCGTACTGTTAGAGCAATTGATGTCATGAATGATTTCAGAAACGAGGCGTTTTTATTATTATATTAGTAACCGGTTGGTTTGGGTTGTGAATCTTTACCAATTAAGTTTACTTTTAGCGGAGTACAGAAATTGACATGGAACCAGTCAACAGGCAGAATCATTTGTCATTGATTGTCTCAAGATTGTCAGCAAGTCAACAAAAGTGTAATCATAACAGGGAGAAAAAAATGTTTTACCGTTTTGCTATTTCCGTCTTGATCTTTATAGTTTTTGGATTAACCAACAATACTTTATATGCGCAAAATCTTTATCTCTTTAGTGAAGGGGACGTACATGACCCGAATGTCGGTAAATGTGTTAAGTCAGGAATATATGAGATCGCATCCAGTCTTAATATGAATATGCCGGCGGACAGAATCATTCAATATAATGATCCGGACGAAAGTGAGAGAGGATTGTCGGAACGTTGGACAGGGCCCAATATTTCGACCTCGTACAACGTTCATGACGATATTCTTGACGCGATAGACCGATGTCCGGCAGGATCAAACGATACGATATTTTTCTATTGGTGTGGTCATGGGGCGTTCGACGAAGGGGGGCATTTTTTATGGATGCCGGAAAATCGTGGGGAGCGAGCCATGCGTCGTTCAGAAATATTGAATGCGTTGAAACACAAGAATCCACGACTGATAGTCTTTATTACTGAATCATGTCACGTTTTGCAATCTTTTCCCGGACAGGTGGGGGCTCCGTCCGCTCCTGTGCAAACAGAAGTACCTCCCTTGTTTCGTACCTTGTTTTTCGAGTATAAGGGGGTCGTTGATGTTAATTCTTCAAGTCCCGGTCAAGCTGCTACTGCTTTAGAAAATGGTGGTGGTCCGTTTACTTTGATTCTCGCCTCCATCTTTAGAAGCCAGAGTGACAAAATTTTAAGTTGGAAGATGATTTTTAATTTGATTGATTCTTATATTGTGAGAGAATACGCATCCTGTAATCAAAAAGTTTACATATGGTCTCTTCCGCAGGGATCTGATCACGATTCGGAAAGCCGGAACAACAAATGGTCTGAGGCGATTTACCACCCGGAGAACGGTGACAGAATTATTGCTGTCAACGATAACAAAATCTCCAATGAAAGCGATTTTTTTAGGACGATAAAATCGGAAGAGTCCAAGGTTGTTCTGACGATCATTGATCGTCGAACCGGCAACAGATACTATCTGATTACGACTCTTCTTCCGAAGGGGTCCGACTCGCGTCTTGGTATTTACGTTCAGGACGACGAGCGACCTGGTGTTATTGTTACGGGAGTTATGTCGAACATGCCGGGGAATCGTTGTCGTTACCTTGAAAATGGTGACACAAGACCTGTTGGTGGACGTTGGAACAGCGGAAGCAACGGGAACAGCGGAAGCAACGGGAACAACGGAAGCTCCGGAGGGTGGTCCGATCCGATTTATCGTCCGGAAAACGGGGATCGTATTATTGAGGTGAATGGACAATCTATCGATGATGAATCCGATTTTCGACGTGCCGTTGCCAATTCACCTGATATCATAACACTGACATTGATCGAACACGGGAACAATCGTTGTTATTTGAAAACGCAGTTGTGGCCACGGGGAAATCAGACTCGATTGGGGATTTATGTCGAAGACTCTTCTTCTGGAGGTGTTGTTGTTACAGATGTTATGGGCGGTTCGCCGGGTATGCGTTGTCGTTACAAGTCGGAGTGATGTTTTGTTACGGAATGTCATAATGGATTCTTTTTTATCTTGATATTGCAGTTCCAGAGAAATGGTTATTATGCGAAATGAAATAACAGATCGTATATTAACAGATCTTTACTGCTTTATCAGATTTCCGGATATTATTTGCAATATTTATTATTTGTTCCTTTATTTCGTTTTATCCGTATTTAAGAAATACGTATTTAAATATAATAATACGATACTATATTTGTATTATTGTAATTATATCAATATCTTTAAAGTGTAAAAACTAAAGAGACTGGCCAATGATTTTTAAATATTTCCTCTTAATTATATTATCCTGATTTTTGTTTAACTTTAACAAATACCTCAAGTTTAACAAGTGTTTTTAATTTAATAAATATAATGATTGTAATGACATGTAGAAGAGTGGAAATTATTTTTCTTTTTTTTTTAAATTAATTGCAAAATCGGGATATATGAAGTCACTAGTAGATAGAGGGGTTAAAGGAATCCTTCGAAACGAGTTTGTTGAATTCAAAATAAAAATTTTTAAAAAGAGGTGATGTGATGAAAAATTCATTGATTTGTGGATTGTTGGCAGTTTGTGGAATGTTTTTTGTACTTTGTGGGAACGTTACAATGGTGAAAGGAGCGGAGAAGTCAAGTCCGTATGAAGTGGCGATATCCGGGGTGAACGAAATGCAGGAGATTTCGCGAATTCCATGTGCGATTCAGAATGGGGAAATAAAAGCTCCGAAAACAAATTGCCGTTACTATTATTACTATCGGTATTATCGTCCGGTGGTTTACTATCGTCCGGTTTATTATTACTCCTACACTACGACCTATTATTACAGTTATAGATATGTTGTCTTTTATAATGCGATGAACGATCAAAATTCCAATGGCAGCAAAGGTTTTCTTTTGGAGAAAACGCCTGATGCCGAAACGCCACTCGCCAAATTGGGTATTAAAAAAGGTGATATTATCACAAAAATAAATGGAAAACCATTAAATTCCGTTGCTGATATCGATAATATTAACGAGAAATCAGATTTAACTGTTTTGAAAAGCTCGGTTTCTTCCGTCCGGTCCAGTGAAGAAAAGCCTTCGACAAGTGGATCGAATCCTCTTTTCAGGTTATTTCACGATATCTAATGTCTCTTAATTTTTAATAAAACGTTACGATGTGAACAAAAGTTATAAAGTGAGTCGTTTTATTGAACAGATTTTTTTATTTTTGCGTTGAAAGTTGATAAATATTTAATTATAATGGAATGAAATTTGGTTTATCATACCTGTAGAAATTAGAATGAGACCAACAGGTTAACAAGTGAATCCTAAAAGATTTAGTCCAGGTCGGTTGAAATTCATTTTTTTAAGCAGGTGCGATGCCTGTTTTGGAGTATGTGGAAGAGACGTACATACTCCAGAAAATGTGGTATTGTAACGTTTTGCAGTATTGTAACGTCTTGCGGTATAACGTTCAACTTGAACGGGTTTAACATTGAATTTTAATATAGGGGAGATTGTTCCATAGCCGGAGTGACAGCAATGACAAACTCAAGGTACGTTAAGTATGAGGGGGGGCAGAGCCCTGTTAGCCGAAATTTCAGTGCGAGCGGCATATTATGCGAGAGGTCTTTTGACAGGAAAAGATGAATCGGACATATATTTGTACGTAGCTGCTTGAGGTTGTGTTGTTGGAACGCGACTGGTTGTGACAGGGCCGAAAGGCGATGGTCACGTATAAAAAATTTGGCAACAATGAGAGACGGTTTAACGAGGAGAAGAAACAGGGTTTATATTACCATGAAACAAGTGGAAATATCAGAAGTGGAAATATCAGAAGCGGAAATAGTAGAAGCGGAAATATCAGGAAAGGTGATATCGTACACCTTTACGACGCCTCCGGAATGGCTTGTGGCACGGACTGACTATTCGCCCTGGTCGAAGGGCAAGCCGAAGTTATGGCAAGAGGTAGAGCGGTTTTACAATGAAGCAGCTCCGGAGGTCAACGATGGATCGGCGATAGAGCCATTAACGGAGGAGGATCGTCTGGCGCTTCGTCTTTTTGCCTGCTGGCTTTACCATTGGGAGAAGGCGGGAACGGGAAGGACGGCGAGGAGGTGGCACGTTCTTTAGCTGCTGGACGCGGTTTTTTACGGAATTGTTCTCTTGGCGGGAATCCTCTCTTTGATTTAGTTCATGCAGCCGCACTCTGTGCGTTGCAGAATCGTGCGGCCGAGCGGTTTGCGGTCGATTACACCTATTATTTAAGAAATGTAGCGGCACGGATTGATCGCAGAAATCAGTTTGGCAATGGACAGCCTGAATGGTGGAATTCGTTTTATATGTATTTAACGGGAATTGCTTCGGAGAAAGTGAAGCCGGCCCTCGACTCCTTTAGCGGTTATTCCGGACTGAAAAATTGGCTTCGTATTGCGCTTGCCATTTTTTTACGCAAATATATCGGCAGGGAACGGCTCCAGGAAACGCTCTTTACGGACCTGGACGAAACAAAAAAGACCGAAACGGAAAAAGAAGACGATAACGAGAGTACTACGATATGCGAGCCCATTGAGTCGTTTTCGAGAGAGACGAAGAGCGAGGCCGGATGTCAGGATCTTATTGAGCATCTGATTCCGGCCTTGCGTTTGGTACGTGCCAGGATTTCGGACGAGGATTGGAATCGACTTCTGTATCATTTTGTAGAAAAGTTACAAAATCAGCAGATAGCCCGTCTTTATGCGGAAGATGGGGGGACGACATCGCGCAAGCGCGAGAAGGCCATTCATCAATTTCGGAAGGAATTTTCTCGGGTCATATCCGAGGACCCTGTTTTACGCGACTTTGGGAATGCGATTTTTACGACTTGGGGCAATGAAACGGGGAGTATTATTGTGGCCTTTTTCAAAATGGAAGGGGGAACGCAATCATGAAAATAGAAAAACTGAAAGTGATTCTAGCGGAATCATTTCGAAAAGCTTTTGGGGATCAGGACTCCAGTTCAGATCCGCCGTCCGGGAATCATCCGGCGACGAGTCTGGAATTTTTGGAGAGACTGGATAATGAGGTACTTCTTCCCGAGGAGCGGAACAATTTCCTTCGGCATATTGAGACATGTCCTTTTTGTCGTCGGGAAATTGCCGCATTGATTCGGAACGGTATTTTATATGCTGATACGGACGTTACGCGGGAAGAGAGTCCGGAGGCTGTGATTTCGAATCGGTTGAAAAAGAGGCAAAATTATCGTTACATAATTGGGGTATTAACGGCGGTTGTTCTTTTAATCGTTGTGGTTGGACCTTTTGTGTGGCGATTGGGAGGTCCGAATCGACAGGATCTGGCACGTCGTCAATTGCAAAAGACCTTAACGACGGACGATCAAGCCTATTCCACCCGACTTTCCGATTATGGTTATTTACTGACGGGTCACATGGCGATCAAGGATTTTTTTATGCCGGACGACCATACGGAGGCGGTTCGGACCGCATATCGGCAAGCGCTTGATGATGTTCCTGATGCGGTTGAGTTACGGTTTGATTTTGCGCGATACCTTCTTTACGTCTTGCATGAACCGGCCGAGGCCCGGGTGGAACTCGAAAAACTGATTGCGAAGGAACCGAATCGAGTCGAGTTTACACTTGCTTTAGGGATTGCCTGTTTTAACGAGGGAGACGATCTCAAGGCTCAAGAGGCGTTTCGGATTGTCCTGGCGAAAATACCGGATAGTTTCGACGCGCAACTGAATTTGGCCATATCACTTTACCGGGGAGGTCAACTCGACGAGGCTCGTGAAATTTACGAATCATTGCGACATCGACCGGAGGCTAAATCGCTAGCGGGTCAGATCGATGCTCTTCTTAAAAAGGAAACAAATAAATAAAAACGGCCTTTTCCGAGAAAGACCGTATTGTGATGTTTTGTCGTGTTGTAATGTTTTATTGTGTTGTGGTGTTTTGTCGTGTTGTAATGTTTTATTGTGTTGTGGTGTTTTGTCGTGTTGTAATGTTTTATTGTGTTACAACGTTTTATCGTGTTGTAACGTTTTGTCATGTTATGATGTTTTATCGTGTTATGATGTTAAAGTATTGGAGCGTTTTGGTGTAGAGGATATCCTTGTTCCGTCTGACTTCTTTTTCATCAGATGTACTTTTCTGATAGAAAGATTTAGGCACAAGAAAATCATTTTTATTGTAATATTTTGCCTATTTTAACATTGTTCGAAAAACTTTTGATTTTTTTATTTTTTTATGCAAAACAGAAGTTTTTACAGTCACTAGTAGATAGAGGGACAATGATGGATGTTGAAAATAGACAAGTACTGGACGAGGAAGAGAGCGTCCCAATATAAATGATTTTTGAAGAAGGAGGTCATAATATGAAAAAGTTATTAGCGATTGATAGATTTTTTGTTATTTGTGGAATTTTTTTATTTTTTTTAGATGTTGTTGTCCCAACAATAACGACGAAGGAGAGGGCGAGTTCCTATGGGGGATTGCCATTTGGTAGACGTAAAATCGGGTATATTTATCGATTACCATGTAACCCTTTAAAGGGCAGGGCTGACGCATACTCAATGCAGCAGGTTGATGATTTCTGAACGGTAT
>CAYUAP010000036.1:0-38495 GCA_964442735.1 uncultured Planctomycetaceae bacterium | reverse complement strand
ATCATAAAAAAGTTTGTTTGCCAAAAAACTATCCGTGAAAATCAGTGTTATCCGCGATTTCACTTTATATCCGTGGTTTCACTTTATATCCGTGAACGGTTACGTTTTCTTTAATGCAATGTCCTCAATTTACATTAGCCCCGGCATTTCCAATTTCGGCTTTATTGATAATTCGGTAATCAAAATGATCGGGATCGGCAAAAATTGGTTTGACGATTTTTGAGTGTTTGTCGTTCCCGGTTTGTTTACGATATTTTTCAAATGAAACCTTGTTCTTGTTGGAATCCCACGAAAAGAGCTGATTTTCTTTTTCGGAATCTGTACCGATGGAATTGTCCCACCAGATATTATTATCCGCATTAATTTCTCCAAGACGGGGGTTGAAATACCAGATTAATGTTTGAAGTGAATTCGAAAAAACGTTGTTGCGAATGGTTTGATCGATAGTTTTGGTCTGGAGTTCATATCCGAGCAGATGTGTAGCGCGTTTGTCGGGTCGCTGGCGATGGCCCCAGCAGTAGCCTGCATCGACACAGGTATTGTTCTCAAATACTACATTTTTAATAATGGAATTAACTTCTGAAAACCATATTTCATACGCCTGTTCACAATGATGAATGATATTATTGCGCCAGCAAATGTTTTCGTTGACGACATTACCACGTCCCTGGATGGTCATGGCAACATCGTAAATTTCCGAAAATATATTTTTCTCGACAAGACAGTTTCGTCCACCTCCATAAAATTCAACTCCGTTTCCATAACGTACACAATTGCCATTACGTGTATAGAGATGACCGCCGCCAATCCATGTAATTTCATTATTTCTGATAATGACGTCGTGTGCGCTCATTCCTCCACCACCGACACCATGGGCGGCTCCATTGATTATTGTGAATCCATCAATGACTGTGTGTGCGTTTATGGAGAATATATTACGTTTGAGTGCCGCCTCCACCATTTGATATTTGATAGCCGGATTCACGTCGGAATAACAATAGACACGATTGGTTTCAGGTTCGTAATAAAAATCGGCCTGTTCCTTTAATGCTTTAACGGACCACCGCTTGAATCCGGCGAATTTTTCCTTTTTACCTTTTTCAATCAGGATCAAATTACCGACGTCACAGTTGATACCGTTGGATTGCAAGTCCACGAAGTAACCGCTGATCGGTTCGAATGAAAAAACACAGTCCTTTGGCAGTTGGTTTCCGATGAAGAATGTAATACGTCCTTTTGTATCTGTTTTATATACATGAAAAATGACTTCGTGTTCCGTCCATTCCGTACCGATTTCCGCCCCCTTCCAAGGGGTATTTCCTAGTCCGCTCCATGGAGAGTATTGCATCATTAGTGATACATTTTTAAGGGAAAATGGAATCGACGCCTTGGCGCGAAAACGGAAGATAAATACTTTATCTTCGTAAACGTTGAACGGTGCAAGTGTTAATTGAATGTTGGAGGATGTTTGCCCGCTATTGAGACATGTTAAACGATACTCCTGACGACCATTGGTTTTGGATGCGTCAAAATTGATTTTACCTTCCCCGTCGCAGTGATAATGCCATATGTTTTTGTCGATGGCATCACATGGCGTTTTTTCCTTGGAATATGTTGCCGCTTTCGTTACCCAAATATGGTCGAGATTGGGTACTTTGTTCCAATCCGATTCTTTATCAAGGGGAATACTCCCCATAATAACAGGTCTGTTTCCACTTCCATAGGTTGAGTAGATGACCGGTTTTCCTTCCGTACCTGCCTGACATTGAATGTTTCCACGCCAAAATCCGTTACGTCGAAAGAGAACGACATCACCAGGTTTCAAGGTGGATCGATTGACCTTGTTCACACTCTTCCAGGCACTCTTCTCCATTGTTCCGGAATTTTGGTCACTTCCATTTTCATTATCTACATAATAGGTTGTTGCAAATATATTTTCCGCAGTCAAAAAGACAAACGATAATAGTAAAAACGACAATAGTAAAAACGATAGTTGTTTCATTTTGTTTTTTCTTGTTAAAGGAAGTACTGTACTTTACAATAATACCATAAATTTATACTGTACTACGTTATAAATTCGGTATTTCCTGGGAGCGCGGACGCCATGCCTGACGGCAGGCAGGTCTCTTCCGCTTCCTTCAAAACAGGCGTCTCGCCTGTTTTGAATTCCCTTTTTTAAAACGGCCTTGAGTAAATTTCCATTATATAAAACAGATAGAATGTTTTCAAGTATATTGACAAGGGATTTGAGATTTAATAGAATAAAAGCAGTTTTATAAAATCGGTTTTATTAAATAACGAAGGGATAACGAAATAAAGGGAGCATATTATGCATCGACGACAATTTATGCGTGAAACGGCACTGTCAACATTATTATCCGGACTGGCATCCGGCGCCTTTGTGTTTTCGAAGGAGAAATCATTATTAAAAACGAGAGGTGTTATTCTTCATTCCGTTGATCTATCGACATCACTTCCCTGGCCTCAACTGGCCTCGGAGGCCGGTTTGACGACAATTGCCACCCATTTTGGTCCGGATGATGTTATTCCTTTTATTCAGAGCCCAAAAGGAAAACAATTTCAGGAGGATTGTGCCCATTATCAACTGCAGGTGGAGCATGAATTACACGCTATGAGCTATCTTCTTCCACGAGACATGTTTAAAGAAGATCCCTCCCTGTTTCGCATGAATGAAAAAGGCGAACGTGTTCCCGATTGTAACTGTTGTGTTCATTCGGCCAAAAGCCTTGATATTATTGCTCAAAATGCCGTTAAAGTTTCAAAAATATGCCCATCGACTACCGGTCGTTATTTCTATTGGCTCGACGATGGACGTGATGGCTGTTATTGTCCCAAATGCCGCGAACTATCGATTTCCGATCAGGCACTGATAATTGAAAATGCCATAATCAAAGCACTTCGTTCTGAAATTGATTCGAAGGCAAGTCTGGCCCATCTGGCGTATGCCCGAACATTTGCGCCCCCAGCAAAAATCAAACCGGAGGATGGTATCTTTATGGAATTCGCTCCGATTTATCGAAGTTGGTCGGTACCATTATCGGACCCGAAGGGAGGGGTTGCCGGTCAATTGAATCATGGAGAACAATTAGCGGCTCTCGATAATAATCTAAAGGTTTTTCCAGTAGAAACGGCCCAGGTTTTGGAATACTGGCTTGATGTTTCCCTCTTTAGTCGATGGAAAAAGCCTGCCAAAAAACTTCCCTGGCACGCTGACATTTGTAAATCCGACGTAAAAACATATTTTGATCGTGGTATTAGAAACTTTACGACCTTCGCCGTTTATGTGAATGAAGATTATCGAAAACAATATGGAGATCTTCATTTCATTAAAGAATATGGAGATATTTTAAATTCCGTTAAATAATCGATAGGAGATGTTTTTATAATGAAGAATCAAACGAAACGAATGGAAGATTTACGCAAACAGTTGGAATTTTTTCGAACTGTTGACCGGATGAAGACGATATTTAGACAGGCCTGGATAACCGATAAAAGTCGAACGGAGAATGATGCGGAACATTCGTGGCATGTGGCACTTTTGGCAATGTTGTTTGCGGATCGGATAGCCGAAAAGAATTTGAATTTAGAGCGAATTCTTCGAATGCTTCTCATTCATGATATTGTCGAAGTCGAGGCGGGCGATACCTATGCTTTTGATGTCAACGCCTGTAAAGATAAAAAAGAGCGCGAGTGCAAGGCGGCCGATCATCTTTTCGGTCTTCTTCCAGAGGAGCAGGGGGCCGAATTTAAGGCTCTCTGGCTGGAATTCGACGAAGAAAAGACACCGGAAGCACGATTTGCCGTCGTTATGGATCACGTTCATCCTTTTTTATTAAACTATTATGCGGATGGAAAAAGTTGGGTTCTTAATAAATTGGATACTGTCCGCCTCAAAAAAAGATTGGAGACCTTGGAAACTGAATTCCCGGAATTAAACACAATCGTTGAGGAAATGCTTCAGGACGCCCGTCAACGCGGACTTGTTGAATAGAATTAATAGGTACAAGAAATTTACGTTTTCAATATTGCCCTTAAAAATACCGGATTTTTTTCGATTCTCTCTTTTTTTGATGTTTTCAAATGTGTGATAATGGTATAATATAAAAGAAGTGTGGGCGAAGGTCTTGTCGAAGGACCTTAATAATCACCACTTCGTCGGTTTGGGAAAATATTATCAGCTCTCTCTTTGGATTTATCTAAACATCAGGGAGTTTTTAATTATATAAAAGAATTTGGTTCAATAAAGAAAGAAGGACAATCAATGATTGACAATGCAAAAGATTTTTTTAAAAAAATAGTATTATTACCGAGTCCATCAGGTTTTGAGGAACCGGTTCAACGTGCAGTTCGGGAATATGCCGATCCATTTGCCGATGAAATAAAGACAGATGTTCACGGAAATGTTATTGTCGTACGTAATCCGGAATCACCTATTCGTATTATGCTCGCTGGGCATTGTGATCAGATTGGTTTCATTATCAATTATATAGATAATGATGGTTTTCTTTACGTTCAGTCTTTAGGGGGTTGGGATCCCCAGATGGTTATTGGAGCTCGCGCCTGTATTTGGACAGAAGCAGGAATGGTTCGCGGTGTATTCGGGAAAAAACCGATTCATCTCCTAAACGAGGAAGAAAAAAAGAAGACCCCGAAAATTCAAGATCTCTGGATTGATATTGGAGCGAATTCCAAGGAAGACGCCATTGCAAAAGTGGGTATTGGCAGTCCGGTAACCGTTGAACTGAAATACGACGATCTATTAAACGAGACCTGTGCTGCTACGGCTACAGACGATAAAACAGGTGTTTGGGTTGTTATGGAAGCTCTTCGCCGAATAGATCCAGCCAAACTCCACTGTGGCGTTTATGCCGTATCCACAGTTCAGGAAGAAGTTGGTCTTCGCGGTTCTAAAACCAGTTCGTTTGGAATTGACCCCATGGCGGGAATTGCTGTTGATGTTACATTTGCAACTGATTGTCCTACCGTCGAAAAGAAGATTACCGGAGACATTAAAGTTGGGGAAGGACCGGTTATTGGCGTTGGTCCGAATATGAATCGCCGATTGAGTCGTCAATTATTCGATTTGGCAAGTCAGTATGAAATTCCAGTTCAAATTGAGGCAGAAGGAAGAATAACCGGAACCGATGCCGCTTCACTTCAGGTAAATCGTGCCGGGATGGCCGCTGGTCTTCTATCCATTCCCAATCGTTATATGCACTCTCCCGCTGAAATTATTTCCTGGAAGGATCTTGATGCTGCGGCCAATCTGTTGGCTCGCTATTGTGAATCGGTTGGACCGGAAACATCCTATATTCCTCAATAATCCACCTAATCCACTGTATAAACAATCTATGTTTTTTAACTTGGATAAATCTGATTGTTTTATACACAAGGTCTTTATAAAAGTCTATTTTTCAAAACAGGCGAGACGCCTGTTTTATAGGATAACGAGACGTCCGCACTCCTAGGAAATGCCGAATTTATAACGTCGCACTGTATAGAGTTTGTTTATAGGGAGCCGGATTTTATCCGTCCTCCCGAATTTGTTACCGATTTTATATTGTAAAATTATCTTTAATTATAAAATTATCTTTAAACCACCCTTCAACTTAAAGTTGTGGGTGGATGCAACACTTTTATTAAGTTGAATAAATCAGAATTTGAAATTGAAAACATCGCCGATTAAACGCCACAATCTTTGCCAAATCGTTTGGGGACGAACTTTAATTTTAGCCGTTCCTGTCATACCGACTTTCATAACAAGGTCGTCATTATCGAGATCGACACGAACACGATAGGAAGGCATTTGTGGTCGTTCGATCCCACCTTCGATCGTTTCAGAAGCGACAGCACCGCCTCCCTTCGTTGACAATTGAATCGGAACGCTTTCCATACGATACTGTTCAATATCAATGGAACGAGATACTTCGCCATAAAACAGATCCCAAGGCCGTTCTTCCAATTTAATTTTAACCTTCTGTCCTTTATGAATAAAGTCAACTTTCATTTGATTGACGACAATCACCGCCTCTAATTTTTTGGGGTCACCCACACTGCAAAATTGGGTACCGGGCGCCAAGGTCGTGTTCAAATTTCTTGGAAGAAGTGGTGTTCCTTCCCATTCTTTTAATTCGGCTGAAATATCATTGGTGTTCGCAGTCGCTTGTTCCCGGTTCATTTTCCAGTTGGGGGATACAATGATTCCATCTACTGGAGCACGAAGTGTTAGCGCGTCCAATTCTCTCTGACGTGTCTTGATCATATTGACAAGACCATCCAAACGTGCCTGAACTTCCTTCTGCCGTGCCGTAGCCTCGCCCCGATTACCAAAATTGGAATACATTTCCAGTTCTTTTTCAGCGGCTAAACGGTCTCCTTGTAACTGGACAAGTTCCAATTCCTGATCCGGATTGTGTAATTTGGCTAGAATATCACCTTTTTTGACTACTGCTCCTTCCTTCGTATGAAGTTCATCCAAACGTCCTCCTGTTTTTGGAATGAAAACATTTCCTGTTAACGTTGGATCAGAACGAAGTTCCAAAACCATGGGGGCATAGATCGAATAGGGGAGTGGTACAAAAACTATAAAACATAAAATCAGGAACAGTCCCGACAATGAAAGATAAAAATTCAGCTTTTTCACGCGATAAATCCTTCCCGGTACCCAAAAAAACTTGCCGATCTTCCATAATGGAAGAATGAAGAGGCCGTAAAGCGACATGGCCGCAATGATCTGGCCGATAATCTGCAAATCATAGGATTTGAAAAAACGATAGATAAAAGTTAAAATAGAGGCCATAACGACCCAGCGATACATAACCGCCGCAATGGTATAGGCGACAAACAGTCCCTGATTTCGCTGGGGGAGGAAAGGATCATCCTGCTGTTCCATCCCCAAAAACCATTCGGAACTTTTGCGTGTCATGATCTTCGTCGCTTTTTGACGTAGATTAGGTATCTCCATAATATCCGATAGAATATAGTATCCATCATAACGGAGAAGTGGATTTATATTGAATATCACGGTACTAATGGATGAAATAAACATGATATTCAAACAAATATAATGGAGTAGACCTTCTCTGGAAAACCACCAGAGAAAGGTACATATGGCCGCTAGAGTACATTCCACAAAAACACCGGCCACTCCAATAGCTGCCCGATGCCATTTATTCGGAAGCATCCAGGAATCAGAGACGTTACAGTATAAACAAGGAGTCAAAACAAGAATCATTATCCCCATTTCATGACATTCCCCGCCCAGAAATTTACAAGACAAACCATGACCGAATTCGTGAAGAATCTTCGTACAACCGAGTACAACACTCAAAAGAATTAAATTCTTCGGGCCAAAAAACTGATGAAACTCCGGTAATTTGGAACGAAACTGATCGAATTCGACCATAATCAGGGTCAAGGCGGCCATCATCAGAAAAAGGCAGGCGAACAAAGTCACTGGATGGAAAATCCAGCGAACATAGGGCATCATGGCCGTTAAAATACGATCGGGATCGATTCCCTTAAAACGAATACATAAAATATTGGAGATGGCAGCCAATCGCTCTTGACGAACACGTTTATTTCGTCTTTTGAGTAACTCGTGCCCCTGAAATGGAACTCCGGCAACGATCAAATTACTCTGATGCAGTTGACCGATAAAACTCTGTAATTCTTCCAGGGTGATTTTCTGTGGTGGAAACTCCGCCTCAAACGCATCTTTGATATTTTCTAAACTCTTGGTTCCGTCAATTTGTTGCAGGATAAAGTATTCTTCATCCTGAAAACGAAAATATTTTAAACCGACCGGATCTTTAACGATCCAGCAACTTCTTCCCAAATAAACCTGTCTTTTCCCCTCAAGATCAGTTCGGGCATAAACTGTCATTACCCGATCGGCACTTGATACAAGACTGTCTGACAACGAAACCATTCTTAATATCCCATTCTAAAATCCAAGGTATATGGATTATTTTTATTGTAATCAAATAGAAGTATTATCGGTGAATGACCATAGTCACAATCGTACCCGGATTCAACAGCCAATATCCTTTATCGTTTTTGATATTATTGGCTTCCGCATAAAAATAAAATTTTCCTGACTCGATAATCTGACGCGCGTAGGTAATGGTCCCTTCAATCTTCTTCAAGGTATCGCCGGGCTTCTGGACGTATATTGTAACATTCCGTCCGTCGATCATTTCCGGGGTATAAATCTGCGCATCAATTTTACCACAAATCTGAACTTTATCCAATCGAACAATCTTTAGGATATTATCACCTTCCCGGAGCCACTGTCCTTCGTTTTGCATTATATCGTCGATAAATCCATCGATAGGTGAAATCAACTGACGGTCAACGACCTGTGCATCGGCTGCAACAACCTGTGCTTTACGAACATCGACTTCATGGGCCTTTATCTCCAAATCGTATTCGGCCTTTTCCGCAGATTTATCCGCACGTTTATATTCATAGGCACGTTGAACTACTTCCTCTTCCGCAACGGCTCGTGCCACCTGCTTGTTGGCTGATTCCGCACGTTGATATTCCGATTGCGCAACGAGAACCGCCAGTCGGGCAACTTCTACTTCCAATGTCTTGTTCGCCTCTTTTTCCGCAACAATTAACTGCTGCTCCGCAACGGCTTTATTGGCCGCATGCTCCCGATCATTCTGTTTACCGAGAAATTGCCCTTTAGAAACACGTAGACCTCGTTTTAACGGTTGAAGGATCGGTTTACCATCAGTACCCTTTGTTGGTTTACCGTCTTTATCCAAGGCATAAACGCCCAATTCCACAAGGAGTCCCTGACCGTTGGCACTAATCAATGCTTCGTAACCTTCTCCCTTGGGAAGTTCTACAATAGCGTCTGAAATCAAAATATCGCTGGCTGCAAGCGGTATTTTTTTAGTGATATCTCCACTATAATTAACCGTTGGCTGATCCTGTGTTATCGGATTGGCGAAGGTTGTATTGCCGGATGATGTCAGCATGGGTGATTTAGCCGGACTAGACGGACCTGATGCCATAAAGGTTGTTGTATCAGAAGATCGCGATGACATCTTAATATCAGGTGATTGATTGATAAAACGTTCTCTCTCCGCCCTGGAAACCGTTGGTAATGGAGTCTCTGTGCTGGAATTGGATAAATTCCCTTCGTTTTGGACTCGCGATACAGAATGTTTTTCTTTTTTTGGATTGTTGTCCTTGCGGAAATTGTCCATAATCGATTTTTTGGCCTGCCAATCGGACATGGCCCATTCCGTCGCATCAATTATTGTCCTGTCGGTACTCTTGGATTCCTCCAGAATCTCCTTTATTTCAGTTGGCATATCGTCGGAAATGGTCGGCTGTTTATCGGCTTCGTCTGTTTTTTCTTCTGTTCCTGTTGTGGCGGCAGGTTCTTCTCCCATTACATAAAGATTACTGTAATACGTTATTCCTCCGAGGAGAAAAGCTGTTCCCAACAGTCCGATTACAATCTTCTTGATATTATAATTATACATCTTCAATTGCCTGTTTCAAATTCATAAAATATATCAGATTATTATTACCAAAAAAGTCCAACGATAGAATCCTATTTAAACCAGAAGAAAACGGTTTTTTGTAAATAGGAAACCAATTCGTAAAACAGAACATATCCCAACGGTTTTTTTCCACAATAGACCTTGACACTGACTCCGGCTCCAGCGCGTTTGGAATCCGGCAGGTTTTCCGGATTGTCAATGGACGCCTTTAATTCAACGGTTGTCTCCTGTTCTCCACGATTTTCTGCACGATCATGTTCTTCAATAACATTACCGGTAAAGTGTTTGGTCGAATCGACCGTCATTACAAACTGCACTTTCATTTTCGCGTCAGGATCCTGTGCCTTTAGTTCCTTCATATAATGATTTACATGCCCCATTCGTTTTTCAGGCATATCAAGTTCCAGAAGAAAATTTCCATCCGGTTCCGCTATTTCCATTAGAATCTGGCCGGGCCGAACAGGACGACTCTGTAATTTATTTACTAAATCGAATGTCATAACCGTTCCGGTAATGGGAGCGTGAATCTCCAGCTCTTTCATTCGTTCCTTGAGGATATCCAATTGAATCAACAGTGATTTTTCCCTGGTTTCATATTGTGCCACCTGGCCGTTCAAACGAATACGCTCGTCTCGACGTTCTGTTTGATAGATTGCTTCCTTCAAGGAGTTTATCTGTTTTTGAACTTCCGCCAAATCTCCGTGACTCTTTTGCAGTTCCGCTTCCAATTGATCATTGGATAGTCGGAGCAAAAGTGTTCCATTAGGAAGAGAGGCATCCACGCCTGGCCCCTCGACATGGGAACCATGTTGAACAAAAATCGAGTCTACTTTTCCTTCTTCTCGTGCAAATATATTACGGCGAATTTCCGGCTCCAGGGTCCCTTTACAATACATGTTAAAGTCCCAGGGAATTACGATTAGGGCCACAGTCAATACAACCAGTCCAATTAAAACGGAAATTGTTTTCGGAAGCATCTTGGCTGAAACTAAAACCTTCGATTTTCCAATGGCCTTCCAGAGTGGCATCAAAAAGACACTATTATGATCCAATGCGTTTCCAACTGCGGAACGCGCGTGATCAACGACAATTTCGATTCGTTTTTTCATTTTTTCCGGAATACGATTGTCTTCGATCTGTTCTATTATAATGGCCCCGAATGGGGTAACCAGGGGTAGTTTTGCCTTTTCCGTTTCGTCGGCGTCGTTTTCTTTAACGTCTTCATGGGTTAGAGGATAGACAGCCACCATTTTAGCATGAGACTCGTCAACATATTCTTCAATGGCTTCTTCCACTTGTGGTGCGAAATCGGCAGTACTTCCAGTATAAACGACAGGTTCGTTACAAGCCACAACTGCTGAAGCCAATTTTCCCAGCAGGCGAATCGTTGTAGAACGTTTATCGACCATATCCTGACCACTGACCGCTTCGACCCGACATTTTCGGCCCCGATTTATGGCAAGACTAACCCGGTCACATTCTATTAAACGCCGACTTTCATTGGCAACCGTGTATTCCGTTTCCCGAAGGTCAAGTGTTTTATGAATATTTCGGGCAAAATCCTCCAATTGAGTCCATAACGTCTGTCGGTCACCAAAATTACGTAACTGCCGGTTTTTATAATACTCGGTCGCGAAATTGGTCATCTGCTGTAAAAAGCGTAAAAACCCTTTTTGCGTTGCTGGATTGGATTCTGCCCGTTGCATAATTTCAATTAAACCGACCGGTTCCAATTCCGTCTTAATCAGACCAAATATCAGAAGAAAACCGGTCGGATTACCTGCATCGTCTTCTCCTTCTCCTCCGGAATGTGGCTGTATCAGGGTTCCAGTTTCTTCTCCTCTCAAGAGTTTATATAGCAGACGACTATGTTTTTTATTCGCTTCCTCGTCATCATGAAGATGCGCCTCCTGAAAATTAACCTGATATCCCAATGCCAATTGTCCATTCGGCATCGTGGTCCAGATAGCTCCTCCCACCGCCGCTAAAGCCGTTACCACTCGCGGTAAAAACTCCGAATGAAATTCCTCCGGTGATATATCCGACTGTGCAATATGGGATATCTCGTTTACTAATGTCCGAATCTGTTGTTTTGTTTGTTCCAATAGACTTGGATCAAGTTTCTGTTCTGAACTCATTTTTACTACAATTTTTCTGTGTTTATTTCAGTTGTTCTATTTCCGGCAGGCCGGGTCAACTTTCCCTACAAGAAAATTATTCATTATATACTGCAGGACGTTACAATACTGTCTTTCCTGGGAACACGGGTGTCTCGTCCGCATTCCCTAAAACAGGCGTCAAGCCTGTTTTGAAAAGAGGGAATTTAAAACGGTCTTGAGTATAATTGTTACATTCAGGTTTTTATTCCTGTGGTGCCCAACAACTTTTGCTCTATTTTGTATAGTCATTATCTTCGTTACCGAAGATAATGACCGTTGGATATTAGACCCAATTACCATTCAGAACCCCCCTAACCTGGGGGTCTTCTAAAAGATCAGGCCTTCTCTTAACATTATAGAGTAATCGTCGAAAAAGATAAGATGTAATATCAAAAGAATGAAAAAAGTTTCTTGATTAACAAAAAGATAATATCCTAACCATTTTATATTACCTATTTTTAACTACAAAAAGAAATTTATCAAATATTATAGTAAAGAAAAATTATTATAATATTATAGTGTTGATTTTATAGAATTTCTTTTATTGATATAGGTAATCTTTCTGTTAATAGAATAAAAATTACTCTTGCATTGTTTTATAAAAAAGATTATTCTTTACCCATAACTGATTCAGGACAGGCAGGAGGCCGGTTTGGAATCAGTAATAGAGTATAGTCGTTTGACAAGAGGTTGGACGACTTCAGTGGAAAATAATGACTGTCTGTAACGCTTGAATGAAATAATTGAGGCGAATATAACAGTTATACCATTTTAATAATTTGTTCGTTGGAGAAAGGACGCTCCTCAATGACGATCAAGAAGTTCCCTTCGTTTCTTCTGACCATTGGTCTATTAGTAATATTGGCCTTGGTAGCGGGAGGTTTTTTTCAGGCATCGGCCAACGGTCCCATGACTGTTCCCCCTCCTCAAAATAATGGTAAAATAGAACTCCTTGAATTTACCTCTAAAGGCTGTACTGCCTGTCAACAACTTGAACCCTTAATCAAGGAAATGCTCGCTCGGGATTATCCGATTCGCAAGATTAAAATGGAAGATCAGCAGTCTTCGGTTTTATTCGAACGATATAAAGTTGAAAGTATGCCGACATTTATTATGCTTGTAAACGAGGAGGAAGTCGGACGTCTAATTGGACGTGGTGAAAGTATACCGGAAATACAGCCACGTCTCTTAAAAATGTTTGGAGATGCCTTGGCCCTGGCCGCAAAAACGTCTTCGACAGAAAAAGCAAAGCCCAAACAAATGGTTATTTCCGAACCGGAAACCGATAGTCTGTCAAATACCTCCCAATCATTACCCGCTAGTATGACTGCTCCAAAAGGCATTGTTCCTGTATCTCCTAAAGAAATCACTCCCCTGGTTACTCCTGTTATACAAAATAAAATAACTGATCCCATGAATCCTGCTGTCTATAATGGAGCACAGAGCGCAACTGTTCGGATTCGATGTTTCTGTGAAAATGGTGTTCTGGACAGTGGGACTGGAACCATTATTCACGCCAATAGTATTAATAATAATCGGGAAGCACTCGTTTTGACCTGCGGTCACCTTTTCCGCGATAATGAAGGAAAAGGTCGAATCGAAATCGATGTGTTCGATCCACAAACGAAACGAACACAAACGGTTCAAGGCCAGTGTATCTGGTATGATAATGATCTCGATTTGGCTTTTGTCGGCATTCCTCTTCCTTGTGATATTAAACCGATCGATTTGGTTCCCCTTAATTATCAGTCACAGACTGGTGAACATTATGTCAGTTTCGGATGTAATGGCGGAAGTGATCCGACACCACTTCAACACCAACTTTTGAGTAATGATCGTATGTATTTTGATCCGGTAAAACGTGGATCTGTCCAAAAAGCGTTTTATTATCTTCATGTTTCTTCAGCTCCGGTTAGTGGACGAAGTGGCGGAGGACTTTTTCTTCAGAATGGAAATAGTTGCCGTCTAATTGGTGTTTGTAATGCCGGAGATCCAGATACCAATGAAGGATTCTTTGTTCCCGCCTCGGTTATCTATGAAAATCTAATGGCCAATAAAAATCTGACTTTTGTCTATAACGATATGATGAAACATCAAAATGATGCTCTTCTCGCACCCGGGCAACCCGTGAAACATCTTCAGGAAGATAGTAAAAGTATCATTCCCGGGAATATAGTTTCAACAGGAGTTGTTGGTTCCATTTCGAACGCCGGACCGGTTATTAATCCCGTTAATTATGAAATTCCAGAGGTACAGCAGTCATTAACGTCATCATGCAGTCAGAATTCACCCCATCCGGTAGTCGAAACAAATTGGGAACGTCTTCGCCAATACCAAAAAGACGGAGCGGAAATAATCTGTATTGTCAATTGGTCTGCCAATCAGAATTCCCCCAATAAAAAAACGGAAGTTGTCCGTATCCCTAAAGACAATTAATAACAGGAAATATAATCAGGAAATATAATAATGTCTCTCATACCATTAACACCGGAAGAAAAACGACGACATCGACTTCAGGAAAAGAGAAGAGCGGTACGAACTGTTCGAAACACACTGTTGATTATAGCCTTGTTGGCGGGATTGTGGTATATTTACCTTGTTTATAAAGATTCACCTCAAATGGTACCGATAGAAAATATTGGTACCCCCCAATCACAGGAAACACAAACACAACAACAGGACAAGAATCAGTCCGATACGGCAGAAAAACAATGAAGGACCCATCTAAACAACAGGATCCTGTAAAACAGGCCCCCTGGTATCAATCAGATCTAATGAAAGCGATTCGGCGCGAACCTGTTCGGCGAATTCCGATATGGTTAATGCGGCAGGCAGGCCGTTATATGGCGGAATATCGATCAGTTAGGGAACAGTACTCTTTTCTCGAACTGTGTCGACGCCCTCAAATATGTGCGGAAGTCATGTCTACGGCGGTAAAGAAACTGAACGTCGATGCGGCTATTATTTTCTCCGATTTACTTCTGATACTGGAACCAATGGGATTTCAGTTGGAATTTTCTAAAGGAGATGGTCCGGTAATCCGGAGTCCCTATCAAGATCCGGGTGATTGGCGTCATGTTCAAGAATTGGAAAAGACTGATGCGCTCAATTATGTCTTCGATACCGTTGCTAAAACACGTGAAATAATCGATCCGGCAATTCCAGTTATTGGTTTTGTCGGAGCTCCCTTTACCTTGGTCGGTTATATGCTCGAAGGGGGGTCGAGTCGAAATTTCCTTAAAACTAAACGATTTATGTATACCGAGACGGAAATTTGGCACGATATTATGGCAAAAACGGCCCGATCTGCTGCTCGATATCTTAACGAACAGATTACAGCAGGTGCACAAGTTGTTCAGATTTTCGATAGTTGGGTCGGTATTTTAGGTGTAGAAGATTATCGACGTTTTGTTCTTCCCCATGTTAAAACATTAATCCAAATGATAACTTCCGGTACTCCCATTATCTATTTTGGTACAGGAAATCCAGAACTTCTTCCCGTCATGGCGGAGGCTGGAGACTGCGTTTTAGGAGTCGATTGGCGTATTCCCCTTGATTTCGCCTGGAAAAAAGTAGGTGAAAACAGAGTCCTGCAAGGAAATATGGATCCAGCCCTTCTTTTAACACGTGAAGATATTATTCGGAAGGAAGCGCGCCGAATAATTAATTTGGTCCGGAACCGTCCGGGCTTCATCTTTAATCTTGGACATGGAATTCTTCAGGAAACTCCCATTTCCCATGTTCAGACACTTGTCGACGAAGTTCATCGCACAGACTGTATCGACCACACAGACTGCATTGGCAGCACAGACCGTATGGATTATACGGATCATATAGATTGCATGAAATAACAAGTCGGTATTTCCCGTATTTTACAGGATATAATAAAACAAAAAATATAAAATACGGGATTCATGAACCGACTTAAAGAATTATTTTCCAGAAATTTTCTTTTCCACTTGATTTTTCTTTAAAATTCGGAAATAATATAGAGGGTAAAAGGGACAGGGGGTCCCCGTTTTTCTGAAGGCTTTAGATACTGCCTTCATATACTAAAAGGATATTATTCATTATAATCGGAAGATGCCAATGTTTTTTCGTCGATTTTCATTATTCACCTATCTTGTATTGGTTATTATGCTTGGATCTTCTTTTGTCCTTGCCTTTGTCATTTTATGTAATCGTCAATTAATTTGTAATGTCCTTTTTGATTCCCAGGAAGAAAAATATAGTGCGGTAACCAATGCAGCTGCGGAGGAAATCGATTTATATATTCAGAGTGTCGAGGAAAGTGTTCATCAAACAATCCTTCATTTTCAAGAGGATTCCCAAACATTAGATAAAGCCAAGCTTTTATTGACACAAACACTCAAGTCTCGACCTTCCATTTTTGGTATGGAGATTATTTATGTCAGGGACCATGGTCTGGTGGCTGGTGAAACAGATTTTCAGGCTGTCTATGCCTGGCGTGATAAAACAGACGAGAAAGAGAAATATTCGCTCATACTTCGTGACTACAAAATGGATTATAAATCGGATTGGTTTACACTCCCAGTGATTGCCAAACAAGCGATTTGGTGTGAACCCTATTACGATCCCGCAATAAATGTTTTAATGGTGACCTATTCCGTTCCGTTACTGAATGAAAAAAATGAAGTGGAGGCGGTTTTTACCGCAGACCTTTCCTTGGACTGGCTTCAGAATTTATTGGAAAAGCTACCGTTGGGACGGACAGGAGAACCGATTTTCTTTACAGCCGATAAAGAAGTTTATCTTCGTTTTCATGGTAACTGGATGCGGCAGGAATCGATTAAGGAACTATCCAAGTCGGAAGCAAATGAAGACAAAAGAAAAGTTTATACGGATTTCGCAAATATTATGGAAAAGACGAATATGGGCTGTATTCGTTTTCGACAAGCCTATGACGATGATCATTCCTGGCTTTATTTTTGTCGAATGGTACGGACCGGCTGGACAATAGGATGTGTATTGCCGGAAGAACAGGTGATGGGAAAGGTCGCCCATGTCAGTACGTTGACACTCCTCTTTGGACTGTTTGGTGTTTTGCTTTTAGTGTTGCCATCCTGGTGGATAGCTCGATCCGTGGCAAGGCCTTTGAACCGATTGAGTACGGCCGCCGAAGATATTGCTAAAGGTAATTTTAACGGACATCTTCCCAAGGTTCCCGGACATGGAGAAATATCCAAATTGGTCAATTCGTTTGACGTTATGCGGATTGATTTAAAACGATATATTGAAGAAGTAACGGAATCGACACGTATCAAGGAACGACTGAGCGCTGAATTGGGGGTGGCCCATTCTATTCAGTTGGGAATGGTTCCGAAAACATTTACCTCGACAGAAGAATATGGAATCGATCTCTACGCATTAATGGAGCCCGCACAGGAAGTTGGTGGTGATCTTTATGATTTTGCCATGTTGGACGAAGACAATTTTTATTTCTGTCTCGGTGACGTTTCCGGGAAAGGTATTCCGGCATCACTCTTTATGGCAGTAGGAAAAACACTCCTAAAATCGACTGTTAAAGGAGTTCGGGATCCAGCGTCCGCACTGACTCTGGTTAATGACGAATTAATGCAATATAATGATGCGGCTTTATTTATTACACTGTTTTGTGGAATCTATAATCTTCGAACCAAGCAACTCGTTTATGCCAATGCCGGACACTGTTTGCCGATACTTCAAAAGTCATCAGGATCCGATTTTCTTCAGGTTGAGCCGGAATTTCCATTGGCACTTGTTCCAAACATCCAATATAAAAATGGAACGATCACTTTAGAGAAAGGAATGGGACTGTTCCTCTATTCCGATGGGGCTACAGACGCAGTTAATATGGAAGGAAAATATTTTGGAGATAAACAACTTTTGAGTACTTTTACCCAATTGTCTTCCCAGAAAAGCGAGTCTTTAGTCAAAAATATCATGAAGAATATTCATTGTTTTGCTGGCGGGGCCAAACAATCGGATGATATTACCCTCCTGTTCTTCCGACTGGAATAATCAGGTCATTTACAAATGTAACTTTATATTAAATGTATTTATTTGAAATAGAAAGAAGTAACATGATGGCGAAAAAGGCGTTATTGGGGTTATTGATAATGTTGATTTCGATGCCTCTTTTTTCTCAAGAGTGCCGTATTCCGACGGATAAAACAAAATTTAAGATTGTTCTTTTAGTGGGACAGTCTAATATGGCGGGGCGCGGATTTATTCAGGCGGAGGACAAAATACCTGCACAGCGAGTTTTAACCATGAACAAGAAGGGTGAATGGGTTCCTTCCATTGAACCAACCCATTTTGATAAAGGAGGAGCCGGTACTTGTCTGGGGCGTACTTTTGCCGTTAAGTTGGCAGAAAGTGATCCGACGATTACCGTAGGTCTTGTCCCTGCCGCTTGTGGTGGTTCCTCGCTCAATGACTGGCAATCCGGTCAGTTTTTCAAACAGACCAATTCGTATCCATTTGACGATGCTCTAGCGCGTACCAAAAAAGCATTGGAAGTTGGAACTCTAACCGCTATTCTATGGCATCAAGGGGAATCCGATTGTAATAAACGCAGTGCGGAACTTCATCACGATCAACTGCTCAAATTATTTCAAACGTTTCGGCGGGAGTTTAATGCCCCCAACGTTCCCATTATCATTGGAGCACTTTATCCGAGAAATAATAAATATCAGGACATGGTAACCGATGCACAGAAAAAAGTGGCAGAAGAAAGTGTTCCTGCCGCCTATGTCGATGATGTTTCGGACTTGACTCTTAATCCCGATAATATCCACTTCGATCGAAAGAGCTTAATCCGTTTCGGAAACTCCTATTTTGAAAAATATCAGGAATTGACGAAGAACAAGACCTCGGAATAATAAACCAATAAAAAAAGAGGTGTAAAATGAAATATGTACTGTTTTTATTATCGTCAATAATAGTCTGCTGTTTTTCATTTGGACTGACAGCGTATTCTTGTGTTACGGATAACGAAGAAGATTGGAGTGTCATTCCTGTAGAACAGGGGGCAATTCAAAATGCAGGTTGTGGAACGGAGATCTGGCATGGGGGGCCCTTCGACGGAGTAACCCAGCTTGTTAATTATGCCGTTCGTGTCAGTGATTATTCGGTTAATTCGATGATTCGGCCATCGTGGCTTGATTTTGAAAAAGAAGAAGGAATATATCTCTTCTCGAAAATGGATCGTAATTTTCAGAATTGCATCAAATATGGTCAGAAGATTGATCTTGCCTGTTTCATTACGACTGCCGGCAGTTCAATGGAGGTGGATCATGCGAAAATGTCCTATCCGTTATATGTT
This sequence comes from uncultured Planctomycetaceae bacterium, assembly GCA_964442735.1. Classification (GTDB taxonomy): domain Bacteria; phylum Planctomycetota; class Planctomycetia; order Pirellulales; family Thermoguttaceae; genus JAUNBG01. Next base: position 19,464 of record CAYUAP010000036.1, on the reverse strand, counting down.
CACAAAGAAATGCAGAAGAGTGATAAAAAAGATGTAATTTATCAGTCTCCCTACGCGAAAACTCCCGGTTGGGAGCCCAATATGGAAAACGATTATTTCTATAATCGATATGCAGCCTTAATAAAAGCGTTTGCCGAATATCTTAACGGGGAAATTACTTTTGAGGGCAAAACAATTGTTCGTAAAAAACTTGTTCGCTGTATTGAAATGCGTCATTTCGGGTGGTGGGGGGAAGGAGCCTGGCCAAAACAGCTTTTACCGAACAATTCTGAATGTATGATACGCTATGCAAAATTATATTTCGATAATTTTCCAGATATCAGAATTGTTGTTCCGACAAATGGAATGGGATACAGTTCCGTTTATCGGTCGTTAGAAGATTATCATTTTTATTTACTGACAGCGGAAAACAAGGCTGGAAAAGCTGGTATTTTCCGTGACAACTGGGGGGATGATGAAAAACGATACCAAGGGATCTATTATGCCGCGAATAAAAACGAAAAAGACGGTATTAAAATGTACGAACTTCTTCGTGATCGCTGGAAAACAGCCCCCCTGGTTGGTGAACCAGGAAGATGGGCACCGCATGGTGAATTTATCCCCTATCGTAATTTGATGGAGCAAGTATTATATCTTCATCCTGTTGTTATTAGAAATTGTAATGTTGCACTAGGCGAAAAGTCGGTGACTAATAAATCCGGGTACAATCTCAATAACGATCCTCCCGGACTGAAAAATTTTCACGAGGCCTATTCTATTATGGGGTTTCGTTATGTTTTGGAACGTCCAAAATGGGAATTGAAAGAAAACAAAATATCCATTTCGCTCAACTGGCTTAATATCGGTTTGACTCCAACCTACGACCGTTGGACGATTCGGTTTTTTGTTCGTGATGCCAACGGAAAAGAAATATGGTCCGTTGATTCTTCGCTTGATTTGCGGACCATTTGTCCGGATGAATCACTGATTCCCGGTAAAATTGATTTTAAAAAGGGTATTCGACATATTGATCTATATCAATGTCAGGATATTCATGGTCAGGATATTCATGGAACTCTTTATTTACAAATAATAGATCCTGACGGTATATCGCCTCCACTTGCGTTGAGTAATAAAGGACGTCTCAATGATGGTTCCTATAAATTGGGAATATTACCATAATAATAGAGAAAGTAACAGTAAAACATGAATATGACAAATTTATCAATAATAATAATTCATTTGAATCTGATATTATTTGGATTAATTCCAGTAATTCCGAACAATTCATTTGCGGATGAATTGACCATTCGGGCAGACTGGTATGATCGGGGAAATGTAGTACTTGGATACTCCTATGGTAATAATCCGATTCCGGTTATCAATGGCGGTCAGTTGCCGAACTATGCGGAGTATAAAATCGAATTTCCACAAAAGGGACGATATCTTCTGGAAGGTCTTTATTCCGCAGAACAGAGTCGTCCTGTTGACATTTTTCTGGATGGTAAAAAAATCGGAGTCGGATTTAAGGGAACTACCGGAACCTGGCATACCCGATCTGCCTGTTGGGAAAAACAACTCGAATTTGAAGTCGATGCAGGAATTCATACCATAAAAATTGAAAATCAGTGTTTCCCCCACGTTTGTGCTTTACGATTCAGACCACTTTTTGACGGTTCTGTCCCATGGTCTGTCCCGCGTTCCACAGCCGTAAATTATGTTAAAAAGGGGACTTCTTTTTATAATGAAGATCTTCCCTGGGAAGCGACCTGGTTTGATGAAACGGCTATCGATCGAAAAAAGAAAGGGGAAAGTGGCCATCTCTTTACCGATCATTTCGGTGCAGAATCGATTACAGCTCTTGTTCCGGAGGAACTTTTGGAGATCTCCATTCTTGACCGCAAGGCCGATTCAGTGCAAAAGAAGCAATTGAATAACGAATTAACCTGGTGCTTCGATATGTTTCAAGAAAACGATCAGAAAAAAGGGGATGGAAAAATAGAACCGACGTTTCATGTTCAGGTCCAGCTCAAAAATACGGCACTCAAAGCCGAATGGCCGATTCTGGCGGAACCGGTTTGTTTTGAATTATCTCAAAAAAGATTAACACTTTTATTGGGGAAAACACTTCATCTGGCGGAAACACTGGAACAAGATTACGGGGCCGATGAATTTCATGGGAAGACATTCCATGGGAGGTCATTTGAACAGGTTTTGGTCACACTTCGTCAATGGCTGAAGGAGTCGGTATCCATCGAAAATAAAGAAGTGTTTGCAAAACGATTTTTTGATACCGTCCGTATTTTCTCGGAATTGGGCCGATCCAATCCATTACTTGATTTTGATAATCTTGTTTATGTGCGAAGAGAGGACAAGGATACCTTGGGGCTGGTTCAGAACTGGCAGAGTAATTCGACACTGGATCCGAAACGTTTTAACGATTCTCTTGTTCTTCTAAAGATACGGGATAAAGAAAAGACGGTCTATCCGCAATCCCAATGTTTGTTTGCGCCACCCTATCCTGCATTTATGGGGGATTTGGATCTTCATTTCGATGCGGATCGCCTCCTCTTTTCCTCAACGAATCCGCAGGGCCAATGGAATGTATTTGAGGTTCGACTGTCCGAACTTGTAGCGAAGAACAAACAAAAAGAAAAGACGCAGGCTGTCTCGGAATTTGGTGATATGAAGCCACTTCTTCCATTTATCAACGAGGCTAATAATTATGATGCCTGCTGGCTGGCCGACGATTCGGTTCTATTTACCTCCAGTGCCTGTTATATTAGTGTTCCCTGTGTCAATGGTTCCACGCGGGTAACGAATACGTTTCGACGCTATAACGATGGTACGATTCGTCGATTGACCTTCGATCAGGAACACAACTGGTGTCCGACAATGCTGGCCGACGGTCGGATTCTCTATTTGCGTTGGGAATATACCGATGTACCACACGTTCATGCACGGCTTTTATTTCAAATGAACCCGGATGGAACCGGCCAGACATCTTTTTACGGAAGTAATTCCTATTGGCCCAATTCCATGTTCTATACGAAACAAATACCGAACGAACCATCACGATTTGTGACGATTGTCTCGGGACATCATGGTGTTCGAAGAATGGGAGAATTAACACTCTTCGATATCAAGAAGGGGCGAAGTGGCAGTAAAGGAGCCGTACAGCGTATTTGCGCTCAAGAGAGAGAAGTGATTTCCAAAAAAGATCCAAAATACGAAGATACGTTAATCGTCGATAATCAAGTAGATCAATCGTGGCCGAAATTTCTTCATCCCTATCCGTTGAGTAGTGACTATTATTTGGTATCGGCGCAACTGGTTCAACATGGTCTCTGGGGAATTTATTTGGTCGATACGGAAGATAATATGATTCTTTTATCACAGGAAAAGGGATTCGTTCATTTTGAACCGATTGCGATTAGAAAAACGCAACGTCCTCCGGTGTTAACGGAACGAGTCGATGTATCGCAAAAGAATGCAACGGTTTTTATTGCGGATCTTTATTCAGGCGAGGGACTTAAAAATGTACCACGCGGAACAATAAAAAATCTCCGTCTTTTTACCTATAATTATCTTTTTCCGTCGATTGGAGGACCACAGGGGACCGTTGGCATGGAAGGTCCCTGGGATATCAAACGAGTTATGGGAACAGTTCCAGTCCAGTCTAACGGTTCGGTTATGTTTCAGATTCCTGCGAATACGCCGATAGCGATTCAGCCTCTGGATGAAAATGGATGCGAAGTTCAACTAATGCGGAGCTGGTTTACGGCTATGCCTGGTGAAGTTCTCTCTTGTATTGGTTGTCATGAAGATAAAAACAGTGTTTCTCCCAGTTCCTATAATCCAACGGAAATTGCCCGTATGAAGACGGAAACAATTCGACCCTGGTTCGGAAAAGAACGCGGGTTTTCCTTTACTCGAGAAGTCCAACCGATTCTTGATCGATATTGTATCGCCTGCCATAATGGTTCTTTAACAAAAGATGGAGTACAGGTTTCCGATCTTCGTGGTTTGGATATTATTAAAGATTATCACAGTGCCTACCACAGTGGAACTCGAGCAGGTTTCTTCTCGACCTCCTATACGGAACTGCATCGTTATGTCCGACGTCCCGGTATGGAGAGCGACTATCATTTATTAATGCCCACTGAATTTTCACCCAATACAACCGACCTGTTTCGACTTCTTGTTAAGGGACATTATGGTGTCCAATTGGATGCGGAATCCTGGGATCGCATTATTACCTGGATCGATATGAACGCCCCCTATCATGGCTATTGGAGTGAACAGGCCGATATCGAGGTCGTTCAACATTGGAATAAAAACCGTCTGCAATTACAGGCATTATATGCCAATATTACGGACAATCAAGAGAATATTCTCCCGAGTACCTATCTTCCGAACAAGGCTGCGATAACTACAAAAACATCGTCATTGGTTATTCCGAAAAATCCATTTGATACCGGACGTCAAAAAGATTTAATAGCCAAGGCCCTGAAGGGGGTTCCTTTTCCGGACGGCGAGGCATTAAAGACGATCTATGAAAAAGAGATATCGTGTAATCTACCCGATACAAAATGGTCGTTTAACGCGGAAGAAGCGAAAAAACGTCAAGAGTCGGCGGCACAGACTTTATTTGCCGATAAAAGCAAAACGGAAAAGAAGATAGAACTTGCTCCTGATGTCCAACTTCATCTCCGATTGATTCCTGCTGGAAATTTCACGATGGGGGCACAGTCCATCGATAAAAATGGCAAACTGATACAACGTTATACAGATGAAAAGGCTAGCGAGGTGGTCATTACAAAACCGTTCTGGATGGGTACAATCGAAGTTACCAATCGTCAATATGAACTTTTCGATCCGAAGCATGACAGTCGTGTAGAGTCGAGATATGCCATGCAATTCGGTGTTCGCGGTTTTTATGTAAACGCCCCGGAACGTCCGGTTGTACGTGTTTCCTGGTACGAAGCCGTTGCGTTTTGTCAATGGCTGTCCAAAAAGACGGGAATGAAGTTCCGTCTTCCAAACGAAGCGGAATGGGAATACGCTTGTCGGGCTGGAACAACAACGCCGTTCTGGTATGGCGATCTCGATACCGATTTCAGTTCCTATGCGAATCTGGCAGATAAATCACTCGTCAAATTTGTTTGTCATCCCTATTTCAAGGAGATTGTACCTCTGAACGGCTCTAAATATGATTATTGGCTACCATGTGATAATCGATTCAATGACGGTGGTTTTCTGTCCGAGAAGTCGGGAACCTGGAGTTCCAATCCATTTGGTTTATATGATATGCACGGTAATGTTGCGGAATGGACGCTTTCCCAGGCAAAACCGGGTCCCTGGAAGGAAAATGATGGTCGAAACACTTTAACCAATTCCAATGGGGAAGAACGAGTCGTACGCGGAGGATCCTGGCATGATCGACCCATGGATGCACGGAGTGAATTCCGGACAAGTTATCGCCCTTGGCAAGGGATTTATAATGTCGGTATTAGAGTTGCAGCAGAAATAGAATAAATGTTTAAGGGACAAGAATGAAATATTATCGTTATGTATTTTCTTTGATTCTGTTGTTTGTCGATTCCATATTGGTGAAAGGCATTAAAGACGGAGACAAAAGAAGAATTACTAAAAGGATACCACAACGAAGCAACAGGTCCCATTATTACATCGTTGCCTAAAAGCTGTCAGCATTCCAGCCAACTCCGTTTTTTAAGTGTTCGCAACCAGTAGTAATAGAGTGGTAGTAATAGAGTAGTGACTTTTAGCAACTATTTTGACTACTTTACCAGAGAATAATAACGCTTAATTACATTTTTCAACAAGTATCCTGACATAATTCATCCACCATGATTAACGGATATACTTTAATATACGGATATACTTTAATATACGGCATATGGCAGGTAGTTGCCAAAACAATTCTATCAACAAGAGTTGTCTGCCAGTACAAGTTCCCGTTGATTGAATTTACCCTGTATTACAACAGATATTTATCGGTTCCCTCCGTTTTCAAGACTTTCAGATTGTGCCGATGTATTGAACGCGGATGATTTAAGTTCTTTAAGAATATGTTCGTATTCCGTTCTACCAAGAGAATAAAAGAGTAAAACGAAAGCGGTTATTATCCACAAAATACCAGGAATGGTTGAAAATGAATGTTTCATTACCGACAGAACCGCCGGATTTTGAGTTTCATTTGCGAGATACCCACAACTAGCAAGTGCGGCGGCCAATAGGGCCGTTCCAAGCGCCATTCCTATTTTATTGCCGAGTGAAATAAACGCATATTGAAAACCATCATTACGCAGGCCGGTCTTCCATTCACCATATTCAACACAGTCGGGAATGATCGCATAAATCGCCGTATTAAAGCCAGAAAAGAAGAATTGGGCCAGCGCGGAAAACGCATAAAAACCAATAGGGGATGTTACCGGACTGTAAAAGAAAATAGCCGACATACAAATTCCCGTTAAAAGAGCGAACAGGGCCGCAGTTCGCCCTTTATTTTGAAGTCTTGTAAAGACAAACGGAAACGTTGCCGCCCCAATAATCGACGGTATAATAATCGCCATGGCATACGTTACGAACAGCGATTCGTTGCCCTCTACATATTGAAAATAGTAAATGGCTCCCGCATTACGACCATAGAGTATAAACCCAAAAAGAAATTGGCCTGCCAATGCTAACAGATAGGGACGATTCTTTAAAATCGAACATAAATTAACCTTTAATGAATACTTTTTTTCAGAAGGAACGACAACGACCTCTTTTGTAAATCTGAAACAAACGAGATGACAGACCGCGAAAATACATCCATAAAGAATAGCGGTGTACAGATACCCGTTGCCCGGATCGTTTTTTCCCAAAAACGTAACTAAAGGGAGTGTAATAATATTGATAACACCAATGGCAATCATGGCGGCAACAGATCGAGATGTATTAATCTTCGCACGTTCCGACATATTTTGCGTCATGGCGCCGCAGAGAGTCCCATAGGGGAGATTAACACAAGTATATCCTAAAACTAAAAGGCAGTAGGTAACGTACATATACAGTATTTTTGCCCATTGTGGCCAGTCGGGATGCGCCCAAAATGTTAGCGCGAGAATAATTGCGGTGATCGGAGCCCCGAAAAGGAGCCAGGGACGAAAACGCCCCCAACGTGTACGTGTTCGATCGGACAACGTCCCAATTATCGGATCATTTATGGCGTCCCAAATTCGAGATATAACGAACAAAAGTGAAACGGCCGCCATACCGATTCCGAAAACATCGGTATAGAATTTCATGAGAAACATACCGACAAACATCCAACTGAAATTACAACCGACGTCTCCCATACCATAGGCTATGATACTCAAAAGAGACACTTTATCATCGTTGGAATTGGTTTTTTTTATCGTATTCATAACTCTCTTTCAAAAACCGATGTTATTCATTGATATCAATAATGATTTTAAGCGACGTTTCACGATTGGCGTCGATATACTGATAGGCTTCTTTATAGGCAGAAAATGGAAAACGTTTCGAGACGAGTGGTTCCAGCATGACTTTCCTCTCCGAAACCAAACGAATCGCTTCCAGATAATCTTCGTTACGATACATCATGGTACTCTTAATGTCAAGTTCATGATCATTGGCAACGGCGAGATCAATATTGGCCATTTGGGCAAATACAGCAACGAGAATGATTGTACTCCCTTTTCGGGCGAACCGAATTGCCTGCCCCATGGTAATGTCATTACCGGCACAGTCATAAATCAGATCGGCTTTATCCGGACCGTAATTTTGCAGAATAGCCTCCCCGAGATCCTGATTTTTTGTATTGACACGGTAATCAATTTTACATTCGGCGGCTTTTGCCAAACGAAAATCACTGACATCAGTTATCATGATACTAGCAGCCCCAAGGCCTTTTGCCGTTTGTGCAACGAGATTTCCAATAGGACCCGCCCCGAGAACGACAATCTTTTGTCCCGAAACATCACCCGCCTGTCGAACCGCATGAACGGCAACTGCTAACGGTTCAATCATAGCCCCTTGTTCGAAGGTCATAGAATCCGGTAAAGGCGTTACTTTAGCGACATCCACCGCAAAATATTCCGAAGCGAGTCCCGTCGTTTGAAATCCCATGACTTTTAGTGAATCACAAAGATTATATTTACCATGTCGACATGGATAACATACTCCGCAAACAACCTGCGGTTGGACTGTTACTTTTTGACCAATGGTAAATTCGGAAACACCCTCTCCCAACTGAACAATCTCGCCCGCTACTTCATGCCCCTGGGTTACCGGATACGATGTAAATGGGTGTTTGCCATGCCAAACATGAATATCCGAACCACACACACCTATCTTTTGCATTTTTAACAGAACTTGTCCCGCCTGGGGATCCGGTATCGGTATATCACGAAATACAATTTCACCAGGCGCCGTCATTACTTGCTGTTTCATTATAAATCCCTTCTTCTCCAGAAATCTTTTTCGATACGTTTAAAATCGACTGAAACACCCAATTATATCGGAACGTATCACATATATTTGGAACGCATCACATATATTGGAACGTATCGCAGTTTAATGATAATAGTACACGAATTAATCCAGTACGGTTGTTCGTATTCTTGGTCGAAACACGAATATTCTGTCCGGAACCAACCGAAACAACTATTCCTGCCTCTTTTTTGATTGGAAGATCCAAAACATGAATCTGACATTATACTCAAGACCATTTTAAATTCCTCCTTTTCAAAACAGGCAGGCGCCTGTTTTGGAGGATGCGGACGAGACGTCGTTCCAGGGGAAGACAGTATTGTAACGTCCTGTAGTATATATCGAAATCTTCATTTTGCGAACAACCGCATATACATACATTCTATATGGTATACGCTATCCAGTATACTTCAGATTTTATTTTTTTGCAAGAGAATTTTTAAATTGAAGGGAAACTTTCATCCCGGAGGTTTTAGTACGTTTTAATAATTATCGGTACATCATTTACATTCATGTTAGAATTTATTTTTATAACGGAAAACATTTCTAAACATACTAACGATTATTTGTACTATAAATTGTATTCTATTTTATTATTTTGTAAAAACCAAGTCACAAAACAAATAATATTTAATTTTTAAAGGGATAATTCGGTCGTTTCCATTCGACCTGGAATGGCATTATTTTTTCATTTGCAGCTTTAGCAGCAACGATACCTGCCACTTCCCCCATGGCAACAGCACTTCCGGTCACTCGATAGCTGGCATGGGCAATAAAATCGCCACTGATACATCGACCGGCAAGGATCAGATTATCGACATCCTGCGCCATCATGGAACGTATTGGAATTTCAAAAGGATGAAATATACCGTGTTCAATCGTCTTGATTTTATTTTGATGGAATGTCGGAGCATGAATATCAATTCCGAATCGTGAAATGGTAACAGCATCGTCGAATTTGGCACCTTCCGCAACATCTTTTTCGGTGATTTTATAACGCCCGTGAATACGTCGTCCAGACCGAATACCAATTAGTTCGGCAGTAGCGGCCAATCGCATTCCATCCCAGACACCACCCAATTTATTTAGAGCCTGAATAATCTTGATAATTTCCGCTCTTGATTCGACGGTCGCACTACTCAAAGCCTGTGCATCGTTCACGTGAACATTGTACTGATGATTGATCATGATCATCAGAAGATTTTCATGGACTTGGAACAGTGTCGGATTATAATAGGAAGGCTCCAGTCCGGCTCGATGAATCTCCTCGAGAAACGCTTTAAAGGAATCGACATGCCCCCCCGCCTCCCACATCGCGGGAATATTCGAGATGTATTTAGTCATTTTTGTATAATCACGAACGACGGCCAGGGCATTCATGGTCAATGGTTGTTCGTTTCCATCCCCTTCCCTGCCCATATCAAAGGAACAACCGGCCAGAGCCCCAACATCCCCATCGCCAGTCGCGTCAATAATGACAGGAGCCTGCCAGGCTTCCCGTCCCGATTTCGATTCGGTGATAATCGTATCTATTACCCGACCGGTTTTATGAACTGCCGTTACAAAAGTGTGAAGTCGGAAGGAAACCTTCGCCTCCTGACACATCTGTTCAAGAAGAAATTTCATATATTCCGGTTCATATACAAAATTACGTCGTGTTGCATCTCTCCGCGCATTAAGAGCGTCGAGACGGTCCGTTATTTCATTTCCCAAATTCGATTTATTAAAATCAAAAATATAGGTCAACAGACCGTTCGTCCAAACACCACCCAAGGAACCGTTCATTTCAAGAAGCTGAACTTTTGCCCCCATACGAGCAGCAGATATCGCTGCGGAAACACCCGCAGGTCCCCCTCCGCATACAATAACATCCGCATCCGAACGTCGAATCGGAAGATCTCGATCTTCTTCATGAAACGTATGCGCCATTTCGGCTCCCGCAACTCCACCCTTAAATAGACCGCTCGTTACCGCTCCGGTCAATCCGGTCACAAAAAAATGTCGTCTGTTTAGCTTCGTCATATTCTATTTCACCCCTTTGTGTATGGAAATTAATGTATTTAACAGGATACAATAACAACTGTACCTTCCTCCGATTTTTAGGCAAGGGGAAAGTTTTAATTTTTTAAAAATTTAATAGAGAAAAGAGAAATTCCTTTATTATTATTTGAGTTATTAACTAACTGGGGGTACTTAAAACCTCGAATGAACATTACATTATTTATACTAAAAATTCTTTTTTATTCCTGTTGATTGTACCTAATACTTCCTATATAATATTGGGTTGAAATTTCGAATTGTTTCAAAAACATTTGGAGGCTCTTGAAAAACCAATTCAGGAAGAATGCATAACATGTTTCGCCCATCGCATAACACAAGAGCCCCGAATTCAAACATTTTAACGAGAAAAAAATGAATAAAACATCATCGTCGAAAAACATTTTATATTGGCTGATTCGTTTCATCCTAATCGTGGGGCCGGGTCTGTTTTGTGTCGGTTATACCATAGGAACAGGAAGTGTTACCTCCATGATTGTCGCGGGCTCCAAATACGGAACAGAATTTCTCTGGGTCGTAGCCTTGAGTTGTCTGTTTAGTGGAATTTTAATGGAAGCCTATGGTCGATTTGCCCTTGTCTCCGGTCAAACGGCCCTGAATTCATTTAAAAAAGAGCTTCCATGCGGCAGATTATTCGCGCTCGTCACCATGTTAATGGTCATTGCGGGCCAGTGGTGCTGTCTCTCCGGGCTGGTCGGACTCTCTTCCAACGCCATTTTCGAAACATTACAACTTTATATACCCGATATGAAAAACATGGTTGGTGATACCTCCTATTATTGGGGAATCGGTATTGCAGTCTTAATATTGGGTTCACTCTATACCCTGTTTTGGTTCGGTAATTATTCGCGAATCGAATCTGTTCTAGTCGTATTGGTTACCGTACTTGGTCTCTCGTTTGTTATTTCTCTTTTTCTGGTAGCTCCGACCTTTAAACAGATTTGTAATGGTATGATTCCTTCGATTCCGAAGGAACCCAATGTCTCCATGTTGATAGCCGCAATGGTCGGAACAACGTTGGCGGCGCCTACTTTTGTCGTTCGGCCCATGCTGGTTCTCTCAAAAGGCTGGACCAAAGCCGATCTCAAAACGGAACAGCGAGATTCCATGGTATCCGCCCTTGTTATGTTCATTATTAGTGGTTCCATTATGTGCTGTTCTGCCGGAGCCATTTTCAATCGCCATGGACAACCTATCGAACATGTACTGGACATGGTGGAAACATTACGTCCAATCGCTGGTGATTTTGCGTCGATCCTCTTCATCGTCGGACTGGTTAGTGCCGGTCTCTCTTCGATTCTGCCGATTGCCATGATTGCCGGTTATCTCCTCGGTGATTTCAGAAATGGTAAAATAGAAATAACAGCCCCTCTATTCAGAATATTAACAGCCACAGCCTGTCTGATTGGATTAACCGTTCCCATTATGGGTACCAATCCGGTGGCCGCCCAGATTATGACACAAATCGCCCAGGTCTTCGTTCTGCCTTTGGTGATCGGGGGAATTTTCGTTCTGGTTAATAAAGACTCAATTATGGGCAAACATCGGGCCGGAATATTCCTAAACCTCGGAATGATTGCGTCCTTTTGTTTTGCCTTGATGATCTCCTGGAAAGCAATTTTAGGATTGATGGCGATGTTTTCCAAATAAACAGAAAACAACTTTAAAATGGATAGTTCCCCTATCGTACAAAACCAGGCAATCTCCCATTTTTGAGAAATTGAGTTGCATACTACAGGACGTTACAATACAGTCATTTCGGGGAGATCGAGTACCTCGTCTCCTCCCCAACAGGCGTCCTGCCTGTTTAGAAGGAATTCGAAACGGCCTTATGTATACCAATCAATAGAGTTCGGCCCCTTTAATACGTTCCCCTTGAAGCTGTCGTTTCTGATCTTCAATATTAAAGGTTCCATAAAACAAAGCGTTCGCATCCATCCAGGTATTCAAACGATTCCAATCGTCTTCTGTTAATTTACAGTTATAATGTCCATTTTCAAGAATCGTTGTCAGACGGCTGGCCCGAGCACCAAACTTGTCGGGGAGTGTCATTGGTTCGTGATTTCCCTCCGGCATTCCCCAGGCGGAATAGGCCGTATAACGAACGAGTGCGTTATAGCTCTTGGAAAAAGCCCCTTCCGGCGATTTCGTTAAATTGATTTTACCTTCGGTTCTGGTGTCATTATGACATTCGATACAGAGTCGGTCTAAAACGGGCTGAACCATAATCGGATAACTCAAAGGGAGTGAACCATCCGGACCGGGCTTAATCGTCGATGGTTTATTGTTCTTCGAAGCTATAGTTGAAACGGAAGGAACGGAAGACATTCGATCTTCATGACAACCGGTACAGCTTGCGGTTTCACCCGGCTGTAAATAAACAAGACTTCGCATACCCTGAATCATACGACCGTTTTTATCGAGTGCCTGGAAGAGAAGAGGGGTTTTCGCAGGAACCTGGAAGAAAGCGGACCCATCTTCTTCAACTGGAACGGTTCCCAATACTTGTTTACCGGGCGAAGCATTTGCTTCCCCCACTTTAGGCAGGTTGGCATTAGGGGTCGTTTTCGGAAGAACCTGAACAAGTCGCAGGGAATGTACTTTATCTTTTATTTTAACAGGCCAGCTCTCGTAGACATTCTGTAAAAAGAAATTACCTGTAGTGGGAGCGGTTTCCCGATCCGGAAGGGTCGAACGATAGGCGGGTGGAACCTCCCGACTTGTTAAGGGTTTAGCCCAAACACTGGAAATATTCGGGTCACGATAGATTAATTCCCTATTTCCGAACGCATCGGCATAATAAATTCCGAACTGATTCGGAATGTTGGGTCCCGCTTCTCCCAGAAGTTTATCGAAACTGTAGGAGACAATAAAATACTTTTCCGAACACGGCCAGGGTGATTTAAAGCAGTGGACCGGCCACCGCTTCTGTTCTTCTGATAATTCGATAATCCGATCAGCAGGTCTGCCCGCTTGCCAGGCGTTTTTAAAGGGCGTATCGAAATCGAAAACCTCCGGGACCTGTGGAATCAAGGGAAGTGGAACTTCACCTTCCGGATAAAGCACCTCCGGAGTCAGTCGGGTAATCGGTTCGGAACCATCCACTCCTTTTGTATTATCTATTAATATAATGGAACCGGCGCTCATACCGTGGTGGGGGGCTCCGACAGCCATGACCTTGTTCGAGCCGGGAATCGACTGCGATTCCCAAATTCCACAGGGATTAAAGGTATTATTACCATAGAAGATACGTACATCGGTACCATCCTGACGCATCGTCCATAGATTTTGATAATAGACGGCATCCCGATCCACATAATCCCAACGCGTATAAATAATGCGTCCATCATGAAGAACAGCCGGATTCCATTCCTGGGTTTCATGCCAGGAGATAGTATAGGGCTTTTTCCCCGGCGCGTCCAATTTCGTCAGGGTATAGACGAAGCAGGGTCCACCACCACAGCGATGATATCCGCCACGTTGCGTTGAACTGAAAATAATGGAACCATCTGGAAGACAGGTTGGCGAAAAATTATCAGTATCGCCTGTCGTCAACTGCTGGACATTGGAACCATCGCTATTCATCGAGTATAAATGATATTTTCGCGCCATGGTATTCGGGTCACGCCATTTGGTTGGGGACGAATTCGTATTACAAAAGGCGAACAGAATCGTTTTTCCATCGAATGAAACTTCCGGGTGCATATAATTTCCAATCGGCAGAGAACCGCTTAAAAGACGTGTTTTCATGGATTTACCCGGTTCTTCAAGTACAAAAAGACCACCGCCAGGTCGGGCACTGTATCCATAAACCTGGGTTAACTGATGGCTCATAACACCGGGCACATGCTTCGCAAACAAGATCGGACGTTGTCCGAACAACGGATTGGCAAGAAGGATTTTCCGCTTTATCTGATGCATTTTCAGCCATAAATTCTCCGCGCGAACTTCCCGATCTACCGCCGATTTATCTCCTTGAACAGACTTCCATTCCTCTTTAATTCCAAGCCATTCTTTTTCCAGTGTCTGATAATTCGACTCGTCTTCCCATTGATTATCCTTTAAATCGACCAAGAGTTTATCTCCCTGGAGAATCCGTTTTTCAAGGGCCTGACAAAACGTTCGTGGTTCCAGGGGTGTCTCGATTCCATCAGACATACGCCAATCCCATTCGATTAACGCTTGTGTTAAAGCCGGACGAAAATCGGGAGAAGAAGTAACTTCCCCCTGATCGTATGGACGCCGAACCGGATCAAGAGAAATCGGAATCGTTTGCCCATCTTTTGTCTTAAAAATAAAATGATTAAGATGCAAAACAACCGGTTTGTCCCCGGCGGTCAACGTCAGTTTTAATTCCCTTTTATCAGAAGATCCGGCAAAAGTCGAAGTAATCATATTCGGTTTTCCTTCAGAAAATCCGGAACATGAAAATTTCAAATCATCCCCCTGCTGGACAATAGGAATGGACAGGACAACCTGATCCTTCGGATTTAACTCGGCTACAAGTCGATAACGGGGTTTTTTCTGAATCCCGGCTTCAGAATGTCCTAAAATCAGGACCTGTGACCCGGAGTTGTCCTTTGAAAAGAACCAGACTCCTGTTACAGAACCATGGGAAGGAAGTACCTTTTGACCATTTATTTCTATACGTAACTTTTCCTGACCCAAACAAAGAACTCCTTGTTGAGACAATATCAGTAATATAAAAAAAAACAGGACCTGTGAAAGGTGTTTATTCATAATAAATCTCCTTTAAGTTTGACGGTTTTTCAAATTTTCTTTATTGTATAAAAATTTCGTTCCCATAACAAGTGTTCGATATTAAAGATTATATAAAAATATTTTCATGTAATTTTAGAATTTTGGAAGAAATAAATTGCAGGAAGAGAAAAAAAGATTATAATTGAAAATAACAAGGCCATAAAAAGACACAAAACATGAAAACACTGTTAAAGAGTCTAAAATTTCTGGTAATACCGGGATTACGGTTATTCAGTCGATGTTTCGGTATATTTATAACGTTGAATTTATTATATTGCTGGAGCATTGTATTACCCTTAATAATATAAAAAGTTGTCACTTAAATTAGGACAGGCATTTAAGATAAACAGGTATTTAAGACAATATGTCATTACAAGAAAATCTCCACAATTATCTTTTTCCCATAGGTACCGTTATTGACGGGACCTATATTGTACAGCCCTTTTCTGCGAAATCGGAATATATGTCGGGAGGATTTGCCTTTATCCAAAAAGTACATCATTTGGAATGGGATCTTGATCTGGCCGTAAAAAGTCCGAAACCAAAAGCGATTCAGACGCAGGATGGTTTGGAGAAATACGAAAACGAATGTCTTTCATGGCTGAAGTTGAGTTTACATCCTAATATTGTAACGTGCTATCAAATTCGACGTATAGGAGAAATACCGCGTCTTTTTTTTGAATATATAAAAGATGGTTCCGTTAGGGATTGGATTGTAAATGGGCGCCTTTATGTGGGGGGTCCTTCGACCGCAGTTCGCCGTATTCTGGATATAGCGATTCAAATGGGCTGGGGACTGGTTCATGCACATCAACAGGAGATCAATCATCTTGATATTAAGCCGGCCAATGTAATGATGGGCAATAATAAAGCGAAGTTGACCGATTTTGGTCTTGCTACAGTAATCAATCAGGACGGAGACAGCACACTCTGTGACGGCATTAGTCCGGCCTATTGTTCCCCAGAACAGTTTGAATCTTTTAAACAATACGTTATCGGTCGAAAACAAGGTCTTGATTTCGATAAAATCAGGGAATTGACTCTTAATCTGGAGCCTGTGACCTTTAAATCGGATATATGGTCGTTTGGGGTTGCGTTATTTGCCATGTTTTACGGTGTCTTTCCCCAGAATTATTCCGGTCAATTAACAGATGTTGTCTATCAAAAATATGTACAAGGAACACTTTCCGGTGGTCACTTGTTGATTCCCAAACAATTACAGGATCTTTTGGAGGCTTGTCTACAGAAGTTGCCGGAAATGCGACCGGAATCGATGCAGACGGTCGTTGATGAACTCCTTTCAATTTACAATAGTATTTGTCATAAATCGTATGGTCACCGACAACCGAAAATAAAAGTCGTATCGCCGGAATATTATTGTAATCACGGAGCTTCTTTGATCGCTTTAAATCAGACGGAAAGAGCGCTGGATTCGTTTGATCAAGGAATTCGTATTAATCCATGGCATATTCCATGTTTCTATAATAAATTACTGACGAAATGGCATATCGGTGAAATTACGGATATTGAGATACAAAAAAGCATTGCCGATTTAATTGAGAATACACCCGACGATCCCCAGGTTTATTATGCCGAGGGTTACATTCAAGGGGAATTGGGAAATCTTCAGGCAGCAGAATTGTCCTTCGATAAAGCCAAACAGCTTGAAAACAGTAATGGTACGCCCCTACGTCCCTATAACCAGATACCGTTTTCCATTCGCGACGAATATCAGAAATATGGTAATTGCGATCTTTATCCACAGACAAATAATCCGAATTCAACCTATAATGCCTGGACCGATAAAGATGAAAAACTTGTTCTTCTTCGCCATTCACAAGGGAATTTTTCTCTTTACAACCTTAAAAAAGCCGCGACAACACACCGTTTTCCTAATGATTTATGTAAAGAAGTTCAAACCGATTATTTTATTGCCAAAACTTTCGATAACAGTTGCCTTTTAAGATGTAATCTCCATGATATTTGTATTCTTGAACTCTTGTTTGAAGAAGACGAAACAAAATCTCTTGATAATGAGTTCTCCGACATCAATCAGATAAAGAAAATAGAAATGTTTCCTCTTCAATGGGGAACCGGTATAATAGCATTCGATGCCCTCAAAAAAATAGAGTGTGTTGTTCAGCACAATAAAATAGATATAATTGATTACATAAAGGGAGTGGACATTGGGCAATTATTGGGACATAATACCGATATTCGTGTTCTTTATGTCAGTAATGATGGAAAATGGCTGGTTTCTTCGGCGGCTAATAATTCGCTCCGATTATGGAATCTTAATACCTTTAAATGCACCCAGACCTTCACAATCACTTCCTCTTCTGTCTCCACTAACGATCCAATCATAAATTTATGGATGGACAAAAACAACCGTTTTGTCTGTGCCATGACCCGGCATAATAAATTCTACTATTGGAATGTCAGTCTATTGTGCAATTACAGTGATGAAATTCGAGCTCATTTAATGATGTGCTATCTTGGTTCGTCGGAAGAATTAACAAACGAATACGAAGAATTACATCGGCACATGCGGCACGCCATGAAAGAAGCGGAAGCCGGAAATCTTGGAAAAACCCTTCAGATAATCGAACGCATGAAAAAGTATGGTGAATGGAAAAATTATCGAATGGATCCGGTCATACAACAAAAATTATATTGGATTGGACGTCATACCTATCGTAATGCCCTGCAAAAGATTCTTCCGTTTACCCCCTATCGTTTTTACAACAAAATAATAACATGTGGAACCAGTGTTCACGGTCTTTACTCCGTTTATGGTGACAAAGATGGATTTATTCATTGTTTCCGGACCAGTAATACCAAAGAAGAGGTAAAAGAAATCGATGACAATCCACCGGACAGGGTGATTAACGGTGGTCAGGAATATACAAGTTTTACATTAAAGGCCCATACACAACCGCTTGTCGATATTGATATAACATCCGATGGTCGTTATGCCGTTTCAACCAGTAATGATGCAAACGTATGTGTCTGGAATATGGAAAAACAACGTTTAAGTAAAAAAATATTGGGTAAATTCTATCAACCGACCCGGGTTCGTTTTACCCCGGAAGGTAATGCCATTATCGTCTGTACAAAAAATGGTATAATCTCTATCGTGGATTCGTCCAGAGCGTATGTATTTCGGCAGATACGAGGACATTCAGGCGCTATCAACGATATCGCCATTAGTCTGGATGCCCGATATATTGTTACCGGAGGTGATGATCGTAAAATCAATATCAGGGATATGAATACGTTTTCTCTCATTCGTACTTTTGAATGTCAGGATTCGGAGATTACAAGGGTTCAAATTTCCCCCGATATGCAGTATGTCTATGCTGGTAATCGACGGGGACAGCTCCTCATTTATAATGTGGATCGATCAGAAAAAACCCCTGCCTATATCCTGGAAGGACATAATGCAGAAATTACCGCCCTTTGCCCTTTACTGGATTCAAACTGGCTGATCACCGGAAGTAAAGATAAAACAATTCGTATCTGGGACTTAAAAACACATCAGTGTATGTATATTATCGACAATACCGGTGTCCCACTGAATATTATTACCGATAAAACCAATTTCTGTATGATGGCGGTTACGAACGAAAATACTATTCGACAATGGGAACTCGTTTGGAATTATACCTATCCACGTCCACTGGAATCCATCGCTAAAGTTGACAGACTTCTACGTGTTGTCTGTGGATATTATCTCCTGCATAATTATATATCTGTCCACGGAACTAATTTTAAGTCGGAAGAATTTTTTGGTCCCCGTTCACTCGATCATGCTATTTTGCCGGGATTAAAACAAATCGATCTTCCTAAAATCTATATCGATCATATTGTCAACGATATGGAATACTATGGTTATGGTATAATTCAAAATGTAAATATCCAGGATCATATCAAAAGTTTCTTTAAAAACTGGCCCGGTCTGTTATGTATTAATGCGGATAATGATATATAAAACGAATTGTCTAAAATGAATTGTCATTATTCTAAATGGTAACCATTCACAAACGATTTTGGAAACACTGATATTACGGATAGACACAGATAGACTGCCATAAAATACAATATTTTACAATAACAAACGAAACATTTTTATCTATTATAATAAAT
>CAYUAP010000035.1:0-38572 GCA_964442735.1 uncultured Planctomycetaceae bacterium | reverse complement strand
ATTATCATAAATAATTTTATCATAAAAAAGTTTGTTTGCCAAAAAACTATCCGTGGTTTCACTTTATATCCGTGGTTTCACTTTATATCCGTGAACGGTTACAAGTTTACATACCATCAGGAAACATCGGCGAGCATGGAAATCAGTTTATCAGAAACATCAACTTCTTCACAGATCACCGTTTGCGCACCTGCCCGTCTAAAAGCCCCAATATTCAAATAATATCGGGATCGAGCCAAAATCATACAGGAAGTATTCAAGCTTCGACAGGCATGAACGATATTTAATCCCTGATGGTCGTCCGGAACAACCACGATAACCATTTTGGCTTTTCGTATGCCGGCGTTTACCAATAAACCATGATCGGCCCCATCTCCGGCAAAAGTCGGTATTCCCTCTTGCGCAAATGATTGGAGATTTAATGGATTATAATCAACAAGCGCAATACTTTTTCCCAATAATTCCAATTGACCGGCCAGTCGAGTTCCAATTTGTCCTATTCCGATGATAATTACATGTTCACGTCCACTTTTAAGAAAGAGATTAATCATCGGATCAATAGCCTCTTTTTTACTTTTCTCCTCGACAACAGGAATCCTTGCCAACGCGAATTTGACCATATTGGCCGTTATTACCAGAGATGCCACTGATACGAATAAAATAGTATTATAAACATTTTCCGGAAGCGCTTTGGCCGAATACGCAATAGCCAGAAGCATAAAGTCCAATTCACCAACCTGGGAAATACTCAATCCAAATCCGATTGCCTCTTTTCGATTCATGCCACAGGCCATCATTGCCAGTGAAGATGCCACACCTTTAAATAGAATCACACCTGCAAGGGCAGCAAAACATAGAAGTGGATGATGAAAAACATATGTGAAATCCATTAACATACCGAGCGAGATAAAGAACAGGGCGGAAAAAGATTCACGCATCGGAAGGACCAGAGCGTCAATCTGATGCGTCAACCGATTTTCACCAAGCATAACACCAGCAGCCAACGCCCCAAGTGCCGGAGTCAAATGAAGTGTTTCGGCTAATGAACACATTAATAGAAGAACAACAATAGCAAACAGAATGACCAGTTCGTTCGATTTGAATCGCGCCAGACGTGGAACCAGGAAATACATAATAAAAGGACGTCCGAAAACGACCGCCCCACAAAAAATCAATGATTTTAAAGGAAGATCGATCCAAGGCGATCCAAACCAGTACGCGGAAAGATCCTCGCCTCCACTGGAGAACAGCATCGGAATCAAAAGTAACATGGGAACCAACGCAATATCCTGAAACAGGAGTATTCCTAACGTGGCACGACCATTTTTGGTATCGGCCTGATCACATTCCGCCATACTTTTATAGACCAATGCGGTCGAACTCAAGGCAATAACACATCCAACCACCGTCCCCACCTGCCAGGTCAAACCGAAACACCTAAAGATAAAGATCGCGGGGACAATACAGAGCGTCATCTGAAGAACCCCCCCGACAAACATATAACGGGCCATCGCTAGAAATTTATCGAGTGAAAATTCCAAGGCAATCGCGAACAGAAGTAAAATAACACCAAATTCGGTAAAAAGATCCAATGTTTGTGCGCTATTTTCTATCTCTATAATATCTTGATCCAATACGGCCTTTTTAGTAATAGGCTGTATAAATTTATTGCCTTCCTCCGTAATATTCGATTCCTCGGTATCGTTAAAAGCAACAGGAGGGGGAATGTTTTCGTCATTCTCTTTTAACTCCGAAATTGAACTCTCCTCGTGCCTGTTTTGATCGACAACAATAGGAGCTTTATTTTTGGCATCTTTGTTTTCGGCTGCAATTTGCTCCTTAAACTGCCGATAATCACGCATTCCGGTCAGATCAAGACAGCCAGGACCGATAATCGTTCCCACCAGCAGAAAACCGATCAACGTCGAAAAATTAAATTTTTTAAAGATCCATGCCCCTACCAGACCGAACAAGAGAATTAACGTTAATTGAAAAACAACTACATGCCCCATATTACGAATCCTTTCTATCTTAATAAATTCTGTATAGTACCAAGGCAGTTCATTGCACGTACCATAGACATGATAGATTTTACCAATAGGAAACATTTCGAAAATGAGGGGCAGTAGAAAAATGAAAATAACTGCCTTTCCGTGGTTTTTTAGGTGGAAATTCCATATTCAGGACATTTGATATTATGGCCATTAGCAACCTCTATTGAAGTGCTCTTTTTGAAAAAAGCCCCCCACTAACAGCCTCTAATATTTAGTGGAAACTCCCGCTCTTTCTCGATTCATTCACAACTCGTTCACAATTCATCAGTTGTTCCACCAGCCGGAATGAAATTACCATCTTTTTTAAGTGTACCACCCACAGAAAATAATTATCGAACCGGTTGGGTCCACGCCGTTTCCATTGCGGGTTTTCCCCGAACCTTCCAAACCGGAGCTTTATTGGATACAATTTTGGCACGAATATAAAGGAGATCGTCGGTCATTTTAAAGGAAGCGGACGTTCCCTTGACACTCTTGAGAGTTTCTCCAATACCTTCCGAATAGACAGGGAATATACGAGCAGGGGCTTTTTTGGCCTTGAGATCTTCCGCCGATTCCATAAAGGTGGTTTTCGTCCGATCAAATCCCTTTTTCGTTCCGATAAAGTTAATGGTATATTCAACACCTTTTTCCGCATCAACGTCAACGGTTAATGTCCGACTGTTTTTATCGAAACGAACATCCTTGAGTCGAACTCCGTTAGACGCATAGAAATCACCACGATACATGGCCTCAATAATCGCCTGCGTCTCCAATTTTTCGGCTCGAACCATAATATATCCATCGCCGGAAACTTCCGGTTTTTCGTAAAAATGATTGTATCCATGTGTATCGTCACTCGCAACGCCATAAAGGAGCTGACCACCGTCTTCCGAACGCCAGGCATTGACAACATCCCAGAATTTGTCCGTTGTCCATGCTTTCGCAGGACCTGGCATGTTCGGACCACAGTTTATTACTTCAAAAAACTGAAAGTCAGAACGCTTGACGATCATCTCCGGATGGATATCATAATAGATCCAGTCCGGATGATTAAGGAAGAAAATCGTTTCTTTTTCCCGACCATTCCGCAATTCTTTAGCATGACGACAAGTTGCGTCCATCGTCTTGAATTCATCTTCCAACGATTCAAAGGGAAACGCCTTTTCCGTATTAATTATGTTCGCGTGAACCTGAACACCGTTTTTAGCACCACCACTCGGCTCGAATCCGGGAATCACAATAAAACGATTGGGAATTTCAACCAGTTTTTTGAATTCTTTAAATGTTTTGAGACGAACAAATTCCTTCTCAATACCGTCAACAGTTTTCTTCTGAATATCAACAGGATAATCCGGATAACGTTTTTTAAACCGTTCTAAAAGAGAAGGACGTACTATTTGAGACCCTTTTTCGGCTATTTCACGAAATCGGGCAGGATTACTCTGGTCGCCATTATGATCTGAAAGACAAACGAAATTATAACCGGCATCACGATACAGCGAAACGGCCTCTTCCGGAAAAGCACTCCCGTCACTCCAGTAGGAGTGCATGTGTAAATTACCACGATACCATTCGGCGGCAGATACCAATGTATTCAGTATCAAGATTAATCCGAATGCTAAAACAAGCGTAACAAGAAATTTTTTCATTCTTTTGTTCCTCGTTGGGGTTGTATGGATTGTAAAAACATAATCCCAATATAATTGAGAAAATTTTTAATGTCAATAACTCTCTAAATAATATTTCTTTTCTTCGAAACTGTTAATACAATATAATTTGATAAAAAAACCTGAAGTGGTTGATCTTTAATTTGCGACAGGATAAAATAACCCTGCCACTGGATATTACTCAAGGTAAATATTACATTATGATTTTTGACACATTTTATTTACTTGTGAAAAAAGGACTGTAAATAAATTCTGTTAAAGGGAAATTTCAAATGAAAACAAAATTGATATTAAAAACAATCGTTTTTTTTATGGGACTTGTCCCCTTGATCTCCCAACAAGGTTATCCGGAAACGGAAACCCCGGGAAAGTCCAAGGGAATAAAATCGGAACTCGTTTTAAAACAGACCGAACGGGGTGTTATGCCAGTTTTGGATCAGGATTATAATTCCCAGCCGGTCCCATTTCCCTATGTAAAGCTGGAAGATCACTTCTGGTTGCCACGACAGCAAGTCAATCGGACACATTCTATTCCCTACGCCTTCGAACAATGTGAAAAAACGGGACGACTCGACAATTTTCGACTTGCTGCCGATCAATTACATCATACCCAAACAGCACCTAAAGGATATAAATTTACAGTTCCGGTTTTTAACGATACCGATATTTATAAAGGAATAGAGGCGGCCTCGTTCGATATGGCGAGTAATCCCAATCCGGAGATGGACGCCTACGTGGACCGTTTAATAGAAGTTATCGGAAAAGCACAGGAAGAAGACGGTTATCTCTATTCGGCTCTTACTTGCGGTCAAGAATATAAAGAACGTCATACATGGATAAACGAAGGTCGTTGGCATCATTTGCAAATGAGTCACGAACTCTATTGCGCCGGACACCTGTTTGAGGCAGCGAGTGCTCATTATATTTCAACCGGAAAACGTAATTTTCTCGATATCGCCATTCGGGTTGCCGACCTGCTCGTCAAAACATTTGGTCCGGAGAAAAATCAACTTCAAGACGTACCCGGCCATGAAGTCGTTGAACTAGGACTCGTTAAACTCTATCGCGTTACCGGGAAGAAGGAATACCTTAATCTCGCTAAATTTTTTGTCGATATACGCGGTCGGAGTGATCTTCGAAGGGGACTGGATCGCAATCCGAAACAGATGTACGGCGAATACGCTCAAGATCATCTTCCGCTCGTCGAACAAAAGGAGGCCGTGGGACACGCTGTACGCGCGACCTATTTTTACGCTGGAGCTGCCGATATTGCGGCAATCACCCGGGATGCCAATACAATCGCGGCAATAAAAAGAATCTGGAATAACGTTGTCGAAAAAAAGATCTCGATTCATGGCGGCCTGGGTTCCAGTCCCAATGGCGAAGCATTTAGTAAAAATTATGTCCTACCCAATAAAGCAGGACAAACCTATAACGAAACCTGTGCCCAAATCGGCGGCTGCTATTGGCACCATCGAATGTTTTTACTTGATCCGGATGCCAAATATTACGATGTCTTCGAACGAACAATTTATAATTCCTTGATCTCCGGTGTTTCACTATCAGGAGATCTCTTCTTTTATCCCAATCCCCTCCAGACGTCAGGGGGATATCAACGAGCCCCCTGGTTCGGCTGTGCCTGCTGCCCTCAAAATCTAATGCGGTTTATTGCATCATTAAGTGGTTATATCTATACCATTCAAGATAAAACCCTTTACGTAGGACTATATATCGCCAACCGTGGTACAATTTCCATTGCCGGACAGAAATTGCAAATTCGAATGACGGGAAATTATCCCTGGGATGGTAAAATTCAATTAAACATCGAAACCCTTGAAAATATCGATACGAAGACGAAAGATTCCCCTTGGACTCTTGCGCTCCGTATTCCTTCCTGGTCAAGAAATGAACCGGTCCCTAGTGATCTCTATCGCTATCTTGACGAAAACAAAAACGTTCCGGTTATTAAGGTCAACGGAGATATCGTACCGCTTAAACTTGAAAAAGGATTCCTGAAAATCGGTCGTGTCTGGAAGGAAAAAGACGTTATTACGATAGACCTTCCCATGCCGGTTCGTAAAGTAGTCGCCCATAAAAACGTTGTGGCTGATCGCGGAAAAATCGCGCTGGAACGTGGTCCAATCGTCTACTGCTTCGAAGGAGTCGATAATCAGAATCAGATTTTAAACGCTCTCATTCGCCCCACGACAGAGGTTACTCCACAATACGACAGTTCACTTCTCGGTGGAGTTACCGTTCTCGTTACAAAAGGCGAAATTCGACAGGAAATTTCTGATGCTAAAATAGAGGATGCTAAAATAGAGGATGAATCGTTCAGACAATCCAGTTCCTGGAAAAAAGTACCATTAAAGGCCGTTCCCTATGCGGTTTGGGCAAATCGTTCCGACGGTCCAATGCAAATCTGGATGCCATTCGAAGAATCCGCAGTATCACCAACGACTATTGCATCTCTGTCAAAAGTCAGTGCGAACGTCGGCGCAAATATGGAAGCTGTTGCCGATAGCCATATCCCTGATAATTCCAACGATCATAGTGCCCCCTATTGGCATACCTGGCCCCAATTCGATGCTCCATTTTGGATTCAATACGATTTTCCAAAACCAATGACAGTTTCCAAGGTTGGTGTTTTTTGGCTGGATGAAACACGAACCCATCAACACTGTAAAGTACCGGAATCCTGGAAAATTCTCGCTAAAGTCAAAGGAAAATGGACTGAAGTGGAAAATCCATCCGAATATGGAGTTCAGATGGACAAAATGAACCAGACCCAATTTACCCCTGTTCGCGCCGAAGGATTACGTTTGGAAGGAAAACCCCAGAAAAAATGGTGTGCGGGTATTCATGAATGGACCGTTGAATAAAAACACCGTTGAATAAATGTACCGTTGAATAAATGGATCGTTGAATAAAAAGGAGGTTAATCTTCCAGAATCGTTACATCTATCCCTTTTTCAGGGGATAAATGCTGTTTTGGTTCTCCATTATAAAATGGTACCTGTTCACGAAAATTCAGGCTTAATTGGAACTTCTATTTTACAAAATATGATTTATAATAGAATACAGGATATGTTTTGCCCATTTTTTTGAGAAGATCCTATCGGTTTTTTTGTTTTGCTATCATGAAGAACCGATGAAAATTTCAACTCAAAATGCAAACATGATAAACATAACAAACATGATAAATATAATAAATATAATGTCTGAATGTAATTACCACAAGACTATCCATGAAAATCAGTACTATTTATGTTACCTATAAAATAATTAAAGTTTAAGTTTTCAATTTTGGAATAAAAACAGGATAATAAAAACAGGATAATAAAAACAGGATAATGAATAATGAATTATAAAACCGACTCCATGATGATTTATATGGCAGGTGAACTCTTTAATCATAAAGATTTAATAGGTAACCGGCTTCTGGCACAAAAGATCACGAATCTTTCCAACGGCAGATATCAATTCAATCTACCACAGGATGGCGCCTCTAACAATCCTGGCGGTCTCTCAATTAAAGAAGCCGATATTTTTTTCTTGCTCCAATCGCAGGCAGTTCTCTTTAATTTTGATGGTACCGATCTTGATTCCGGGACCGTTTCCGAATTCATGATCGCTGTTTTTCTGGGGATCCCCTCAATTTTACTGCGAACGGATATACGAAGTGGAGGCGATGATATTGGAGGTAATCCCTGGAATCTGATGTGTTCCGGCTATCCGGGCACCCAGTCACTAATTATTAACTCCATGGAACTCTATCAGAACATTTGGCAGAATACAAAAGACGAAAATCAAGCAATCAATCAATTTTACGAGTCAATAGCCAAACAGATCATCGAACGTTTTAATATCCTGCTATCTGAACCTCCACGATTTCATAATCAGGAAGAAGCTTTTTTAATTTACAGATATTTCCTTCGAACTTGCGGAAGTAATCTTGAAAAGCTTTTTTCAGACGATGTTCTTCAGGAGTGTTTGAACAAACGGTTTGAATAGATACTCCCTTGTCAAAAATATTCAGTCGGATCGTTTTGCCAATTCACCAGGAATCACCTTTCATCAGGAATCACCTTGCATCAGGCATCAAGGAAATCATCTATACTGTACGACGTTATAAATTCGGCATTTCCCGGGAGCACGGACGCCATGCCTGCCGGCAGGCAGGTCTCGTCCGCATACTGCAAAACAGGCGTCTCGCCTGTTTTGAAAAACAGACTTTTATAACGACCTTGAATATAATTTCTTCTCGTGATACGCTTTTCGGACATACCACGAAAGGAAACTGTGAAACGGTTTTGGTTAAAGAAAAACCAGCTCCCCGAAAAGAAAAACATACAGTGAACGTGAAAAAACGGAAAAAACAAAACAACACAAACGGTTATTATTTTTGTTCCAACAAGGAGAGGAGTTCCGGCAACGCCAATTCAAATTTCACACCATACCAATGGGAAATATCATCCGCAGTCTTTTCTATACAGGAGACCGTAAAATTTGCCGCAATCCTGGCGGCATCGTAGACACTTTTTCCATGAAACAAAGCCCCGACAAAAGCGGAGGCGTAGATATCGCCCGTCCCGTGACAGTTCTTCAAAATACGACGATGCTCGTAATATTGGGTCTTGCCGTTTTCAAGAATCATGACGCCTGTTGTATTCGGTGTATAGCCAACTCCTGTTAGCACAACTGTTTTGGCTCCTCGTTCCAAGAGTATGTTTATCAAATTATCAATCCATGGTTTATCGTACGATTCCTGATATGGAATATCGGCGAGCAAACAGGCTTCTGTTATATTCGGCAGGATAATGTCTGTCGAAAAGGCCAATGTCTTCATGGCCTCCACAAAATGTATATCAAAGGCAGGATAAAGTTTTCCGTTATCCCCCATAACAGGATCTATAATACTGACACTATTTTCAGTTCCCAGCATATGAATGATATCTTTTACATAGTCAATCTGTTTAGTATTACCAAGATATCCTGTATAAATTGCCTCAAACCGAATTCCCTCTTTTTGCCAATGTTTTTCGATCTGCGGAATATCGTCGGATAAATCACGAAATGTATATCCACGGAATCCCGCTGTATGGGTTGAGAGAATCGCGGAAGGCAAAACAGCGGTTTCCAATCCGCAAACAGACAGAATGGGAAGCGCAACGGTCAGCGAGCATTGCCCGACACAGGAAATATCCTGTATTGTTAAAATTCGTTTATATGACATTTTCTTTCATTTCAAAAAATTTAAGGACGGTTCCAAAAAATATAAGGACGGTTCCAAAAACCTCCTGGATGCGCATCATCCAGTCCACCTTTCCCGTATTTTACTAAACCTGGTAAAAACGAAAAATGTATAATACAAGTTTTTAGAATCGCCCTCAAGTTGTCTTTACCATCATAACACACTCAAACAATCATGTCAATAGTGGTTACAAACTCCTTCAATACAGGAGATAATTGGAACATTAACGTCCGTTATCCTCAAATAACAGACGTCTCCTCCTGTTTCAGGATCATGATAAACCAGAAAATATAATGGTCACACACCAAAAGGTATTGGGATGAAATTGACTAACCCGAAATGAAAGTTATACCCAAAAAAGGAAGTCCTGACTTCGTTTTTTTTATTAGTAACAACCATTCACGAATATAAAGTGAAACCACGGATATAAAGTGAAACCACGGATAGTTTTTTGGCAAACAAATTTTTTATGATAAAATTATTTATTATAATAGATAAAAATGTTTCGTTTGTTATTGTAAAATATTGTATTTTACGGCAGACTATCGGTGTTTATCCGTGATATCCGTACTTCCAAAATCGTTCGTAAATGGTTACAAATTTTATTCACTTCCGATTTTACAGACTATCAACTTCGTTGCCCGCGCGCGTTGCAAGAGCCTTAATAACTTTTTCATTGACCGTTGCAGGAATAAAGCGGACAGATCCATCGCCGAAAAGGAAATTGGAACCGTCCGCATGACAACTTGAAAAACCATGTTCTCTTCCTTTATTATTAAACCCCTCGCAAAACGATCCGGAAAGCATTGCAGGAAAACAATGATCACCGGCTGGCATACCGACCCATGTTGAAAAATGCGCCTTCTTGCTTGCACGTTCACCAACAAAAATGGTATTACTGAGTCCATCGATAAACGCATTCATTCCAAGTTCGCTGTTGTGATAGAAGGCACCATCTCCTTTAAACTGTTGACCGGACGGAAATTCGTGTCCATTATGCAAGTCCGTCGTACCAAATGAACAGATATAATTTGCCCGAGCGAAAATAGTATTTTTATCCTCCGAATATTCGGCTGAAGTATTTCCCTCCTCGTGTCCATTACCTTCCTCCGCTTCCGCCGATTCTATTTGATCTTCCATTTGAGCCAGAGTAAATGTTTTTTCAGCAGACGATTCACTAGGACAGGCGTAGTTTACAATAAAAGAGGTCCTTGCGGTATTATTGGATGTATCGGAAACTGGAACGGAGAGATTACAAATATCGCGGAGATTTGATTTTTCCATAAAGGGAAGAATGGCCGCAGACCAACTCCAGCCCGGATAACCGTAGACATAGGGAATTGAAGTCAACTGTTTACCATCCGACACGGTGTATCCACGCCAGGCGGACGGAAAAGAGTTATTGGTATCGTGATAATTATGCAATGCTAAACCGATCTGCTTTAAATTATTCAAACACTGCATACGACGGGCCGCCTCGCGTGCCACCTGTACGGCAGGTAAAAGTAAAGAAATTAAGATACCGATAATAGCGATCACAACCAGTAACTCCACAAGAGTAAAAGCCCTGTATTTTCCCATTATATTAATTGTATTAATTGATCTATTTTGAATATATGACATGTTTCAATGCTCCTTCACTTAATAATTATCGTATTTTATTATTTATACAATCCACCTGGGAGCAAACATCAACTCTATATACGAAAATACCGAAAAACATTATTGTCTTGTCTCGAATATCGTATACATTCGATATACTCAAGGCCGTTTTTAAATTCCTTCTTTTCAAAACAGGTAGAACACCTGCTTTTGAAGATACGGACAATACGTCCGTACTCCCAGGAAAGACAGCATTGTAACGTTGTACATTGTAACGTTGTACATTGTAACGTTGTACATTGTAATGTCTTGTAGTATAACGTTCTGCATTATAACGTCCTGTAGTATACCCCGGCGCACCGGCATTAAGCTCCTAAAATGAATAAATCAAAAAAGAGGGGAGGTCCGCGTCCAGAATAAAGTGAAGATACATCTTCTGTCAAGATAACCGTTTCAATGGCGGCCAATTGACAATGAAAATACTCCCCGATCAGAACGTTTTCTGTACTCGAAATATTGACCGGAATTGAAAGAAATTTACATAAAAAGCAGGTAGTTTCGTCATGTAATTCATGAACCTTGGATAAACAAACTACTTGATCTGATTGGTTCGTATGCGTACAAGGAAAACATGTTGTTTCATGATATTCACTATGCGGATGCGCAATAAAAAAGTGTAGACCGCTCCCGAGAATCGACGGAATGCCGAATGTAATAATCAGCAATGCGATAAAAAATGAACGAAGCGGTTTCATGATTTGAGTGGTATTTTGTCCTTTTGACAAAAAGATTTAAATTAATATTTGTTTAATTATCTTGAATACGTATAAAACACCTATTTTAAATATTTAAGGCATCTTAACAAATGCCGTGATCACAAGAAACGAATATACTACTATATTATAGTCGTCATATGCCATGCGTAAAGGGGGAAAAAATATAATATTATAAAATATTGCTCCCGTTTATGGACGGATTGTTAAATAGACAAATTATCATCACAAAACAAGGCCAAAAGAGGTCATTTTGTGGAAAACGTTGATAAAATGCTTGTACTTCTTTAAATAGACGAAACAGGCAGGACATCTGTTTTAAAGAAATACAAACGAGACTTCATTTCCGGCCCTGTCCGTTAAAAAACTAAATTTACCATACAAGACCTTGAACAGAAGGGTATTTTTGATAAAGTCTCTATTTATCCATAATATTTATCTATAATATTCGTGTATAATATTCATTGTTCTAAAAATACACCTTGTTTACACTTCAGATGAATTAAAAAAGAGTGTATCTCCAGATTGTCCGTTTTGTACTCTAAAACGATTCAAGAACTCCCTGAAATAAAAGTCATCTCTAATCCGTGTTACCCTATCGTTTGTTCCGAACTGGTTTTTGGCTTCTTTTTACGTTGTAAATAGAGAAAAAGAACAGCCCCCACAATGATTAACCATGAAATAATCAATGGCAGGAACGGTTTATAAAAAGAAAAGATTCCGGCCAAAAGTGCGATATAGGGGACAATTCGCAGGCAAAACCTTCTCGTTTTGATACTTTTTAACAAAACGAACGTACCTAACGTTAAAAAGATCCACAGCAGAACGTGTAAACAAGACTGATATGCAAAAAATTTACGTTGAGAAGGAACGTATAATTCAATACGTTCCGGATTCTGATTTGTTATTCCGACCAGAAAACGGGTATTTTCGGAATGATAAAGATGCCAAAGCGCAAAAGAAGAAAAACAGGAACTTTTTTGCGGTATCATTACGTTGTAAACGGACCTTAAATTATAGGAATCAATTAACATCTGATGACGTTTTTGCAATTCGGTATATGCGTTGTAGGATAGTTGCTGCAAAAGATAGTCTCCCGTAATTTTTGGAGTGGTCTCGTTTTCTGACAGGTTCAGTACAAGTGCTGCGGACAATTTTTCTTTTTCATTGGGATCGTTACCATTAAGTAACGGTATATTATTGATACTTTCATCATTAAAATGAGAGGAAGACCGATCTTGAATCGATTGAAAAACGGCCAGGCGCTGACTTTGATTACAGGCATTTAACAACTGTCCCGGGAGCGATTGGGATTCCAAAACATTTTGACAGGCCCACCAACGGAACAGCCAATGGGTATACCATCGTTCAAAAGGTTGATTATTTTCTGGAAAATAGGGTCTGCCCACCTCAAGATAGTCGAGTTGGGAACGCATTTTATTTATGTTAATCCGATAGAGGACAGGCGCAATATTCTGAAAGGATGCGGGAAGACGCCACATTCCTTTTAATGGATCTCCTTTTTCAAACGAATAGGAAGGAAGACCCTTTTCTGAAAGTTGCGACTGTTCCGGCATACCGAAATTAATCTGTCGAATTAAACATGGCAGGGGAGTCTTTAATACTTTTTCATAATCGTTTTCCATGGAACAGATCCAGACCGTTTTTTCGATGGGAATTCCCTCGATTCGTGGAAATCCAAGTCTAATTCCCGCGAAATTACCGTCGAAAGAAAAAGATATAAATTTATTGAGTGTTTTTTTGATGGGGGAATAATTTCCGATAAAAATCATATTAATCGATTGCGAATAACGTTTCGGATTCAGTGGGATCGTTAATTTTCCATCTTTGTCTGTCAATGGCGAATAGGTAATACCGTCAACGGTTATTTCCCGTAAACTGAAATTTTCGGGAATGACAAGACGACAACTGTTTCTTTTGCCCGGCTTTATTTCCAATTTGGATGTACTATACAGTAAACCGTTGGAACGTATGTAAAACCAATGTTCCGCCTCCAGAACACGACTGAAACTTTGGTCGGTGTCAAGCACTGCCGAATAATTTTCGCCCGTTACCCGATATTGATGAAAATCGGAAGCGGTCATACCAGAGGAATGGGTAACATCGACAGGAAAAATATCGTTTACTCCCTTTTCATTTTCTGTTTCTTCAGTGGAAGTTTGGTTAGGTGATACCAGTACAAGATTCGATAATTCCCATTGAAGTGGCGCAACGCTTAATTGCTCCCGAACGGGCAAAAATATGCGATGTTCGATTCCGGACCGGATGTTTCGTGCTTGTATAGTATCGGTGGATACCTCTGATTCTTCCGATTCATTATTCTTTTGAAAAGACGTCGTGTCCTGTTCGCGAATAACACCGACCAATGACACCTTGGGAAATCGAAGTGTTTCTGTATTTGCAGAAATGGGTAAATGTATTTGGAATCGATAGGATCCTCGTAACAATTCCGGGGGAACAAGTCGAAGAATATGCGATTTACCACGTGTGATCAGTTCCTGTTTGAGTACAGGTTTTGTCATAATTGTACCGGAACAGATGTCGTCCAACTCCAGTTCAAACGCGTCGATTTCACCATGGGTAACGTTAATTTCATATTGAATAACAAGCTCCCAGGGACCTCCAATTTTACGGAAAAGAAACGATTGCCTTTTCCCTTTAACCTGGGGCTGATTATAGTATTCCGTGATCATTCCAATTTCAGAATTGACAGATTCCTTCTCCTGATTCTCTGTTGGTATAATCCTGCTGGACGTTGTACTATCGGACGTTGTACTATTAGACGTTGTAGTATCGGACGTTGTACTATCGGACGTCTTTTGATCTGACGATAACGATGTTATGTTTTTTGTCGTTGATGCGGATAATGAAGTAATTCCACTAGCCATCACGGAAGACGATTCGGTCGTATTATCGTTGGCCATGGGTGTCCAAGTCGCTTTTTCAATAAAAAGCAATGTTGAATGAACATCTTTTGAGAAGGGTGGTATCTCGTTTTGTTCCGGACGAATGGCAATCCAATTACGTTTTTTTTCGATATCCAGGAAGACATTGGATGTTCTGTAGATGTTTATGTCGAAATGAGTACGCCGAACATTGCGCATGGATATTTCCGGAATAGGGAATTTATGGTCGATAAAGGCCCTTGTTTTACCGACGATACGAATGAAATGCCGTCCGGACATTGGCGTTCTGTAGGCAATATGGAGTAGATTATTCTCCTGAAAATAGTCGGGAGTATCGATAATATTACCTTTTACATCCAGAATCTGAACGGATTCCGGCAGAAAATCTTTTTCGACGGAAAAAGAGGATCGCAGAAGGGGTTGTGTTGGTTGTATGTCCCCCTGATAATGAAGTAGAACTTCACGTGGAAAAAAGGCCAGATCGAGACGTTCCTCAACCGATAAAGGCTCCGTTTTGGTTCGAATAGGAACGAACCAGGAGGAATCAATTCGCGTCAAGTCATAGGCGGCAACTATTTCATAGTCAGTCATACCGGAAATATTCATAAAGGAAGTAACGGAGACTTCGGCGGAAGGAGGGAGATTTTCGAAGTATACACTGCCTTGTTTTGCCAAACCGAGCCAATTACGAAGGATCCGTACCTGAACGGCACGGACTCGTGGTAAACGAATATGTCCAATACCCGAAAAATGATTGACGACATAATTGGCACGTATTGTCAAGTTCCCGGAAACGGGAGTTTTCAAAACAATACGAACGAGGTCCTTTTGATTGGGATCACCTTCAACTGATTCTATTTCCGCTTCGTCACACTGACATTGGCCCGAAAAAACCAGGCCGGGATCATTTTGTAAATAAAAAGTACGGACTTTTCCTCCAGTAATGCGGTATCGGAAGAGGCCCAGAATATCCGTTTGATTAAGACGAGCACAAATACGGAAGAATTGTTCGACATCAACTGCCGTTTCCCCTTTTTTACCAGGCTCGTCGATTCGTGTTAGTATGAGGCGATCAACAGGCCCAAGTTCAGCTACAATGATACCACTGTTTTGAGTAATGGCCCCACATGTATTCTCAATATTAATCCGTGGAGCGTCCGGAGGCGTTGTCAATTCCAGACGTGAACTTGGAATGGAAGGAATGGCAATTTCCACACGATTCCCCGAGCCGAACTGCGGCATAGTCAATGTCAGTTCAAGAATATGTTCTCCCGGCGTCGAATTCGTGATCTCAAAAACGAGTCCCCCGGAAGAACGACCATTTTTCGATTCATCGTATCCCTCTTTATTTTTATTGTTTTTCGATTCGGTTTCGTAAATTGGAATGATTAATTGATGATCGAATCGCGCCCCACCATCCGGCAGAATAGGCATCATTGGAAAAACAAGTGTTGCTTTTTCCGTTTCCATAACGATTTTATAGGTGACCCGAAGCTGGAACAAGGAGAGAGAACCGGTCGAAGGATTGTAATTAACTCCTCCTTCATAAAAAGCATCCGTAATATACCAGGGTTCTTCTGTTTTTTTCGAATGGCTAATCCTTTGTTCCAACTGTTTATAGAACTCTTCGGAAATCCAGTAATAATGATTTTTAATCGGACGTTTCTGTTCATCCACAGGTACAAAAACCCGATAGGGTTCACGCCCTTTTCGAACGGATTTATTGTCCGTAGAAGTTGAATCCGAAATGGAAGAATCTGTTTTGTTTTCGGATTTGTTTTCGGACTCCAGGGTGGATACTACTTTTGCTTTTTCCTGCATTATATTAGCAGAACCACTGGAATCCTGCCCCTTTGAAAAACTGCTGATCCAAAAGAACAGAACAGGAAATAAAAGCAACAGCAACAGAACAACAGATATTTTACCATCGGACTTGTCATGATTCGGAGAAATATATGACGAGTCGATTGTCGGTAATTTTTTATCAACAATATAGGAGGTTTTATCTTCTGAATTGGAGGTATTTTGTTGTTCGGAAGGCGAATGTACATTTCGGACTTTTTCATATTGATTGGAGATATCCATATTTGATTCCAAATTTCCAGTAATAGGAACAAAACCGGGAATAGACTCTTCCTCTTCCACTTCCTGTAATGGTGTCAAAGTTGAGTTATTCGTTTGGGCAGGAGAAGGTGAATCGGAGTTCAGACGAAAACTTCGAAACGCATATAATAAAAGGGAACAAAGAGCACCATAGAAGATACCCGATAACGGATATGCCCAGAGAATGGGAGCCACAGGATATAACGCGCCACTTCCCCCCAGAATAAAAACGAGCAGAACGGGCGTGAAACTATGTGACTTCGGTTTTCCACAGGTCAACAGGAAGATAAAAAAGAAACAGAACCATTGTTTAATCGCCAATAGATATCGATCGATAACAAAGATCCCATTGGAGATGGTATTCAAAGGAACTTTATAGGAATTCCAGGCAGGAACACTGGATAGTATTTGAGTTCCCCGGGAATTACGATACCATGGACTAATCGATCCCAAATTGTCCATCGTCCAATTCACGGCCGGTATAATATCAAAATTATTTTCATGATATAACAGATCTTTAAATTCCTGTGCATCCCGTTTATCACGAAAACACCATATTTTTTCGTCCGCTAAAGAAACCAGGCGCGATTGCATTTGATGAATGGTTTCCGGTCCGGACACGAAAATAATATCCGGTTCAAGCAAAATGAAAATGAGCCCGGCGTTTTCCATAGCACTGATAGCACGCCCTCTTGAAGAAGGAGAATTCGACCAACGTATGGCTGTCAATGGTTGTATTCCTAATTGGTTGAGTAAATAACGATCAATATAGACACGTGGTGTCGTCGATTTTTCCGAGATAAAAAAGGCGTTGAGAAACAGGGGATCGGTTAATACTTCATACCATGTCAGATAGGATTGGCCTGCTATTATCGTTTGAGATTCTTTATTTGTACCGCTAGAAACAGTACCGGATGTTCTGTTAATTTCGTTCTTTTTGGACCTGTCCGGCTGGAGCTTCTTTTTGTCCTGTAATAATTGATTCAATAATTCTTCATTTCCAAAATGGGAAAGAAAATAATCGGCCTTTTTTCGAATGGTACCGATATTTTCATGTTGAAACATGGAAAAGAGAAAACTTTTTTTCCGAATATCCATTTCCAGATCTTTTTCAGTATACCATTCCATGGGAACCCACAGAGTCCAGGTCCCGGACAGTACCGGTAAATCGCATTTAGGAAGCGATGGATGTATTTTTTGATACTGTTGAAGGGAATCACCTTTATAAAAATATTCAAGTGATATCGTAACGAATCGTTTATTGACCGGCAACAGGACACGAATGGTATTCTTTTTCTGTGTTTGTTCCGGATACCATGTAATACGTTGATCATCAATCCAAACGGCATGAACGGCAGAAAGATCTATTTCATTGGGGAGCGTAAACGTACAGGATTCCCGGCCATGATTTTCAAGATTCCAGGAAATATAATTTCGAACGAGTCCTTTAGCGTCATGCTGGGAGTCAAAACGGACAAACCAGCACCAGGCCAAGGGTTCATTAAAAGACAATAAACCGGAAACAAGCGAAAGGGGATCGTCCATTGGAATCGTTTCCTCGTTGTGTCCTTCTTTAGGAATGACCGGAGGTATCAGAACCAGAGAAACCTGATCTTTTTCCAAAACCACCGGATTATCCTGGAACAGGAGTTCCGGATTATATTGAAACGCACCTTCAATAATTTCAAAATGATCATTGGAAGGAATTGGCGAGGGAATCGTAACCATGGCATTCGTCTGTACATTAAACGGCTTCGTTCGAATGGACGCAATCGAAACGTTTATTGGTGTTGCATTTGTTTCCGGCAGAAGAATTAAAGGGACCGTCGTTTTTCCATTAAAAGGTCGAGATCGTGAAACTGTAACGTCAAACGGAACACTTCGTGATGTAATCAGGCGCAATTCCCAGGCAGTCATGTTTTTCGGTAATTTCAAGGTATTTCGTTCATCTTGTGAAAGAGGAATGACACGAAGTGATTTTTCTGTATCGGAAATAAGAGTCCACTGCCATGGGCCTGGCAATAATGGTTTCGAAGTTGTGTTTTCTTCAATAGCCGGTTTATTTGGAATCGAAACATCCGCAATCGCTTTTTCGTCATTTTCCGTAGCATCCGGAATAGATTGAAACGCAACGATCATACGGTCAATACGCGATCCAGTCAGAGGAATACAGGAAATTTTCCATGATTCCGTAATAATATCATTATCAACAACAATATCAGCGTTGGTACGGGTTGTATAATTGGCCTTTATATTTTCGAGAAACGCTTTTCCACCGGCCGTTTGGTTACCCAATTTTATAGTAGTGGCTTCCGAAAAAGACGGGAAAATGGCACGAACGACCTCGGAATTGACAAAAACATCGTTCTGAAAAGGTTCGTCGTTAAGATCCGTTAGAACGACCTGCCATGGCAACTCTGCCTGTAAATGAAGAAAATGACTCCCAAAGAGTATATTTTCCAAGTTGACAGGAGCAAGTGTTTTTAATTCAAATTTCGTATCGGCATTAAAAACACGTCGTGCCGTTATCGACAGACGAATTGGGGTTTGCTTGATAATGGGTGTTTTGAGGTTGAGATGAATAATTCTGTTCTTTTGATTGGGATCGGTTTTATAATCCCATAGAACCTGTTGTCCCGTTTCTGTTTGAATGGTATCTATTTCCCAAGTGGGATTCAACGAGAGATCAAATTCGTTACAACCGTTATGACTACATGAAACCAAAAGCATTGTATTCGCCGTCATTTCTCCTCGACTGAAATGGGTTTCCGTAGCACTGTCATATTGTATTTTAGGTTTTTCTTCCAGAAGTGAAACGGATATTTCACTCTGTGGGTCGAAACATTTGAAGAAATAGGCATTACTTCCTTCCGGAGCGGAATAAAGTGTGTCAAACGACTCAACAGCATTCGTCGTCTGAAAGGAAGCGGCTATTAAAGGACGTACCACAAGAACGCGGTGCGAGGTCTCCTTCCAAAAGCATTCATTTGATAACATCCGAATAACCGGAAGTGAAAAAGTTTGGGCCGCCGTCCAAGGAGTAAACGTTAATAGTTCCAATTCCAGACTGTCCGTTTCCAGAGTCGGTGTCTGTAATGTTATTTTTGTCCCTTCTTCCGTTGGTGTTTGTGCAATAATTATGGTTTTTTCAATACTGTTCTTCCATTCCGCAGAAGTCAATTCCAGGGATTTCGGAAGAATAAAGTCCAATTTATCAGGGATAAAATCACCTTTTTCGAAAAAAAAGTGACTGTTAAGTTCTATCCCTGAAAGTGAAATACGGTAGGTTGTCTCCTGCTGATAACCACTTTTTTGCTGTTGATCCGGCTTGGGAAGTGGTGGAGATATGGTCAAACGTATATTCGATTTACTGCTTAAATAAAAATCCCATTGTTTGGTTTTCCCCTCCTTCGATGGCCCTGCCTTTACAATACCTGAAGAAAGACGTGGTTGATATCCTTCCGGAATCTCTAATTGTAGATGGGTTACCGGCGTTTGAAATAATATAAAATCAAAAATAATATTGCCTTGTCGGTCCGTTGTCCCCTGTTGCGACCAATGAAATGTAAATTCATCCGAAGGATACTTCGGTTTATCAAGCCAAAAACCACCATCGGAATGAAGTGAAATGGATCCATATTTATTATTTTTCCATTGAAATTTAGTACAATAAAAAGAGAATGGCGCTAAAAGTATACTTTGTAATGAATCGCTGGAATGGGTTATTTTCATATTCCCAATACCATCGGTTAATGTATTGGTATTAAGACGAGCCTGAAGAAAAAGACTATCGATATGATTATCCGGAGAAGATTCAATATTTAAATCGTTTTGATTTTCCAGAATATTAATCCATTCTTCAAATACGGAACTTTTGACTGGATAGTATTTTTCATTATTCCATGGCCATTGGGAGATTTTATCCAACGGAACCATCCAGTAACGATAGGATAAAAGAGCATTTTCCAAGGATTCCGGATCTTTATTTTGCGCGGAATCGGAAGTATTGGTGATTCCAGAAGTCCCTGTAGAAGAGACAACCGGAGTCGATTGTTTTATTGGAACTTGTGAACTGACCGATTGAGGTGGTATACTATCGACAGGTATTCCGCTTGAGGTTTCCTGTCCAAAATAGTTCGAATGGAATATCTCCATAAAAAAGAAAAATATTAGGACGATACAAATCTTTTTGGGTATATTATCATTCATGATTATCACAATGGTCTAAAAAATACGAATATGCAAAATATCTTCTCTCTGATTTTTTAAGGTACAAACTCTGTACTCTTGCTATTTTATTATACCCTATTTTTTTCATACCGCAAATCAGAAAAAGAGATTTTCCGAAGAATAGACCAATTTATGATAAATAATTTATCGAATTTATTATATTTTAGGGGGAATTTCAAACCGAACAGTCCCTAAAGGATCCCGTCTTTTTAGAGGCATAGGAAATCACTCAAAATAGAGACAGTTCATGATTCCGAGATTCCCAAATTCAAACTTCTCTTTTATAAATTCCATAAATTCAATTTGTAACCATTCACGAACGATTTTGGAACCACGGGTATCACGGATAAACAGAGATAGTCTACCGTAAAATACAATATTTTACAATAACAAACGAAACATTTTTAACTATGATAATAAATAATTTTATCATAAAAATGTTTGTTTGCCAAAAAACTATCCGTGAAAATCTGTATTATCTGTGGTTTCACTTTATATCCGTGAATGGTTACTTCAATTTAATTTGAAATTTTTCTGAAACGTTACTTGATTCGTCAATTGGAAAAAGGTAAAATTCTATTTATCATTGCTCGAAACATTATCCAAATACCAGGAAAGGAAAAAATACCATG
Organism: uncultured Planctomycetaceae bacterium; assembly: GCA_964442735.1. Taxonomy (GTDB): domain Bacteria; phylum Planctomycetota; class Planctomycetia; order Pirellulales; family Thermoguttaceae; genus JAUNBG01. Next base: position 17,348 of record CAYUAP010000035.1, on the reverse strand, counting down.
ACAGACATCAAAAGACGTGATTTTATTAAAAAAACGACGGCGGTGGGAGTCATATCATTAGGAGTCGGCAGTCAAGCCAATGCACAGGATACCAAAGTGGTTGACAAGGGAAGAAAATGCCATAGTGACGATCCGATAGCACTTGTTCCATTGACCGATAAAGTATTATGCAGTCGAATCGGATTGGGGACAGGAGTTCATGGCGGTATGCGTCAGTGTAATTTAACTCGTATGGATCGACAACAGGCAATTGGCATTTTTCAATGTGCGTATGACAATGGTATCCGTCTTTTTGATTTAGCGGATCTTTATGGAACCCATGAAATATTTCGACAGGCGCTAGCCGGGAAACCCCGAGACAGTTATACGATTTTTACCAAATTATGGCCGCATCCGAGTTCACTGCCGGAACGTGAACGTCCTTCTGCCGATATTGTTATTAAAAGATTTCTTAAAGAACTCAATGTAGACTATATCGATGTTGTTCAAGTTCACTGTATGATGGAAGAGAAATGGGACGTAAAATACGGTCATTATCTGGAAGAAATGGAAAAGGTCAAAGAACAAGGCTTAATTCGAGCCCATGGAGTGACTTGTCACGCATTAACCGCACTCCGGACAGCAGCAGAAAATCCATTGGTCGATACGATCCATACGCGACTCAATAACGCAAATATTCGTGTGGACGGTTCTTGGGAAGACAATGTTGCTGCCCTTAAAAAGGCACATAATAACGGTAAAGGCACGATAATCATGAAGGTTCTCGCCGAAGGTGCGATAAAAGATCCGGAAGGTCGTAAAAAATCGATTGACGCCATTGTCCGCCTGGATGCCGCTGATGTTATGGTTGTCGGTTTTGAACATAAAGATCACATTACCGAATTCGTAACCAATGTAGGTAACACCTTAAAACAAATGAAGAGTGAAAACATATTGTAAATTCAGTAGAAAGATTCCATCAATGAAAGGAGTCCAATGGCTGATACTTGTTTTAATTATAGGAGGAATTTTCGGCTTTTGGGGGTATAGTCATCGAGGAGTTGAAAGGACCGCAGTCATCAAAAGTGGTTCCATGGAACCTGTTTTAATGGGGCCTTGTGTGAAATGTGATTGTCCTTTTTGCCGAGTCAGTATCAAATATTCCCTTAATATCGATAAAACAATTACGATAACGGATGAAAACTGGCGTTCTTTATTTAGTGTGGCAAATGGTCGGGTTATAACTTGTCCTCAATGTGGATATGCCCAAGTTCCCTTGAATAAAGGACGTTTTATTCCAGGGGATTCGGTTGTTATTCATTCCGGGGCGTTTGAACCCAAACGATTTGATATCGTTGCGTTTCGAGACGAGAAGGGAATCGGTATTGTCAAACGCGTTATGGGACTTCCCGGTGAATCGATTACAATCAATAATGGCGATCTGTTTATCAATGGTCATTCCCTGTCCAGAACGCCGTCAGAAATCATGTCAACGGCAGTTCCACTCCGACATGTTTGTCAAACCGTTCAAAAAAACCATGTTTTTTTTGTGAATCTTCGTCCACACACATTTGAAACAGAACGGAAGAAGCCATTTTACTATGAATTACCTGTTTTTTCTTCTTCGGAGATTCCCGGCTTAACCCCACCGGGGAAGGGAACCGTATATAGTCAAATAGAATACGTTCATGATTTTATTCTTTCCTTAAAGATAAAAAGGCAGAGTGTGTTCCAATACGGATTTTCCATTATCGTCGAACGTGGTACTGATTCTATTCTTGTTCGCTGGACGCCAGAAAATAAAATAATTTCCTTAACACGAGCCGATAATTATTCATTAAAATCTCCATGGAATCGGGAGTTGACCGATTATCTGATTCCTTTTTATCGATCTAAAACCGATATTTCCGAAGAATTTGTCGACTCAAATATAAAAGTCGATCCAAACGTTAATATCAACATATTTTCCTGTGACGGTCGAATTCAGGTTTATTGGAACAACAAATGTATTTGCTCTCAACTTGTAGCGATAAAAACGTTGGAAGCGGATTTTCAGCCAGTATCGATTCCCTTTATCTACTATGGGATCAAGGACGATCTACTTGATGTACATATCTGGCGCGATATACACTATTCGAAATCAAATGGATTGAAAACAGGGATAGTTCCGAAAGACGAATACTATCTATTAGGGGATAATTCCCCCCTATCGGAGGATAGTCGGAACTGGCAGATACCGACAGTCTCGGGCAAACGGTTATTAATTATAATTAATGACTGATTGAGATGCGGGAATTTTAATAAATGGAAAAGTGACCCACCCCTTCTTTTTAAGTTCATTAACATCAACATTTTTGCTTCCATTATGTTCTCGTTTACCAATTTCATAACGATAGACATTATTGTTTCTATACCATTGTAACAGATCGGGGGTTGGTGGAACTCCCACCAAAACAGTTTTACCATGTATAACAGGCCGTCCATTACTATCAAATTCACGTTTCACAAAATCATCTGTTCGAAAAGATTTTGTCAAATGGACCCAATAGACATATTTGTTATTCGGAGCAATGATGGCACAATTGTCATTGCATTTAAACGTAATATAACATTCCCCATATCCAACTTGGTATGTTTTTTGTTGCCCAGGACCTATAGCATTCCAACCTCAAACCCACCAGGAAGGTCCGGCCGAATCACTATTGTCTGAAAAACTTGCAATAGCAAAATGCACCGTTTCTTTATTGTTATTTTTAATAACAACCTTGCGTAATGGTGAATTGAACGGACCGTTTTCAAACACTTTATCTTCTTTTTTGTACCTATAACAGAAGGATCTGCCGATAAAGACTCCAAAATAAAGAAAAACGTACTCGCTAAAAGCACAAATACAATACATTGTTTATTCATTGTAATATCTCCTTTGTAAAAACTAACAATTTAAATTACGTATTTCACCTTTTGATATTAACCCAAAATTTGAAAATAACAATATATAAAAAATCACAGCTATTGTGGTATTAAAAGGTTAAAGGAAGAATCATTATTTCATTTTGATGAATAGTGTCATTTTTAAATTCTCAAGATATTTTCGTGTTTACGGAAAACATTTGGAACGTTCTTCCCGTTTTTCACGGTATACGGTCATTACATCAGAGATTATTACACCAGAAGGTCATTACACCTTTTTCAAAAGTCGAGTTCCAATACCTTGTCATGAATCGACAAGGAAAATTCTGTATCTGCCATGTTTTTCCCATAATTATTCCATTTGAATAAATTCCGGGATAATGGATCCCTGTTGTTTCAAAAGTTCTTTTAGCAATTGAATATCAACTTTATCGGGAGAAACATTATTTTTAGCGGCAAGAGCGGCGCCAGCCCCTGCCGCCTGTCCTCCTGCCATACAAGCCGATTGAACACGGAGTCCGGAAGCCGCTTCTCGATCGGCACTGATACATCGCCCGGCAAAGAGAAGATTATCAACTCCATCAGCCAGAAGAGCACGATAGGGAATTGTCGGAACAACACCATTCTCCAATTTTTTAGGAGTTACTCCGGTTCGCGTATGGATATCAATGGGATAAAAAGCATACGCAACGGAATCTGGCCAAACACGGCCTGTTCTGTAATCTTCGGCGGTTATAATATAACGCCCTTTAATACGCCAGGTTTCCCGTATTCCGGTTTCCTGGGCAATTTCCTGTAATTGGGCATTTTCACCACCAGGAAGGGTCCGAACAAAGCGGAGAACACGTAATGCCGATTGACGTCCGCGAATAATCGAATCTGTTTTGGAAACAGGCGTCGAATTGTCCGCCCCATAAACATACGTCCGATTACCCGCTGGCCGTGGACGCCATAATATACGTTCCGGTCCATCTGTCATATCTTCACGCCGAAGCCGCTTTTCCGCAATCGCTTTATTATACATGGTATGTATGACCTGCCTGTTCGCCTTTTTTTCGTCGATATTATGATTAATCGTATAAAAGATAGAACCCGGCTGGCATTCTGCCGCACGAAAACGTTCTGCTCCGGCCATGTCTGCTACGGTTCCATTACCGGTACAATCAATTAGCTGTGAACAGTAAATCGTTCGGAATTTCCCTTGCGAACATGTTGTTACTTTCCAATGGTGAATACGCCATTGATCTCCGATTTTTTCTTTTTGTTCTATTCGTTCCAGAAAACAAGGTGATTCATAATAACGAATCTGTACACCGGAATCAAGACAAAGTTCTTCCGCAAGAAGAGCGTAAAGAGGTACATTAACCGGAATGGATAGCATCCAATGATGAATACCATGATCAACGGAAAAATCGGGCATGGTATCGCCATTAAGTTCAACAGCTTTTTTTACAAGTTCCCAACCGATACCCGCGATAACCTGTTTACCCCAAGCATGAAAAAGTCCTGGATATTTAATGCCGGCAAGCGTTGTTGTCCCTCCACACTGGCCCGCCATTTCAACCAAAATTGTTCGAGCCCCCGCCCGAGCACTCTGAACCGCTGCCGGTATGCCGGCCGCCCCAGCTCCTGTTACTAAAACATCACAATAGACTTCGTCAATCGGAACAATGGTTATTGATGTTTTTATGGGGGTATCCGCTCCCAATACCATACTGGTAAAAGAAAAAATAAATAATAAAAGTAGTCCTGTTACTACTGATTTTTTACAATACATGTTTTGCTCGTTTGTTGAAGGTTGATTATTATTGTGACCTTCCTTTTAGGAAACATACAACAGACTGTTTTCCATTGACCTTTTTTACGCGATAGAAACAAAAGTGGATGATTACCCTAAAAAATACAGACCTTCCCTTCAAGAGAGAACGAAACCGGAATCACCTTCTCTTCCGGATTACTACTGATGCTGGATTACTACTGATATTGGATTACAACTGATATTGAAGTGTTGAGATTTTTGGTTAAGGAAAGGACTTTTTTCAATCGCGTTTTTCAGGAAATGGAAACTCTTCCGCCCCTACAAATACAGACTAATCGCCATCATATGCCAATATTTACACTTTATAATAAATATAACACGACTCTAACGTCAATATTCGATCTGTTTTTGATATGGTAAATATTCAATATCGTAAAGGAGGATAAAAAATTCGGTTAAATTCAATCTTTTTTTGCGGTTCGAATGACTTCGTCGATAGAGGTCATACCATTAAGGACTTTTTTCCATCCGTTTTCGCGCAGGGTCTGCATACCGGCCGCTTGAGCTGCAACTTTAACATCGTTTGCGGGCGATTTAATTCCAGCCAGATGGCGAACTTCATCGTTGGGAATCAGTAGTTCATAGAGTGCGACACGACCTGCATAACCTGTCTGTCGACATTCGCGACAACCGATGGGTCGAAATACATCAATCTTTTCGTCCCGAACACGTTCCAGGGGAAAGTCGTTCGGAACATCCGCTTTTTCCGGAAGATAGGTCTCTTTACAATGTTTACACAAACGTCGAACGAGTCGTTGGGCCATAATACCCTCGACGGTCGTACTGACGAGAAAAGGTTCGATTCCCATATCGATCATACGTGTATAGGCCCCTGCCGCATCGTTCGTGTGCAGGGTACTAAAGACAAGGTGACCTGTTAAAGAGGCTTGAATCGCGTTTTCCGCCGTTTCAAAATCTCGAATTTCACCGACCAGAACAACGTCCGGGTCATGCCGCAAAATTGCGCGGAGACTCGCCGCAAACGTTAGTCCGACCTTCGTATGGACCTGAATCTGATTGATTCCATCCAGTTGATATTCAATAGGATCCTCCGTCGTAATAATTTTGGTATCGTCACTTTTAATCTCGTTGAGGGCACTGTACAACGTCGTTGTTTTACCACTTCCGGTTGGTCCTGTGACCAGAAGAATACCATGGGGTAATTTGATTAACTGGCCAAATTGTTCATAAACGTCTTGATCCATGCCAATTCCACGTAGGGTAAAGTTCATGCGGTCCTTGTCAAGAATACGCATAACAATTCCTTCACCATGAAGCATGGGAATAATCGAAAGACGTATATCAACTTCCCGATCGGACACTTTCAGTTTAATACGACCATCCTGGGGAATACGTTTCTCTGCTATATTCAGACGTGCCATAATTTTGAGTCGACTGACAATGGCCGATTGAAATCGATTGATTTCCGGAGGCATAGGCTGTGTCTGTAAAACACCGTCAATACGATATCGGACTTTCATTCCCATTTCTTGGGCTTCGATGTGAATATCACTCGTACCTGACTCGACCGCTTCCGTCAGAATATCGTTGACCAGACGCACAACAGATGCCTCCTGGGCCATTGCCGCATCGCCACTCTGGTCCCAATCAACGTCTTCCATAATCTCAATACCCGAATCGTCCTTTTGGGCCAGAAGCCCCTCGATCGTTTCCGCTCCGACTCCCAAATGGCCTTTAATCAGTTTTGCCAGTTCCAACGGTAACGCCACCATTGGAATTGTCGATCGGCCTGTCGCGGCGGAAATAGCATCAATGGGATGAAGATCAAACGGATTACAAGTCGCGATAACCAGCGCATTATCCTTCCAAGTACCTAGTGGGAAAACACTATATTTGTGAATCATTTTGACAGGAAAATTATCGAGAATATCGTCAGGTATTTCCGTTTTAGATAAATCAACCATCTTCATTCCCAACGTTTGCGCCAGTAGGGCAAGAGCTTCTTCTTCCGTTCGAACCCCCAACTGATTGAGTATCGGCTGTAAACGACCTTCGTTCTCCAGCGACTCTTTAGCTATCTGAAGTTGTACTGCATTCAATAATTGTGGAAATTCCTTTTTTTCGGATAAAACGATCATTGATAATCCTTCGATTGTATATAATATCTGGAGAAACAGACGTTCCTTCAGTGGTTTTCAGTACCTGTTTGTATTTAATGTATCTTCTTTGATACATTGAATTAATCGTAACCGTTCACGGATATAAAGTGAAACCACGGGTAACACTGATTTTCACGGATAGTTTTTTGGCAAACAAACTTTTTTATGATAAAATTATTTATTATAATATTTAAAATGTTTACTTGTTATTGTAAAATATTGTATTTTACGACAGACTACCTGTGTTTATCCGTGATATCCGTGGTTCCAAAATCGTTTGTGAATGGTTACAATTAATCATTATACAACATTTTAAGATGGTCGGGAATCAGGGGCATTGCTCCCACTTGAGAACAAATATAGGCCGCATATAAATTAGCCTTTCGATTGATTTCATCGAGAGGACGCTGTTTGAGCAATCCGAGAACACAAACGGCAGTAAAGGAATCTCCTGCCCCAACAGTATCGGCAATTGTTACTTCCTGGGCTGGCGCAAAAGAAGAATGACCCTGTCGATCAAAGAGATAACTACCATGGGCTCCCGCCGTTAATATTACAGTCTTTAGATCGAATTGGTTCATAAAAGACTGAATCCAGTATGTTACTTCGGGACGGGAAAGGTCGGTCACTCCCCCCGCAAAAGGATAGGGAACTTCTTTTTGCGGAAACATACCGGCGATTATGACGAGTTCATCGTCATTTAATTTAAAGACATCGGTGGATATCAGTAATTTTTTAATGACATGGACATTATAAAAAGGAGCACGAAGATTGAGATCGAAAACACCTAAACAGTCTTGAGGAACAGCGTTCAGAAGAACCTCCAGGGTTTGCAGATTTTCCGCTGTTCGTACTGCCAAACTTCCGAAATAAAAGGCGTCAGTCTGCCGTGCAAAAGAGATTAGGTCCGTATCGGCCTGAATATGATCCCAGGCTACATTCTCCACTATCGTATAGGAAGGCTGACCGGATTCATTCAGAACAACTTGTACCGTTCCTGTAGGGTAATTTGAATCGACAGCAACAAATTCTGTCGATAGTTTATTTTCTTCGAGGATCGCCATAATTTCCTGACCGAGCGCATCGTCTCCAATTTTCGTATTAACACGAGCATCCGCCCCCAATACGTTGGCATGAAAGGCAAAATTGGCAGGAGCTCCTCCCGGTTTTTTACCTGATGGTAAAAGATCCCAGAGTAACTCGCCAAAAACAAGTATTTGATAGTTATTTTTCATGATTGTTTATCCCTCTTCACAATTAATTATCTAAATATTAATTATCTATTGATACTATTTTTACCAGATAATATACCTTTTGTCAACAATTTTTATAATTATTATTTTTGTGTGTGATGTTCATTCCGAAACATATTATTATCTGCCTGTTACGGATAGATGGGACCACCAGAAGATAAAATATCTTTTATTCAGAAAAAATCAAGATTATTCCATAATATTATAAATTCTATAACGTTATTAATTTTACAACATTATTCATTCCATAACGTTATTTATCTTTTTTAATATTCACAGATAAAGAAATCCGTGTTAATTGTGTAAAAAACGGTCTTTTATGTAAATTTAGGCACTATAGGTTATTTGCACAATGCCTATTTCAAATTATTTTTATGAAAATTAGCCTTTTTGCGTAAAGAGAACTTGAAAGAATCAGGATCTATGCTAATATAATAAATGTTCCTGGTGAATGGCGCGATTTTCGGATTCGCTTCCGGTGGAGTCGATACTGTTGCCCGAGGATTCCTTCATAATGTGATCTGTTTACATATAGCGATTTCGGTCCATTTTACGTTAAGTGGGGAAGTCGATCATGACGACAGATTCCGAGGTATCCGCATTATTTTTTCGGGCTCCCAACAAGTTTGTTAATCGTGTCTTTATCAGGGACTTTTTTTATTTCTTGAGATAGGGATTGTCGCGTTTTCTATATTAATGTTTTATATTAATTAATGTTTTATATTAATGATAGAATGATAGAAAGAGAAACCGATTTCAGGAACGTATCTATCTGTCCATGGCGTTGGTTCCGTGACGCAAAAGGCCTTGGAGCGGATTTGTTTTCTTTCTATCCGTTCTAATAAACATCAGGCGGAAAAACCCTAAACACTGGTTTTCTATGATACCCTGAAAATCTTGTTTTCATAGATATTATGAATCGAGAAGGCCTATTGGATAGAGGTATTTAAAAATCATATACATTTCTGTTGGGGGGACCACCATTCAGACCTTGAGAAACAATTAAGAGTGATGAACGCACTGAACACAGCGGAAAAATATAGTAACGAATATGATGTCATAGTGATTGGTTCCGGACTGGCGGGTATGACCGGAGCCAATATACTAGCGCGAAACGGTCATAAAGTACTTCTTTTGGAACGTCATTATAAATTGGGTGGACTTGCAACCTGGTTTCGCCGCAATGGAGAACACATTTTCGATATTTCCCTTCATGGTTTTCCAGTTGGAATGATAAAGAGTTGCCGTCGTTATTGGAATAAAGAGATAGCCAATCGTATAGTTCAGCTTCCCCATATAAAATTCGACAATCCCCAATTCCATTTGACGACCACCTTTAATCGGGATGATTTTACTCGTCTGTTAATTGAACGTTTTGAACTCAAAGAGGAAACGGTTCGTGCTTTTTTTGACGCTGCGCGCGATATGAATCATTACGATTCAGAACAGTTGACGACAAGGCAGTTATTTGACCGATTTTTTCCCGGCCGGCCGGATGTCGTACGTCTGTTGATGGAACCGATTACATACGCCAACGGCTCCACTCTGGAAGACCCAGCCTTAACCTATGGAATCGTTTTCTCCAATTTCATGTCGAAGGGTGTCTACACTTTCGAGGGGGGAACCGACCTCTTCGTAAAAATGCTTCGGGAAGAAATGATAAAAAATGGCGTTGATATTGCTACCGGAAGTCCGGTCGAGAAGATTATAGTCGAAAATGGTCATGTTGTTGGGGTCAAAATTTGTGAAACGCCGATTGACGTTGCTATTCCGGAACTCAAAGGACAACAGCTCAAACCGTCGCCTTTATCCGGAAAAACAATCGGAACTAAAGCGGTCTTTTCAAACGCCAATCTAAAGGGAACAATCTTCAATCTGGTCGGACGTGACCAATTCGACGAAGCTTTTATTCAGGAGGCAGACGCTGTTCGTCTAAATAATTCCAGTACCCAGGTTTATATGGCATTAAAAGAAGGAGAATCGTTTGACGAAGACATCTGCGGCGATCTTCTGTTCACCTCAATCGCTCCGGAATTTCGAACGGACCTACTTTTAAGCCGTAATATTACAAGTCGTACCTATTCTTTCTATTATCCCAAAACGCGCCCCGGCACCAACCGATATTACATCGTTGCTAGTGCTAATGCACAATACGAAGACTGGTCCAAACTATCTCCTGAAGATTACGTGAAAAGTAAACATGATCTGATTGATACAACATTAACCGCCCTGGAGAAATATGTTCCTAACGTTCGCGAAAAATTGGCTTGGGCAGAAGCAGCCACACCGATAACCTTCCGTGAATATACCGACCACTGGCTGGGGTCCAGTTTCGGAACAAAGTATGAAGGATTGGCGGTCAGTCGCGCCCTTCCACAAAAAATTGCCGGACTCTATCATAGCGGCAGTGTCGGAATTATCATGTCTGGATGGCTGGGGGCAGTGAATTACGGTGTTATCGTTTCGAATGATGTCGACGCATTCCTGATGGAAAACAAATAATGGATAACTTTTTCCAACAAAATTTCGAGAATGTTCATCAAAAACGGCCTTTGGTCCATTGTATGACCAATTATGTAACGGTGAACGATTGTACCAATATTCTTCTGGCGGTAAAGGCATCCCCAATTATGACGGATGCTCCGGAAGAACTTGCGGAACTCTATCGAATGGTCAACGCCGTTTGTATAAATATTGGAACGCCGAACAACTCGACATTAAACACAATGGGTCAAGCGGTTACATTAGCAAACGAACGGGGAATACCGGTCGTTCTGGATCCGGTTGGAGCGGGCGCTACAACCATGCGGACCGAGATTTGCAAAAAACTACTATCGGAGGGGCATATAGCGCTTGTTCGTGGTAATATTTCCGAACTCAAAGCCTTGGCCGGTATCTCTCAAAATACGCGTGGAACAGACGCATCCGGAGACGAAACTGTTTCGGATGATAATTTTGAGGAAACGGTCGCCATGGCCCGGGAACTTGTTCGCCGCTGGCAATGTCTCGTCGGTATTTCCGGACCTACAGATCTAATCGTCTCCTTGGATAAATACTGTCTTATACGAAACGGTCATCCTATTATGACCTCTATTTCCGGGACTGGTTGTATGTTATCAGCGGTTTGTGCCGCCTTTCTTGGCGCGAATCCGAAAACCCCATTTGAAGCGGTCGCAACAGCTTTTGCTGTTATGGGCTATTGTGGGGAAACGGCGGAAGCAATTACAGCATCTAAATCGACAATTGACCGGATCACAAAATGGTTGCGCAAACCATATTTAGCAGCACCTACAGGAGGACCAATGACCTGGCGTACCCTATTTATGGATACGGTCGCAGGACTTAAGCCGCAAATATTACAGGCAGGGGTTCGCTATGAAATTCGATAGAAAATTTCTTCGTCTCTATGCGGTGACGGCAGGTGTGTCAACCGGAATTGCCGAACTAACCGAAGCTGTTCGTGGTGGTGTTACTTGTGTTCAGATTCGCGAAAAAGAACTCCCCTTCCCTGCCTTCCTGGAAAAAGCAAATGCCTTCAAACAGATATGTGATCATTCTGGTATTCCCTTGATTGTCAATGACAATATAGAAGTGGCCCGTTCTTGCCGTGCGGATGGAGTCCATATCGGTCAAAAGGATGGTTCCATCGAAGCTGCTCGAAATTTATTGGGGCAGAATGTCTTTATCGGTGTTTCCGTTCACTCAATCGAAGAGGCACTTCAAGCGGTTCAGGATGGGGCCGATTATCTCGGTGTTGGGGCTCTTTTCCCTACGGAAACCAAATTGGACGCTCAATCCGTTTCTCTGGAGATACTTCACGAAATATGTTCACAAGTTACAATACCAGTCGTCGGCATTGGTGGAATCAACCAAACAAATATACATAAATTGCGCGGAATGGGTCTGGCTGGAATCGCCGTAGTATCTGCCATTTTCAATGCTCCTGATATTTATCAGGCTGTATGTCAATGCAATATTATGTTCAATGGGGATGATATGGAAAACGATTAGTTCTTGTCACCATATTTTTATTTTCATACAGTGAATATTTAGATAAAATCCGTTTTTATTGAGAAGATTAACTTTTTTCTTGTTAAAAATATATTTTGATCTTGAAATTCATCTTGAAACCATATATATTGGAATAAAAAGTGTTTTAAATATTCTGTTTTTCCATTCCATCAGAACAAAGCAGGTTGGATATCCACGTTTTCGATATGGTCGAGATATCTGCATTCCGGTTTTAGGAAATTGTATGAATATATTTATGAATATCTTGTAGAGTAAAATAAAAGGAGTATGAATATGAGTGATCGGCATAAACATTGTCATTGTTGTCCTTCGCCATCCGTAGAACAGGAAAAGGAGAATTGCGATTTATTTTCCGCGGTATCGCGTCGTCATTTTTTAGAGACAATGACTGCGGGAAGTGCTCTTTTAGCGCCAATGACCTGGGCATCATTAATGGCTGCGGATGGGGGAGATGAATATGCGCCAGTCCCGAAAGGACGGATACCTCTTGTCGTTTTACCGATTCTGTGTTACGACCTGCCACAGCGCCGCGAAATGACTTCTTGGCGTTCCTGGGGGGGAGTTCAAACAAAAGAAGCAGCACGTGAAGAAACTGTCCGAATTACCAACGAACTGTCCGGGATTCAAAAAAATGCCGATTTCCCCTTGGATGTTCTTCCCGTTATTGCTGTCAATAGCGTTCCACAACTCAATAATGACCCTTCTGCCAAGGAAGCTGTTAAAAAAGCCGACGTCATTATTTTCTACGGGGCCGGAGGCTCTATCGATGGAATTGAAAACTTCGGCAAAGACGTTATTATCTTTCAACGATGGAAGAGCGGCCCCGTCTATTTACAGTATGAAATTGTCAGTCCGCGTTATTTGCGTAAACATACCGATACCCTGGCCCAGGAAAAAGTTCAATACGACGATGTTGTAACCGACAGTCTGAACGAATTAACCTGGCGGCTACGGAGTTTAACCGGATTAAAAAATACACGTAATACCCGTATTATCGCCATTGGCGGACCGGATGCCTGGGCCCAGCCAAAAGCGCGCCAGGATATTCTATTCGGTAAATTAAAGAAACAATTCAATTTTGATATTCAAACCGTACCCTATGATCAATTGGGGAAAATTTTATCCGAGGCGCAGAAGGACGAGAAGATCGTTACCTGGGCTCGGGAAAAGGCCAAAAACTATCTGTCCCTGCCGAAAACGACCTTGGAAACAAAGACAGAATTCGTTGAAAATTGCTTTATTCTGGACTCCGTGTTTCGACAGATTATGAAGAATGCGGATTGCAGTGCAATTACCGTACTCGGCTGTATGGGTACAATCATGCCCCAGGCAAAAACGTCTGCCTGCCTCACTTTGAGTCTGCTTAACGATGCCGGTTATCTCGCCTTCTGCGAATCTGATTTTGCGGTAATTCCATCCGGTATTCTTCTTGCAAATATAATCGGGAACCCGGTCTTTTTGAACGATCCAACCTACCCGCATGACCATATTGTAACTCTAGCCCATTGTACGGCTCCACGAAGAATGGACGGAAAAAATCTGGAACCGGTTCGTCTTGTCACCCATTTCGAATCCGATTACGGAGCCGCACCAAAAGTCGATTTCCGGATAGGTCAAGAAGCAACGATTATTCTGCCCGATTTCCTATCGGAACGTTGGGCGGGTTTCCGTGCAAAAGTCGTTGATAATCCGTTCCGTCCGATATGCCGAAGTCAGGTCGATGTCGAATATACTATTCCCGACGAAGTCATTGCCGCGCGTATGCCCGGTTTCCATTGGATGTTCGGCTATGGCGATTATATGAAAGAACTTGGTTATGCGTTACGTCGCGTTGGCATACAATGGGATAATCTTGAAAAGTAAATCGGTACTGATTTTAACATATAGGATAGGAAACTTTATTATGCGAAAAAATTTCTGTATATTATTTTTAATTTGTATTTGTCTTGTCTCGGTATTTTTATCGGAAGGCCGAAGCCAGGATTTTACATGGCGTGTTGCCGAAGATAAAGTGGTTCAATTTCTGCTTGGTGATGAAGTCGTCATGGAATCTCCGAAGGAAGGACTATGGGCGTTTGCCGACGACTGGAAAAACGACGAACCCACCAACTGGAAAAATGTCGCCGTCTCGAAAATAGAAAAAATCGGAAACTGGACGATACTCTATGGACAAACAAAGTATAAAACCGGAGATCTTTTTTTTCGAGACTCTTTTATTATAGATCAGGGAATGCTTAAGGGCATACGTCGTTTTGAATATAAAGGTAAAGAGCCTCTAACGAAAATGACTTTATCGATTCGTTGGAACGTTAATGGCCAAAATATTCAAACATTTCAGCCGGGTACGCTTTACTATGGTAATCCGTCTGGGGAAAAGAACAGACCGGATGCCGTGGCGTCATGGCACGGCAAGCCGGGTGAATTTGCCTTTTTTGAAGAACATCGTTATCCCATGCCCTTCGCCTGTCTGGAAGATGCGGAAGGTCAAAAAGGAGCTGCTCTTTACACAATTCCATCGCCCATCGTTCGAGGCAATGTCCAGGATCAATGGTGGTCTCTCGGAGCACGTGTTCTCTCGAAGGACAAGACGGAACTGGCTCTTTATACCGGTTACATCGGCTATAACGGTCAAAAAAGTGTAGCGAAAGCCATTCAAGCCCGGCCAATGAAATATCCGGAATCGACTATGACCATTATTCCCGATACTGTTATCGAAAAAACCTTCTATCTGGACACTTGGAAGATCCGAAATCAGGGAACCGCATTTCAAAGGCCGATCAAAAAAACCCTGGATTTGTTCAAGCCCTATAATATCGATAATTTTCCGACCCGAGATGCAATTATCGCTAGTAAATTCACTTTTGCCAAAAAACGCTGGCTGGAAGGTGACGGTTATGCCGGCTTCAGTTTCTTCCCGGATAACATGCAGCAGCAAATAGTAATGGGCTGGTGTGGTCAGGCGGCTTCGCCCGGCTATGCTTTACAGGTTCTGGAACCAATATTGCTCCATCAGGAGACAGACCCTGCCGTTTGGAAGAAAACGCGTCAATGGATTACATCATCCGTTCAGAAATCACTCGATTTTTTAACGACCACAACTTTTTATGACGATGGTTTTTCTGTCGAATATGTGATTAAGGACAAAAAGTGGATAAAAAAATACGATCATGTCTCCATGGGTCAGGCAATGTATAATTTTGCCAAGGCAATAGAGAGGGCACGCAAGGGCAATCAGTATAATACAACGAAATGGGAGGAGTTCCTGCGCAAGAGTTGCGATTTGGCCTCGAAACGAATTCTTCAGAAAGATTGGCACCCCCTATCGACGGCAGAAGGATTCTATATTGCCCCGTTAATTTTGGCGTCGAATCTGTTTAATAACGAAACCTATCGCAAGGCGGCGATTTGCGCGGCAGAACATTACGCAAAAAGACATTTGAGTATGAAGGAACCCTATTGGGGCGGAACATTGGACGCAACTTGTGAAGACAAGGAAGGAGCATGGGCTGCATTTCAAGGATTCTTGACGTTATACGAAATAACCGGTAATCGCAAATATCTCGGCTGGGCAAAGCATGCGGGCGATGTCTGCTTGAGCTATCTTGTCGTTTGGAATATTCCACTACCACCAGGACGTTTGGCTGACCATGCCTTTAAGACAATGGGATGGACCTCCGTTTCCACACAAAATCAGCATTTGGACGTCTACGGTGTCCTCTTCGCTCCGGAAATCTGGAAATTGGGGAAATATCTTGGTTTGAAATCGTATCAGAAAGTTTCGGAAGTCATGTTTCGAAGTTGTGGCCAGTTGATCGACCCTTGGGGAAGTCAGGGGGAACAGATTCAGGAAACCAATTTCGCACAGCGGGGCGATATGTCTGATGTTCTGAAATTACGAGGAGGATATGCGGAAAGTTGGACTGTTTTCTGGATTACAGCCCACTTCTTAAATTCTGCCGCTCGTCAGATTGAATGTAATGAACGTCAATAATCACATGGAAAGGATATAGACGAATGACAATTCGTGTAATATGCAAAAAGTGTAATAGTAAAATAAATGCACCGGACAGTTTATTGGGCAAGGTACGTCACTGTCCAAAATGTCAGAGTGAAATTCTGATACAACCGGAAGAAGATGCAGTGCAATCAATTGTTGTTCCGCAGACTGTTCCCGTTCCTTCATCGATAGGAATCAACGATGCCCCCGCTATTGGAAGTGCCGTTCGATATATTAAACGTTTAAATCCTTCGAATCTTTATGTTATTGTCAGTCATGATCGTATTATGGCCTATTGGAAGGCGGGAGAAGGTTGGTTTTACAACGTTGGGTCCGGCTATGTACCAGCTAAAAGACATATCAATGAAATACCGGAATATGGCGATTTTACATTTATTGAAGGTTTTATCAAACAGACGGAAAACGGACAGCGCCTGGTTGGTGTTCGCTTTTTTGCCCTTTCAGGAACGGCTGTCCTTGTTTCCATTGGACGATCCGAAACGGAAGTACTGGAAAAAATCGTACAACCTTGTTCTTTAACCTCCGCCAATAAACGTTTTTTCCTCAAGTTTATTCGTGAAAAATATTTTTCACAATTCACGGAAGATGCCATGGATATTGTTGAATTTTTAACCAATCAGGATTTTCATTCACGTGAAATAGGAACAATAGAAAAAGATACGCCCTTGGGTACTTGACAAGAATTGCCTCTTCCTAACTATTGGATAATCGTTGTTCTTCCATTAACAAACGGCACATTAACAAACGGTATCGCCAGTAGAATCAGGGAACGTTGATGGAACATCGTTCCCTTTTGAATTTAAAATCATCGTAACATCCCTTGATACTTCCAACTGTCGGTCTTGGGGTTTGACATTCGTTCAGATCTGGTTCGGTTATCGGAAGGTCCTTGACGTTTGTTTTAAATTTAAATTATTCAGAAGAAATGGTATACTGTTTTTCATGATAACTGAAACTTCTACGATTTTCACAAGACATAACGTTTGTAATGAATCACATTACATGAAGAGGTCTTCTGCATCAAGCCTCTTGAGGACGAAGGATTATTCGGAAGATTCTTCAAAATGAACACACCTTCATCCGCGCCTTGACGTTGGTCACGTGTAAAACTCTATTCACAATCAGACACGATACCGGGAAACCGGGATTATCACCAAATCTGCATCCGCGCCTTGACGTTGGTCACGTGTAAAACTCTATTCACAATCAGGCACGAT
>CAYUAP010000034.1:8076-38615 GCA_964442735.1 uncultured Planctomycetaceae bacterium | reverse complement strand
TTGTTTGCCAAAAAACTATCCGTGAAAATCAGTTTTATCTGTGGTTTCACTTTATATCTGTGAACGGTTACAATATTCGTTTTTAAGTGGACTATAGAAACTCTTGAAGGATAACGGTCAGTTTTTTTTCGTCATAATCTTTTTCGGTCCTGAAATGAAGCTGGATAGCATCAAAATCGGTGTTCGTACCGTCAACCTCCGGGTCCGTTCCCAAATCAAGAATCCGTCCTAACGGTACAGATCTCTTCGGAACATTGATCTGAAGACCAAGGAATTCGCAATTTTTGGTAAATAGAATACAGGAGGGCCGGTCTGTAGACGATTTACAGAAAGGAACCATCATTTTATTCGTCCAAACCGGCTTTAAATCCGGAGAAATTGTAGTAATACAGGCCACTAACTTTTTCAGTAATTGAATGGGCCATCGTGGTTTGTCACTTCCTCCATAACAATTGCCAGGCGACATATGCCATTGCTCTCCCAATGTTTTCCATGGTGTTAAATCAATATTATTCTCCTTGGCCTGTTCAATTAAATCCCCAAAACCCTTCATGGCCAACTCAAGGAAGTTCCAGAACTCCGGACGATCGAATTCTTCATAGGTACATATCTTCAATTCGATTTCCTGCCAATGGCCCACTATATCGACCTTTACACGCTGATGTGTTCCGTAAAGCGGAATATCATCCATTTCGTTCAGTGGACGAAGATTCAATTGCTGAACCAGCAGATCTTTCTTGAAGGTATTCCGTGCCGTTCGGAATTTGACTTTAAGAAGCCATTCCTCGCCTGTTATCGCATGGAGAAACCAGCCAAGAGATTTTTTGTCCGCTCGAATCTCCACAATCGTCCGATTATTCCAGTCGGTCGGCGCAAATATATTGGATTCCTCAATGTGATCGATTATTCGCGCTAGAATACGACCGTCCCAACGACAGGGCGTTCCTGTTCGACTAACCCGATCATGGGTATGCCAACGCCTTCCGTCCGTCTCCCAAGGCATTAACATCGTTTTTATGATTTCGTTCTCGTTTATTAACTCTTCCGTTTTCGTCGCATTTTGCAGATCTTTTTCGAATGCTGTTTTATCCAGTAATTGACGCTCCGTTCGAGTCGCATTGGCCAATAACGGAATTAAGGCCTCGGCTGTATAACTGCGGTATAACGACTTTTGCACTTTTACACCTGCCTTCAACCATTTATTACCGTAATCCGCTAATTGCTCCGGTGTTCCCGCATAGACAAGATGACCACCGTCCAGTCCGGCCTCCGGCCCAATATCGATAATCCAGTCCGCAGATTTAAGGACTTCCATATTGTGTTCGATTACAACTACCGTATTCCCTAAATCAACTAAACGATGCAAGACATCCAGAAGATGTGTTAAATCTTCAAAATGGAGTCCGGTCGTTGGCTCGTCCAGTATATACACAGTTCTTCCTGTATCGGGACGGGATAACTCCGCTGCCAGCTTTACCCGTTGTGCCTCGCCCCCGGAAAGCGTTGTGGCAGATTGTCCCAATGCCACATAATCCAAACCAACATCGCATAACATCCGTAAAACCCGGGCTATCGCCGGAATATTCGAGAAATGTTCCAATGCTTCCCGACAGGACATCTCCAAAACGTCGGCAATAGATTTCCCGCGATAGAGAACCTCCAGGGTCTGCTGTTCATATCGTTTACCGTTGCAGGAATCACAGGTAACCCAAACGTCGGCCAGGAAGTGCATCTCTATTTTTATTTGTCCCGCCCCTTCACATTTTTCACAACGTCCGCCAGGCAGATTAAAACTGAAACGCCGGGACGTATAACCACGAATCTTTGCTTCCGGTAACTGCGCGTATAACTGACGAATCAAGTCGAAAACTCCCGTATAGGTCGCCGGATTGGAGGTCGGCGTCTGACCGATAGGCTTCTGATCGACCTCAATTACCTTGTTGACCTGCTCTATTCCAATGAGATCGTCGAATTTACCGGGAACCTCTTGGGCACGATTCAGTTTGCGCGCTAGTTCCTTGTAGAGAATATCTTCGACCAGGGAACTTTTTCCACTACCGCTAACCCCTGAAATAACCGTAAATGCCGATAATGGAATCGGTACGTCAATCGACTTTAAATTATTATGCCGTGCTCCACGAATCAGAAGCCAACCTGGATTCCAAACGGGAAGGGGACTGCTGTATAATCCTTCGATATTCGATCGAATATGCCGCTCTTCCAGTTCCTGATATTCACGGCGCCGTTGAAGTTCACTTGCAGAAAGATTACTTTTTTTTCCTCTCTTCTCCTTTAATACTTCCAGATCCTGCGAACATAAAATCCTTCGATTACTCGGAGTCGGAATCTGCCGCCGCCCTGCCAAATAGGCTCCGGTGACCGAGTCCTTGTTCATGATGATCTCTTGCGGAGTTCCGGCCGCGACGATATTGCCCCCGTCACTACCGGCATGGGGCCCAAAATCGATTAAATAGTCCGCATTTTCGATAATTTCCCGATCATGCTCTACAAGTAATAATGTATTACCAAGATCGCGTAATTTCTCCAGAGTTGAAATTAATCGATGATTGTCCCGGGAATGAAGTCCTATTGTAGGTTCATCCAGAACATAAAGAACACCGGTCAATCCACTCCCTATTTGTGCCGCTAGTCGAATACGTTGCGATTCACCTCCGGACAAGGTGGGCGCAGATCGGGCCAACGTTAAATAGTCCAGACCAACATCGACTAAAAATTGCAGACGCTGACGTACCTCCGGTATAATATCGCCAGCCACTTGACGTTCCATGGCATTTGGCTTCCAATCCTCGAAGAAGTGCAGCAAATCAACCAACGGTTTACGCGATAGTTGATCCATGGTTTGATCATGAAGTCGAACGGCAGCTACATCATCACGGAGCCGACTCCCCATACAAACGGTACATTCCACTTCCTCCATTTGAAATTCGATCTTGCCGCGAAACGCGGGGACAAGTCGAATCGCCTCTTCCATTGCAGGATACATTCCCTTAAATTGAAATCGGAAGAGTTCCAGATCACTTCCTGCCCCCTCTTTCTTTTTGCCAGTTACTGGTTTATCGGTTAAATCACGTTGCTGTACCGTAAACCAGCGGTCTCCGGTCCCATGAAACAGGATACGACGAAATCGTGCGTCCAACTGTTCAAATGGAACATTCAATGGAATTCCCGTCTCGCGTGAAAATGCACGCCGCATCGGTGGTGACCAAAAATCTGATTCGTCCGACCACAATAGTAAAACACCTTGTTCCAAGGTCAATTTCGGATCACGAATCAAATCGGCGGTACTCGTTCCCTGTTCGACTCCCAATCCTTCGCAATGCGGACACCAGCCTAATTTACTGTTGAACGAAAAATGAATTGGTGTCAATGGTTCGAAACCGCGCCCACATTTTTCACAGGAAAAATGACGACTCAAAACTTCTGTTTTCCAATCGGATTCCTGAATCTCGTCGTCCGCTTGAATAATATGAAGGGTTCCTCCACTAATATCAAGCGCCGTCTCAACGTCTCCGGCAATACGGCCGCGAAGGCTGTTCTTTTCCGCCGTATTCTTCAAATGTATTCGGTCGATAATCAACTCGACCAAATGGACCCGTTTACGATCAATTGGAGGCAGTTCGTTCAGTGAATAGGTATTGCCGTCAATACGGACTCTCAAAAATCCCATCGACTGATATTTTGCGAGTCGTTTTTCATAATCGATTCCCGATTCATAGTTGATGGGAGCGGCAATTAAAAGTCGGGAATCATTGGGATAGAGGAGAATTCGAGCAATGATTTCATCGGTCGTTTGCGTTCCAATTGGAATATCACAGTCGGGACACCAAGGGACTCCTAATCGCGCGAACAGAATTCGCATGTAATCATGAATTTCCGTAACCGTTCCGACTGTGGAACGCGGAGAATGGCCCGCCGTCTTTTGATCGATGGCAATCGAAGGGGCCGTACCGGAGATGAGGCCGACCTTCGGCTTCTGCATCTGGCCCAGAAATTGTCGTGCATAGGAACTCAAACTCTCGACATAGCGCCGTTGACCTTCCGCATAAATGGTATCCATGGCAAAAGACGATTTTCCACTTCCACTGGGCCCACAACAGACGGTCATTTTATTTCTGGGGATAATTGCCGAGACCCCCTTGAGATTATGCTCCTGTGCATCTTTTACGACAATAACATTTTCCGATTCGGTCGGGTCCTGATATGGATGTTGATTCTTCTGCTTGAGAGTGGGTAGACCACGTTTCATCTCAATAAAATGACGAAGTGCAACTCCTGTACGCGATTCAGGACAGGCCATAATGTCCTCGGGTGTACCTTGGGCGACAATTTGACCACCTCCGTTCCCCCCTTCCGGACCAAGATCGATAACCCAGTCGGCCATTTTGACCACACTGAGATTGTGCTCCACGACCAAAACTGTATTGCCCGCATCCACAAAATTATGCAGAACCTGTAATAGTAATTTTATATCTGCAAAATGAAGTCCAGTCGTCGGCTCGTCAAGAAGATAAAGCGTTTTACCCGTACTCTTTTTGACCAGTTCCCTGGCTAGTTTGATACGCTGTGCTTCCCCGCCCGATAGGGTTGGGGACGGCTGTCCCAACTTCATATAACCGAGTCCTACGTCAGATAATGTCTTTAGCTTCTGATAGATTTTTGGAATGTTCTTGAAATGCACAAGCGCATCCTGAACTTCCATATCCAGAATTTGATCGATTGATTTTCCCTTAAATGTTACGGACAATGTATCGCGATTAAATCGTTTGCCTTCACAGACGGGACAGGTTACCCATATATCGGGCAGAAAATCCATTTCCAGTTTTCGGGCCCCATTACCTTCACATGATTCGCAACGTCCGCCCGTAACGTTAAAACTAAAACGACCAGGTGTAAATCCCTTGAGACGTGAATCCGGAAGTTCCGAAAACAGTTTGCGTATATCGTCAAATAATTTAATATAGGTTGATGGATTCGATCGGGGCGTTCGACCGATTGGCGATTGATCGATTGCAATCAATTTATCCAGATGTTCGAGTCCTTCAATGGCATCATGTTTGCCCGGAGTTCCTTTACCATGATTCAAATCACGCATCAATGCCTCAACGATAATATCGTTGACAAGCGAGCTTTTACCACTTCCACTGACTCCCGTAATACAGACGAATAAACCTAGGGGTATCTCTACATCAATTCCCTTTAGGTTGTTGTGTGCGGCGTTACGAACGATTAATTTTTTCTCGTTTGGCTGTTTACGCTCTTCAGGAACCGATATTTCATCTTTTCCCAATAAATATTGACGCGTAATACTATGCGGAAAACGCTTTTTAAAGATGTCGTTTAACGTTCCCTGGGCAACGATGTTTCCACCAAGCGTTCCGGGACCAGGTCCAAAATCGACCAGATAATCGGCGGCCAACATGGTATCCTCGTCATGCTCAACAACGACAACCGTATTACCGAGATCACGTAAATGGGTTAATGTTTCTATTAAACGATCATTGTCACGCGGATGGAGTCCAATGGAGGGTTCGTCCAGAACATAAAGAACACCGGTCAATCCGGAACCTATTTGGCCTGCAAGTCGAATCCGTTGCATTTCACCGCCTGACAAGGTCGGTGCCGAACGACCTAGGGAAAGATAATCCAGGCCTACATTAATCAAAAACTGTAATCGGATACGAATCTCTTTTAGAAGTTCCGCAGCAACAATCTGTGCCGTTTCGCCCAATTTAATCGTACTAAAAAAAATCAGAAGATCCGTGGCCGGAAGTTCGCATAATTCCGGGAGTGAAAAGATCTTTTTCTCTTTAAAAATTTTCGAATCCGATAAAGTCTCCAAACGAAATGCTGACGCCTGTTCATTTAAACGTTTCCCATCACAATATCCACACGGAATGATGTTCATGTATTTTTCCATCATGGCGCGAAACATTTTATTGTTCGATTCGTGATACTGTTTGGTGAAACGGGGAATAATTCCTTCAAACGTTCCGCCCCATTTATGTCCGTTGGGACCATTTCTCCAGGTATAGGTTATATGGAGGTCGCCGGTCCCCCACAGGAGAGACTGTCGGACGCGTTCGTCCATTTCATCCCAGGCCTTTTCCAGAATATCACTTCGTTCCAGACCATACAGTTTGGCTAGTGAATCCGCAACCCCTTGATAAATATGACGTTTCCATCGTCCCATATCCTTCCACTTTTCGATCAGGAGAATCGCTCCCTGTTGAAACGAACGTGTTTTGTCCGGAATCAGTAGATCCGGATCGATAGTATAAATCACCCCCAATCCCTGACAATGCGGACACATTCCACGAGGATTATTGAAACTGAACATTTGAGGAGATGGTGATTCAAAACTCCTGTTACAATGGGGACAGGCGTACTCTGTACTAAAAGACAATTCATGAAAATGCGTCTCCAGCTCCGCCTCCGGTTCCGTCTCCGGTTCTGGCTCCGGTTTTGGTTTTGATTCGATCAATTCTTCCGTTTCCGATACCGAAGTGGAGTTGTCTAACTCGGTAGTATCGGATTCGTCGAAATCCATCGACTCCATATCGTTTTCCAGCATTTCATGAAGCGATTTTTGCTTTATCTTCTGTTCGTCTTTTCCGTCAAGAACGATAATCTGGCCGTTTCCCAATTTAAGGGCCTGTTCGACCGATTCGGCCATACGATGAAATCCGGAAGATGTAATGGTAACCCGATCAATGATAACATCTATATTGTGTTTGATTTTTCGGTCAAGTTGAATTTCATCGTCGAGCCGAATAATGGAACCGTCAACCCTGGCACGAATATACCCCTGTTTTTTCAGATCGTCGAACAGATTTTTGTATTCACCCTTTTGCCCGCGAATGACAGGGGCCAATAAAGTAATGGTACTTCCTTCAGGAAACGCTTGTAATCGAGACAGAATTTGATCTCGTGTCTGTGCCGTAATGGGACGTCCACATTCCGGACAATAACCTGTGGCAACCCGGGCAAACAGAACTCGAAGATAGTCATATATTTCCGTAATCGTACCAACGGTGGAACGTGTATTCTGTCCTCCCGTCTTCTGCGAAATGGAAATAGCCGGACTCAAGCCGGTTATCAGTTCGACATCGGGCTTGGGAAGTTGATCCAGGAACTGCCGTGCATAGCTCGACAGACTCTCTATATAACGGCGCTGTCCCTCTGCATAAAGAGTATCAAAAGCCAGAGAACTTTTACCGCTGCCACTAACTCCCGTAAAACAGATTAGTCTGTTACGGGGTATCGATAATGATATTTCTCGAAGATTGTGTTCCCGTGCGCCTTTGATATTAATATCGGACATGGATTGATTGGTGCTCCATCACTAAACAATGTTTGTTTGTTGATTAATTCAAACCGTAAAAGGCTCTCTCGTTTACACTTTAAATTAAAAAACGAATTTGAATTTACCGATCCGCTCTTCCAGTTCCCGCATTAGTTTATCTTCGCCTTTTTCTCCATCTGCCAGATAGGTAACAGAAAAACGAAGATAATTTCCTGCATTGTCCCACGGTACGGTACAGATCGATTGCTCCTTGATTAAGAACTGACTGACTTCTTCCGCATCCTTAAAGATACGATCTCCCTCGATACCTTTAGGCGCTTTTGCGTAAAGGAAATAGGTTCCACCAGGTACTTGACAGGGAAATCCCATTTTCTGGAGGACAGCAACGAGTTTTTGTAATCGGCGATGATATTTTTCACGGGCCTGATCCGGAATACTGTCATCGTCCAGGGCCTTAACGGCAGCCTTCTGAATGGCTAAAAACTGACCGCTGTCACTATTATCCTTTACGTCGGCGAATGCGTGAACAATACGTTCATTACCACAGACCCAACCAAGACGCCAGCCTATCATATTCCAGCCCTTCGACATGGAATGAATTTCGACTCCAACATCTTTAGCACCATCTATTTCCAGAAAACTAATCGGACGATCACGGTAACTAAACATGGAATGGGCAGCGTCCTGAATAACAACAAGTTCGTTTTTCTTCGCAAAATCAATTATTTTTTCAAAAAAAGCGGGTGTTGCCAACTGACCGGTCGGACTATTGGGATAGTTAATGACTAATAGTTTTGTTTTAGCCAAAATGTCGTCCGGAACCGAATTCAAGTCAGGGTAGAAATCGTTTTCAGGTATTAAAGGAAGGGAATAGACTGTTCCACCGCAGTATTTTGTATGGGTTCCGGCCACAGGATAACCAGGAACGGTCATAATCGTTACATCACCCGGATTAATAAAAGCTTCCGGAATCATGGCCAAGGCCGTTTTCGTCCCCATGCAGTGATTAATTTCCGTTTGTGGATCCAGTTCGACCCCAAAACGACGTTTCATAAAACGGGCAACCGCTTCTCTGTATTCCAGACAACCATTATCGGCATAACCACGATTTTCTACTTTGTTTGCTTCTTCATTTAACGCAGTTCGAACAGAGGGATCCGCCATGGAATCGTTTTCGCCAATTCCAAAATCAAGAAGATGTCGGTTGGGAAAATCGGCTAGAGCTTGACGTTTGGCTCGTTTAATCTTCTCAAATTTATAGATATCTGTACCTTTACCGTAGTTAATGCCGCCAATACGTTCCGCAAACAGTTTTTGAAAATAGGGATCGCCCATTTTATACCATCCATATAATAAAAGATATTCGTTGAGAGACCATTGAATCCATAAAATACTCAATTGGTCCAAATGTTACATATATTATCGCAATTACAATATTTTCTATTGAAATACCAAATTTTCGATCCTTGTATTATACCCTAAATTAAATACAACGATATGGGGGCGGAAGACAAGTTTAAGATTTTTCGTCCGGAATTCCTTGCTGTTGATTTTCATATCGTGCCAGAATGAAGAACAGATCACTTAATCGATTGAGCCAACTGACTACGAATCGGGAAATAGATTCGTCTTTGCGTATTAAGGCAACGGCATGTCGTTCTGCTCTCCGACAGACGGAACGGGCGAAATGGAAAAGAGCGGCGGTACGACAGCCCCCAGGAAGTATAAAATGGGAGAGTTCCGGAAGTGTTTCTGCCCATTGATCTATATCTGATTCCAGTTCCTGAATATCATTCCACTGAATGACCTGAATCTGATGCCGACTCGGTGAATAGGTCGTTATTTCCGTTTCGATCTGAAACAGCTTCTTCTGGATAGATACGAGTAACGCGTCAATTTCCTTCGGTAGTTGTTCGGCACGAATGACCCCCAAAAGAGAACAGAGTTCGTCTACTTGACCACAAGTTACAATACGCAGTTGATCTTTACCGATTCGAGGACCGAAACAGAGCGAAGTTTCCCCCAAATCACCACGTCGCGTATATATTCTTCGCTTTTTATCCGATGAAGACATTTTTTATCACCTTTATAATTAATGCAAACGTTGTCCCGGCTGGGCCCCTTCGTCCGGGGACATCAGGAAGACATCCGGACCGCCCGGTCCAGACGCGACTACCATTCCTTCGCTCAAACCGAACTTCATTTGACGTGGCTGAAGATTGGCAACAAAAACAACGAGTCGGCCAATCAGTTTTTCCGGTTCCGGATAGGCCGCCTTAATTCCTGCGAAAACCTGACGGGTTACGTCTCCCCCCAGAGAGATTTTTAATTTCAGTAATTTTCGTGCCTCTTTAACCTGTTCCGCCTCAATAATACGACCGACTCGCAGATCAACTTTAGTAAAGTCATCTATGGTAATTGTTTCGGATAACGGCTCCGCCGCCAAACATTCAGAGGAATCATTCCATTTTGATTCTTCTGTTTCCGGTACTTTTTCCGGCTGTTTCGATTCTTCAATCATTGCCTCAATCTCCTCCCGGGGAACCCGGACCATCATGTATTTGTATTCGTTCACCATCGTTCCGCATAATGGCTTTTTTACATCGTCCCAATTCTCTATCTTCGTATTGAGAAGCTCTTCCGTTTGCCTCGTCAACTCCGGTAAAATTGGTGTCAGATAAATTATAATCTGTCGGAATAAATTCAATCCTACCGTAACGGTGTCCTGCAACTTCTTAAAGGCCTGCTTTTTCTCGTCTTCCGACGCATTTGGGTCTTTAGAGAGTTGGACCAACGTCTTGCGCAGTCCCCAAGGGGCTGCTTCTTCTATATATTTATTGGCACGATAACCACCTTCCATAATCAATTTCGTCGCTTTTCCGAAATCACACTGCTCGTAGGCTGCCGCAATATCTTCGGCAGAATCGGCTGCCTGTTGAAACAGTCCGCCGTCGTCCGGATATATTTCCGATAGCCCTGTCTCTCGGGCAAACTTCGCTGTTCGACTAGCAATATTTACAACATTTCCGACCAGATCTGAATTGATTTTTAACTCTAATTCATTGAAATCGAGATCCATATCCGTATCGTGACTATTCGTTTTCGACGCATAGAAATAACGCAGACAGGAAGGATCTAAATGTTTGAGATAGGTACTTGCCAGGATAAAGGTACCCCGTGATTTGGACATTTTTGTACCGTTTACCGTCAAAAATCCGTGAATATGGACTCTACGCGGTAGTTCGAAACCTGCCGTCTTCAACATGACCGGCCAGAACAGGGTGTGGAAATAGCAGATATCCTTTCCGATGAAATGATGAATTTCCGTATTCGGATTACGCCACCAATCGTTAGAATCGCAATTATTTTCACGGCACCACTGACGTGTTGCCCCGATATATCCGATAGGCGCGTCATACCAGACGTACCAGTAATTACCAGGAGAATCAGGAATTTCAAATCCGAAATAGGGGGCCGGGCGGGAAATATCCCAAGACCTCAATTTATCGCCTAAAAACTGCTCCTTCAAGAAATTCACCGTCTCCGGCTGTAGACTGCCACTTTCCACCCATTGCCCAAGAAAATCATGCAAACGCTCTACCTCGACAAACAGATGTTTCGCCTTGCGGAGTTCGGGCGTCGTTCCACTCAAGGTACTAATGGGATTCTTAAGATCGGTCGGAGAATAGGCGGCTCCACATTCACAATTATCCCCGTATTGATCTTCCTTGCCACAGATCGGACATGTTCCCTTGACAAAACGGTCCGCTAAAAATGTATTGAGTTTGGTGTCGTATAATTGTTCAACATCCCGTTCTTCCACTAAATTAGCGGCTCGTATCGCCTTCCATATTTCTTCACAGACTCCTCTGTTTTCCGGCGAATTGGTACTACCATAGTAATCGAACTTAATCCCAAACGCGGTAAAGTCGGCCAGATGGGCATCGTACATCTGTTTAACGAATTCTTCCGGTGATATTCCCTTCTTCCGGGCCGCTATCATGATTGCTGTACCATGGGTGTCGTCCGCGCAAACATAAAGACATTTGGCTCCGCGAAGACGCTGGAATCGAGTCCAGACATCTGTCTGAATATATTCTACTAAATGCCCTAAATGAATGTGACCATTGGCGTAGGGTAACGCACTTGTTATCATTATTTGTCGTGTCATATATTTCTCCACACTTCTCTCTGTTTATTCTGTCTTAACCCGCCAACGAAGGTACTCTTCCATAAAAGGTTGAATGTTTCCGTTCAGAACATCGTGAAAATTGGCATTGGAAAATCCTGTTCGAGCGTCTTTTACCCGTTGCTCCGGATGAAGAAAATAATTTCGAATCTGTGATCCAAAGCCGACCTTGGCCATGTTTTTATATTTCTCGGACATCTTTTGTTCACGTTTTTCTTCTTCCCGTTGTAGAAGACGTGCACGAAGCATTTTCAGGGCCATGGCCCGATTTTTGTGCTGACTTCGCTCGTTCTGACATTGGACGACCGTATTCGTCGGAATATGGGTTAAACGAATCGCACTGGACGTTTTATTGACGTGCTGACCGCCAGCCCCACTCGACCGAAATACATCTTCCCGAATATCCTCGTCCCGAATATCAACGTGAATGGAGTCGTCAATATCCGGATTGACGTCTACCGCCGCAAAACTGGTCTGCCGTTTGCCTTCCGAATTATAGGGACTAATTCGTACCAGACGATGCATGCCTATCTCGCTCTTTAAATAACCGTAGGCCATAGGACCCTTTACCATTATACTTGCACTGTTGATTCCCGCCTCTTCGTTGTCCTGACGATCAAGTATTTCGACGCCATAGTCATGACTCTGCGCCCAGTTAATATACATACGAAGAAGCATTTCCGCCCAGTCGTTGGCATCGGTACCACCATCCCGGGCATTGATCGTTAATATGGCATCGTTTGTATCGAATGGCCCATTTAGCAGGGCATTCGTCTGAAGTTCTTCCAGGGTCTTTTCTACCTGACACAGTTTGCCGGGTATTTCCGAAGCTAGTTCCTCGTCTTCTTTTCCCAATTCGAAGAAGACATCCAATTCTTCCAGTTCGGCAATAATATCGTCCATAGG
This sequence comes from uncultured Planctomycetaceae bacterium, assembly GCA_964442735.1. Taxonomy (GTDB): domain Bacteria; phylum Planctomycetota; class Planctomycetia; order Pirellulales; family Thermoguttaceae; genus JAUNBG01. The sequence goes on along the minus strand of CAYUAP010000034.1, from coordinate 26,196 downwards.
ACGGACAAGCGATTTAAGTGCCTTGAGGCGTTGAACTACCACCTGTGAATTTTCGGAATTATCCCAAAAATCGGTGGCAGTCATTTGCTTGTCAATTGTCGCTATTTCCTCTTTTTTTACCGTATAGTCAAAGAGAGTCCTTCAATTGTTGAAGGCCCTCCCTAATCTGTTTTGTTCGTTCTATCCATTCGTTGGCAAGGGCCATTTTGTCCTCCTGTGATAGGTTTATTTTAATGTGATTTATTTTGTATTTTTATTTTAATGTATTTTTATGGTAATCCTGAACACTTTTAACGGTTTCAGGCATTTCCCGAATCGCCTCAATTCCCTTGGCTGCCGCCATAGCGGCGGCCAGTGTAGTCATATAGGGAATGCGGAGGCGAATCGCTGTCTTCCGAATATAGGAGTCGTCGTGCTGGCTTGTTTTCCCGTTCGGGGTATTAACGACCAGTTGAATCTCCCCGTTTTTCATGGCATCGGTAATATTGGGGCGTCCTTCCCGAACCTTGTTGATTTTAGTACAGGGGATTCCCGCATTTTGCAGGTCTGTATATGTTCCCTGCGTCGCGACAATTTTGAATCCCAATTCATGGAATTTGCGTGCGGGAGCAATAACGGCAGGACGATCAGACGGCGTTACAGTAATTAAAACAGTACCTTCCTTCGGCAGAACGGAGTTTGCGGCTTCTTCCGCCTTGTAGAAGGCCAAACCGAACGAATCGGCCAGACCGAGTACTTCTCCGGTCGAACGCATTTCCGGACCGAGTAGGGGATCGACTTCCGGGAACATATTGAATGGGAAAACCGCTTCTTTTACACCGTAATAGGCGAAGGTTGTTGGACCCAAGTGCATATCGGTTAATTTTTCACCGATCATGGCACGAGTGGCCAACGATGCCATTTGGATATTACAGACCTTGGAGACAAGCGGGACCGTTCGACTGGCACGTGGATTCGCTTCCAGAATATAAACGGTATCCTTCGCTATTGCATACTGAATATTCATTAGACCAACGACACCCAATTCGACAGCGATTCGTTTGGTATATTCGCGAATGGTATCGACATGTCGTGGAGGAATACTAATCGGAGGAATAACACAGGCGGAGTCACCGGAGTGAATACCAGCCAGTTCGATATGCTCCATAACGGATGGGACAAACGCGTCAACTCCATCGGAAATAGCATCTGCTTCCGTCTCAATTGCGTCGACGAGGAATCGGTCTACCAAAATCGGTCGTTCGGGAGAAACATCAACAGCCGCATTAACATAATCGGTCAACATCTGATCGTCGTGAACAATTTCCATAGCGCGCCCCCCCAAAACGAAGGAGGGTCGAACCATGAGGGGATATCCGATTTTACGTGCCGCGACCAGTGCCTCTTCAACATTGGTGACCATATCGGATTCCGGCTGCGGAATGTTCAGTTTCTGCATCATTTTCCGGAAGAGATCGCGATCTTCCGCCAGATCTATTGTATGGGGAGGCGTCCCGATAATTTTCACACCGGCTTCCGCCAACTGTGAAGCCAGATTCAACGGAGTTTGACCTCCGAATTGAACGACAACACCATCCGGTTGTTCCTCTTCGTAAATACTCAAAACGTCTTCTAGGGTCAATGGCTCGAAGTAGAGTCGGTTAGAGGTATCGTAATCGGTGGAAACGGTTTCCGGATTACAATTGACCATAATTGTTTCATAACCGGCATGACGGAGCGCAAAGGCCGCGTGAACACAGCAATAATCGAATTCGATTCCCTGTCCTATGCGGTTCGGACCTCCTCCGAGTACCATGATCTTTTTATTCGAACTGACCGTGATTTTATTATTGCTGTTATAACTGGAAAAATAATAACAGGCATTTTCGACACCACTGACCGGAACTGTTTCCCAAGTCTCCTTGACATTCAGGGCCAGACGACGAGCCCGAATTTCCTTTTCCGTTATATTCAGTAGCTTTGCGAGATAACGATCGGCAAAACCATCTTTTTTAGCTCGAATGAGAAGGGGATCCGGAAGCTGTTTGTCTTTATAGGTTAAAATCTCTTCTTCTAAATCAACCAGTTCCTTAATCTGTTCCAGGAAATAGTGTTTAACATGGATTAAATTGAATAACTGATCCAGGGATGCCCCCTTCCGAATTGCCTCGTAAAGGAGAAAATACCGCTGACTACTCGGAATACTCAATTTTTCCAGAAGTTCTTGAAGTGGAAGATTATGATAATTTTTGAAGAAACCGAGACCGTAACAACCTGTTTCCAAGGAACGAATGGCTTTTTGGAAGGCCTCTTTAAAGGTTTTACCGATGCTCATAACCTCGCCAACGGCCCGCATTTGGGTGCCAAGTCGATCTTCGACGCCACGGAATTTCTCGAATGCCCAGCGTGCAAATTTAACGACAACGTAATCGCCACTCGGGGTGTATTTATCCAGCGTTCCATCGCGCCAATAGGGCATTTCACTCAACGTTAGACCCATTGCCAATTTGGCGGAGACGAGTGCAATCGGAAAACCTGTTGCCTTGGAAGCCAGTGCCGACGAACGGCTGGTTCGTGGATTGATTTCGATAACAACGATACGATCCGTTTTGGGACAATGGGCAAACTGAACGTTTGTTCCACCGATAACGCCTATCGTTTCGACGATACGCCAGGCATAATTCTGAAGTCGATTTTGAAGTTCCTGACTGATTGTCAGCATAGGGGCGGTACAGAAAGAGTCTCCGGTATGAACACCCATCGGATCGACATTTTCAATAAAACAGACGGTAATCATTTTTCCGTCCTGGTCACGAACGACTTCGAGTTCGAGTTCTTCCCAGCCCAGAACGGATTCTTCGATTAAAACCTCGTGAACAATACTAGCGGCCAGACCTCGGGAAGCGATTGTCCGCAGTTCTTCGAGATTATAGGCAATACCACCTCCGGTCCCACCCATGGTATAGGCCGGTCGAATGACAACGGGAAAACCAAGCCGCTCCGCTATTCCTTCACATTCTTCCAAGGTATGCGCTATTTCACTTTTCGGTGTTTCGATATCAAGGGCGGCCATTGTATCTTTAAACGCCTGCCGATCTTCACCACGTTCTATGGCATCAAGCTGAACACCAATGACTTTAACATCATATTTCTCAAGAATTCCATGTTTGGCGAGATCTGTAGCCAGATTTAGAGCGGACTGTCCGCCCAGATTCGGGAGAAGGGCGTCCGGTTTTTCCTTGATGATAATCCGCTCCAGTGATTCGACTGTTAACGGCTCAATATAGGTTTCGTCTGCAATGCCCGGGTCGGTCATAATGGTCGCCGGATTGGAATTTACCAAGACTATTTCGTATCCCAGTTCGCGAAGCGCTTTACATGCTTGAGTTCCTGAATAATCAAATTCACACGCTTGACCGATGACAATTGGTCCTGAACCAATAATTAGAACTTTTTTAATGTCCGTTCGACAGGGCATAATGTTTTTCTCCTTAACCTTTTTCAAGGTGCAACTCTATTAAAATAATTTACGTGCCTAAAATTCCGTTCATTATATCAAATTGAGAATTTTCGTCAAGCATAAAATACTAATCCTATCGTACTTTAATATCAAGGACAGGTAATTTTACCAAAAAACATCCGGAAAACGATGCTATTATATCCATATCCTCGACACTTTATGGGACTTGATAAAACCAAAAAAAGTAATATAGGTATTTTGTACTCTCGTTTAAAAGACGTAGGAGGTGAATGTTTCTTCAATAACATATTGTATTAAATAATTAAATATTAAATATAATATTTAATTATACTATAATATATTATATATAATATATTTAATAAACCATATAAATTTTTGAATTACCATAATTAAGGTGGAATTTTCTAACCATACAAGTTTCCAGCGAGTTCTTCCCCGTTTTAAATAATGTCTGAACAATTCTGAACAATAATGTCTGAACAGAGACGAGAATAATGGCGAAAATAATATCAAAAACAATATTGGGCTTTAGGTATTATAATCTGATGGGTATTATCTGGAGTATAAATCAATAAAGAAGAATTATTCAAATATTTACGCAAATAGCAGATCATATAGCAGATCATGTTTGACATTGTTATAATCTTCTTTTTTGTGTTATTATCCACTTTTCTGTGACAGTTAGGAACAGGATTTAAGAACAGCCCTTGAAGTAATTATTATTTTACGTATACTATCATATAAATATCGATTGAAAAGAATAATTAAAGCAGAGAAGAAAAAGGTAACGAAAAATGACAATGAAATTAGCGATTTCCGGAGCGGCCGGGCGAATGGGTAAACGATTAATCACGTTGGGGTCGTCGGATTCGTCGTTTGATATAAAAGCGGCCTGGGACATGGAAGGGCATCCCCTTCAGGGGCAGGACGCCGGGACAGTAGCGGGAATTAGTGCCTTGAACGTTCCCATCAGTGTTTTAAAAGAGGATACGGAACCGGTTGACGTTGTTATCGATTTTTCGACGCCAGCGGCTTTTGACTCTCTTTTGGCTTGGTGTTTAAAGACGAAATCGGGCCTTGTCTATGCGACAACAGGATTAGCGCCCGAAAAATTGGTATTGCTTCAGAATGCTGGTCAACAGATTCCCGTTTTATGGTCGCCAAGTATGAGCATGACTGTCAATTTAACGATGAAGCTAGCGCAAATGGCAGCAAAAGCCTTGGCCGATAAAGATGCGGATGTCGAGATTTTGGAGCGTCACCATCGATTTAAAGTGGATGCACCTAGTGGGACCGCTTTGAAATTTGGACAAATAATCAGTAAAGAGATGGGAATTGAGAATAGTATATTTGGACGTGAAGGTAAAGTTGGCGCGCGTCCCCATAATGAAATTGGTTATCATGCGATTCGAATCGGTGACAATCCGGGCGAACATTCAATTATATTTGGTCTGTTAGGGGAAACGATTGAATTAACTGTTAAAGCCACTAATCGGGATGCCTATGCTACAGGGGCTCTTTTGGCGGCCAAATTCCTTCAGGGTAAACCTGCTGGATTTTACAGTATGGATGATGTCCTCTTTCTTAACGAGTAATTTGAGTGTTTTTTAGACCTGCCTGTTGACATAAATAAAAATTATGATAGGATATTTTTTAGTTTTGGGACGCTGTAATAGAACAATGTTGTTATAAACAGCGTTTTAAAAGTTTTTTAATAAATGCCCGCGTAGCTCAACTGGCAGAGCGCAGCATTCGTAATGCTGAGGTTGGGAGTTCGATTCTCCCCGCTGGCTTTTTTTATTTCTTGACTGAATGAAGGAGAATTCATAATTCTGTTCGGCTGGAGGTATATCTGACTGGAGGTATATCTGGCTGGGGAAATTTATTCTCAAGCTGGCGAAGCTGTTTGCAGGAAAAGATTGTATCTCTCCTCCGGAAGATGATATTCGAATGAATTCTTCCATAGACCTTTCTTCTCGTTGATGATGCCTGACATACTTCAATCTGGTATGATTATTACCCATAGCGTTTATTACCCAAAGCGTTTATTGTGTTTTGAATAATAACTTTAAATTACCATGTTTACCTAATTTAATACAACCAAATAGGGTGATTACAGAAATATTAAAATTTTCAAGTTATTTTTCAGAATTTCGTCATTTCCATTTCCTGATTTTTTATGAAATGCAATAAATAACTAATGAAGGCGGAGTAAATTTTGGTCATTACATTGTTATAATTTGAATAATAATCGTATATTGACCTATATCATCATTTTAGTAATTAAAGTACTATTATCAGGATTTTCCTCCGAATGGTATTTTATAAAAATTTTTATTTAAAAGAGGTATATCATGAAAAATGTTTCGAACATATCGAGAATTCTCCATTATTTTGGACTTTTGTCTTTAGACAGTGATGATGTCCGTTCTGGTAAAAGTATTCATGAAAGGTATCGAAAGGTAAAAACGTATTTTCAGGAGGTCCGGCCCCTCCGTTTGGAACCGTTGGAGGAACGAACACTTTTAAGTGCAACCTGGTATGTGACCTCAACCGAAGATTTCACGGACCCCTATGATGGTATGGATACCCTTCGAGAGGCAATCGCGAATGCTGCGGATGGTGATACGATCATGTTTGACGAGTCTCTTATGGGGGAAATGATTATGATGACAGAAGATGAATTATTGATCGATAAAATCATTACCATCGACGCTTCCGCGTTATATGATACGGAGACAGGTACTCCGGGAATTACTATTACGGCACTTGGTCAAAGTCGTGTTTTCAATATTTCAGGGGGAACCGATACGACTCCAGTAATTCTAACAGGTTTGATGATTACCGAGGGGGCTCTTGATGGTAACGGTGCAGGTATTTACAATTCTGGATCACTAATGATCATCAATAGTACAATTTCTGAGAATTCAGCCTATGGTATATCCCGTATATGCGGTGGTGGGATTTACAACGATTCCGGGAATCTGACGGTATCAAATTGTATCATTTCATACAATAGCAGTGCCGGCAATAGCAGTGCCGGAGAAATGGACGGTTATTGTTATGGAGGCGGAATTTACAATAACTCCGGAATCATGAAAGTGACCGACAGCTTGATTGACGCCTGTACCACCTCTGGAAGAATAGCCTTGGGAGGTGGGATCTACAATAAATCCGGCTCGTTGACAGTAACCGGTTGTTCAATTATGCAGAATAATACAATTGGTAAAGGGGCCTTTGGGGGTGGTATTTTCAACGAAACAGGTATACTGACAGCGATCAATTGTTTGATTGTAAATAATCATATTAGTGGGGGCAATGTAGCTTTTGGGGGTGGTATTTACAACAGTTCCGACGATATGACTTTAACCAACTGTACTATTTCCAAAAATACGGTGTACGGTGAAATGAGTATGGGGGGAGGGATTTACAGCGGAAATAGTGGGATAGGGGATGCTATTGTATGGGAATACCCGGAAGACGATTACTCCATTTCAACCTTGTATAATACGATTGTTGTCTTTAATGAAACTTTTGATCTGGAAAACGAAGTTTTTATTGAAAATGACGTTTATAAATTATTTTCCAGTACGGTCAATGCCTACAATTCGCTTTCCTCCTACAGTCAATGGACTTCCGGAACTGGAAATCTTGTTTACGAATCCAGCAAACCATTATTTACAGATGCCGAAAATGGTGATTATACCCTTGTTACAGATTCCCAGGCCTTCAACAAGGGGGACAATAAATATCTCTATGAAAATAATGACATAAACGGAACACAGTTTATTACGACCGATTTAAATGATATTTCCCGTATTTGTGGTGATATTGTCGATATTGGTGCATATGAATATTATGATCTAACACTCGAATACAACCAAAACGATTATCAAAAGTTACTGACATTCCTTGAACTGGTGGATTCGGACGATATAAAAAACGGTACAAAACTCAATAGTGATTATAATCCCGGCGATCCGACAACTTGGTCTGGCGCTATCTGGACTGGAAGTGCTACTAAATTACGAGCAAGTGAAATAAAATGGTCCGGCCGGAACTTTACTGGAAATCTGGACGTTTCCGACTGTGACGCGTTAGTAACGCTGGAATGTTATTCCAACAGTTTGGTTGCCTTAAATGTCTCCGGGTGTACTGCGCTTGTAAAATTATATTGCGAATACAATAATTTCATGACACTGAATCTCTCCGAAAATATTTTGTTAAAGGAGTTAGGTTGTCGTAACAATGAACTTGTAACGTTGGATGTTTCGAACAATACAATGCTAACAAAGCTGGATTGCCGTGACTGTGGACTGGAGACTCTGGATCTCTCGAACAATACAGCGTTAACCGTATTGTATTGCTGTTACAATGACCTTGTCTCGCTGGACGTTTCGCAAAATACCGCATTAATACAGTTGAATTGTATTAAAAATGATCTGACAACGTTGGATGTTTCGAAAAATATGGATCTGAAGGATTTCTATTGCTGGAATTCCGGACTGAACTCTGTTTATTTTTCTCAATATCAGATCAATAAAGTGGGGATTTATCTTTTTGGTTCCAATACAACCTGGAATTTTCAAAATTTCCAGGGAATGAATCAAGGTTCGATAATGGAAAATATTGATTCTTTTTATACACCGACCAGTTTGCCACTTTATGCGATAAACTCCGATCGTTCACAGGAAATAGCGTTTATTCTTCATGGAAATGATTATACGGTACAGGAAGGCTGTTCCATTTTTATTTCCGCCGCCAATATTTCCGGAACGAATCTGAATTCGGACGATCTGACGTATCTCTGGAATTTTACTGAAATTGAGAATGATGATCATTATACCGACCGATACGGAGAAGCGTTTTGGATTTCCACAAATGAATTGGGATTCGATGTTGGTTCCCATGATATTTCACTGAAAGCCCGAACAGAAAGCGGGACTGTAAAATATCTTGCTCGTGTAACGATAAATATTAGAGAAGTTTCTCCCTGTCTTAATGTCGAATCGAAATCATATTTGGAGGGACAGTTACTCCAGCTTAATCTCGACGTTGCTTTTTATGGAGACCAAAGTGTTCAACAATGGACAATCAACTGGGGCGACGGAACAAACCCGGTGATTGTCAACTCTTTCTCAAACCGTATGGCGATAGTACATTATTATGGTCCGATAGAAAATACGGTACAAGATAATATAACTCTTTATAATATAACTCTGTCGATACTCGATTCCAACGGGTACGGCGGAGAGAATTCGTATTATTTGAGTTCGCATACTGTTTCAGGTTCTTCTGCTCCTTCCGACTTGGTGACAGCCTTGAATACGATATCTATGGAAGATGTATCAAATGCGGCTTTCATTGATGAATTAAAAATACCGTGCAATGAAAATTACGACGATAGTCAATGGCCGGAAATAGTTATTTCCCCGATCTTAATATCAGATATTTCTGATGATAATTTGTTTCCGGCCGCAATGCGATCGGTCGAAATTTTTAATACAGGGCGGACACGGGATATACAGTTCCAGTTCATTATCGGTCCGGATCATTCGACTGCAAGACCCGAATTGATAAAGACGGCTCTGTTGAAATTAATCCGGGAGGATGAAATAGAATTACTGGGAGAAATTAGTGGAGTATTGCACAACGGTATAACATCACTAAAGACGTCACTTGAATCGGAAGTATTTGCATCGGAGGAGCTTGAGGACGTCTTGATGCCCTATGATTTGTCTTCAACCATACCTTCCACAGTCAAGCCGGGGATGAAGGTGTAATCGGAATCCCGGTCTCCCGAACAGTCACCAACCTATGGAGTACATCAGGGACTGAAACGCTACGCCGTCAAGCCAAGTTTAATAAAATTATATGCGGTTATGGTAACCATTCACGAACGATTTTGGAACCATGAATATCACGGATAAACGCAGATTTAGGTGGTTCCCTTTTCCCGACAAAAAAAAGGGAAGGAACAAGGTGGATTGTTCGATATGTTTGTTATTAGTTTTACTCTGGAAAAACACCTCCCTATAATAAAGGGTAAAATAAAAATCTCTTGCTTTTTTGAAATAATCATATATACTTTTTTTAGAGGTTATTTCTTAAACAATGATCAAGGGAAGGCTGCTTGGGGATGATCCTAACATCTCAAATTTCGTCCCTTTGTTTTAGGATACCTGTTTTTTTTATTCATGTAACTTTAAAAGGAAGATGCCTTTGTTATTGATAAAATATTTAGTAATGTAAAAGTTCATAAAAGGAGAATTTCAGTATGACAAATTTCTACAAAAACATGGCAACGGTTGTTTTTATTTTTTTTCTATCTCTTTCATTTGTTATGGGAGAGGAAGATGGGCAGATGGTACGACCGCCCAGACAGGAGGGAAAACCTCGTGTTTATCTTTGTACGGACATGGAGGGAGTTGCTGGCGTAATTGACAGTAAAAACTGGTGTTTGGAAGACGGACGTAATTATGAAGAGGGGCGTCGTCTTTTGATGGGGGAAATCAATGCGGCTGTTCAAGGGTTTATTGACGCGGGAGCAAGCGAGGTCAATGTCCTCTCCGGACATGGGTATCAGGCATTGATTCCGGAATTGCTTCACGAGGACGCCATTCTTCAGAGAACCTGTTATCCTGGTACCTGGCCGTTTCGTGCCGATAGAGGATATGAGGTGATTGCTTTTGTTGGTCAACATGCTAAAGCGGGAACACCCTATGGTCATCTGACCCATACCGGATCCATGGATGTTATCGATCTTCGTGTTAATGGTTTGTCTATTGGTGAATATGGTCGATTGGTCCTGTGTGGTAAAGAAAAAGGGATTCCGACTATTTTTGCCAGTGGCGACGAAGCGTTTTGTAAAGAGGCTCAAGATTTAACGCCCGGAGTTGTTACTGTTGCGGTTAAGTTCGGACTCGATCCGGACAATGGTTATCCACGTATTACCCGGGAACAATATCGTTTGAAAAAGGTCAATGCCTGTCATTTGTCCCCGAAAAAGGCAAGACGTTTGATTCAGGAAAAGGCTAAAGAGGCTCTTCTGAAATACAAAAAAGATCCCAACTCCTTCCAATGGGCGGATCATATAAAAGCCCCCTATAAACTGGAAATGGAACTTCGGCCCGACGTTGAAAACGGTGAACCGGTTAAGGTCACAAAAGAACATCCTTCCAGTTTTATTGAATTGTTAAAGCAATAAACAAAGAGTCCAAGAGTGTAATTCCTGGCAATCAAGCAGGTGTTTCATCGGCTTGATTTCTAAAACATGGTCTTGAACAAATTGTAATTTTTTGTTTATAATACCTGTTTCCAAAATGAATCGTGAATGGTTACCAGGTTGGTTCGGAATGACTCTATTGATGTTTGGTATAAATAAACTCAACAATAAAAACATTTTATATTAGACTCCCATTTTCGATTCGTTACAACGGCGTATCGACATCGGTTTAATTGACACATCGGTTTAATTGACACACGGTAGAGCCTCCGTTACCCTGTCTTTATATAATAACACTTCCATGCCATGTATAGAGATATATTGATTTGATTGTAAAATCACTTCATCCATAATATCTGATAAAAAGGCGTTTACTTCATTTGTATCTGGAACAGGATCGCCATTCCCGGCGGGTCCCGGTCCCGGGTTCGCATTCGACGATAATATAAATTTGATTGTATAGGTATAGTTCTCCGGATAGCCTGATCCCATACTCCAATATTTACTCCCACAATTCTGAATTGTCCTGTTCCAATTTCGAATACCTGGAGGAACTATATTACTGATACTATTTGGAATTGATCTAAGATTATGAGATGCCTCAAAATCAATTAGTACAGCATTATTCCATAAATCTTGACCAAAATTTGGATTGAGACCATTTAAAATATCGGTTTGTGAAGGTATTCCGGCTTGAATTTCAAATGAAACCGTTCCTTCAAAATAATACTTGTACGATTGAATGTAATTATTAAATGTTCTTGAAGTTTCCGTGACTCCGATAATCGGAACGTTGAAATCGTAACTGGATGTATTTTTATAAAAATAATGTACTTCTTGAGGTGATGGACCGTTAAAGACCTCAATATAATTTCCGATATCTACGAAATCATTAAGCCTTTCCTCAAGTGTTGTATTGTTTCCTGTTATCGGAAAATATCCACCTGTAAAATCGATATTTATGCCAAATACATCTGGTTGAACAATACTTGCAGATGAATAACCATGTGATTTTATTCCACCATGAATTACAAATACAATGTAATCTCCAATAGTTCCCGTATAGTTCAGAATGCTGGTTTTTAATGCACTTGTCAGTTCCTGAAAACTGAATATACAATTTGTCGGACGCCATAAAGAAAGATTATTATCCCATGGTGTACATATATCATTATCACACATGGGATTGATGAATCCTATTGTATTATCACTTTTTTTATAGGTTTTTACAAGTAAAACGATATTGATCGCATTTATATCATCCGTTTCGTAGATCGTCTGCTGTGGTTTTCCGGTTTCGATATCAAGCGGTTTTAATATCGCAAAAGAACTTTGTAATCTGGAAAGAGATTGACCTGGTTCACACAAATTATGATAAAAACGAAAACCAACATATAAAAGATAGATAGTCCCTTTAGGAAGGTACCGGTGATGTGTTACCAGATTATTATAGTTTCCTGTCGTATAGGTATCGACAGTATTGACAGCAATTTCGGCCTTCTCAAGTATTTCCTCAATATACAACGATAAATTACTTGGGAGTCCTTCTTCAATATATTGCGGTATAACATTATATCCGTCATCAGTGGTTTTTTTAAATATTTTTCCTTTTGTATAATCCTGTGTTTCCGGAGAAAGATAGTAACTCCTATTGTAATCTGGAAGACTAACAGGATATAATTCAAAACTTTTTTTATTACTACAGGTGTAATTATAATCGACATTTTCGAGATCATCATTCCATTCCCAATGGGGAAAACGTTTTGTTGTGTATCCCGTTCCACGATAATCCGTATTGAATATATGATAGAGTTGATTATAATTGAATCCGCCGAAATAAAGGCATTGCGACTCCGGTACGGGAGCGCAGGCGGAACAACAGCATCTTGGGGTCCATCTTGAATAAGGCATATTTTATTCCTCACATTGTGCGGCGATCATATCCCATTTACCGGAAGCAATATTCTGTTGAATTAAGACCGGACTTCCTGTTGAGATTGAATCACCTGATTCTGGTAAAGGGGCGGTACAGTATAGAAAATGAAGACTGCGGGGAAGACCACTGTCTCCCATTTACATAATCATAACATAAAACTTAAATCAGTTATATTTTATTTTTATAGAAATTGTCAGTGGTAGAAAAATTTAGATTCTTTAAAAAAGAATTACAAACAGGCCATTTTGAAAAAAAGAACTACACAAACTTGGAAGGTGAGGTATAAATGTTCGACGAGGCGGAGGCCGTACTGCTGTGGAGCAATTCGCAAAGAATAATCGAACCTGACGAAGGAAAGCATTTCGAAGAAGGATTCAGAGCGGATATTATTGTAGAAGGAAACGGTCTGCGACTTCCGCGACGTCCTCCCGTCTGGTGAAAGGAATCAGATCAAAACAAATGGTCTTCGGCGGCAAACCGTGGAAATATCTTGTGATCCCGCGCGACGAGATGTCTTCGAGCATGTCCATCGAGGTAGTGGTGAAGAAGTTTGAATGGAAGAAATGAAAAGCCGGGCAAGAAACTTATGAAACAATAATCCGTAAAAAAGACAGGCTCAAAATGATGAACCTGTCTTTTTAAAAGAAGGTTAAAACTGATAGACCAAACCGACGTTTCCGGTATGCAGATTTTGCCTTCCGCTGATCATGAAGTCGTATCCGCCGAAAATCGTTAAATTGTTTTGGGTCAGGTCGCCACCGATACCAAGATTGCACCAGTCGCTTCCGAGATCGACTCCATTAACGGTGTACTTGTAATCGCCCGTATAATTCGATTGATTGGGATTACTAAAGGAGCTGTTCACGGTTCCATAAGTATCGCCATATTCATGAATCCAGGAGGTCTGGAAGAACAGATTGCCTGTCCGGCATTGGCCTGTAAATCCCCACAGGAGACGACCACCAAACTCGGAACGATAGGAATTGTAATCGGATTCGTCGACGTTCAACGCGGTTGCGCCTGTCCCTGTTTCGGAAAACGCGTTTGTGTTAAGCGAAAGATACTGGAAGGCACCGAACGGCTGGAACACGGAATTTCCCAATGCGCAATTAAAACCTTTTTCGATTCGGAACGCCCATTCTTTTCCTGATGTGTCGGCAGTATTGGTTCGATCAAGGAAGGTGATATTTCGGGTCATACTGAAATTATCCCAACCGTAATTGAAATTACCGAGCAAATAGCCGTTTCCGGCATTACGAACGAAATAGAGTCCGGCTTTATAGCTGTCGGCATCGGCCTGTTCGTTGAGGCCGTTGACTTCATATTCCGTATTTCCGAAAGCGAAGAAACCGCCAAGTCGGAACTCCGGAGTAAAGTAGCGATCTCCCCCCACGAGAACGCCGCTTACGGAATAGTCACCGCCGAACGCATTACCATCGCTCTTGGTGTAACCGTCCACTCCGTAGAATGTTCCCCACATCTTAAGACCCGGGCATACAACGGCACAGCCTTGATTACACGGATCGCTTGTCTGACAGCAATTAAATACATTTTTTGGACGCAGATAATTGGTGAGCGTATTATTGACAATGCTCATATTCTGAACTTCCATCGTGGCCATGGAGCCATAAATCGCTCCGTCCATTTGCGACAGAGCATAGCGAGCGGCAGACGAAATTTCTTCACCGGGGCTTAATCCGTCGAGAGTCGTTAAGATATTGTCCAGATCGCTCCCGGCAATGACGTTATCGCTTGTATTGTCGATATAAGTACCAAACTGACTTTGATTATAAGTCGGAGCGTTTTCACCATATCGGAATGCTCGGGCAATGGACAAATAATAATTGGAATCATCGAACGAAAGACGATATCGCAAACGATTCGAAAGCGGATCGCTGTCCGCGGAAACGGTGAGCGCATCTTCGACATCCAGACTGCCGGAGGCCAGGAAGGTGTACTTGTCACCCACCTGATAATCGGCGGCATCGTCATTGAGTTTGATGATGACTTCACCACCGTTAATGGTCGTTCCCCCTGTAATATTGAACAGATCGTTTGAGCCGTCCGAATCGACACGAACCTGCATGACACTTGACGATTCGGTCGTAAAGGAACCGTTGATATTCATGGTATCGTTATCATTCATTTTCATCGTTCCGTTATTGGTCATATGACCTGTTACAGAAGCGATATCGGTCAACGTACCGGTATTGCGAAAGTTGTCGCTTGTAATACTGCCGACATTTGTCATAACATTCTGATTATTCAAGGAACTGTTGGCGACAATACTGTCGATATTGGAAAGGGTTCCGGTATTAATCAAGTTGTTTGTTGCGGTCAAAACACCAAGTTCAGTTGCGGCAGCGTCGATATTGGAAATGGTTCCACTATTGGTGATATTGGTCGCCGTAAGAGCAAACAGGTCGTCTGTTAGACCACTGTTGGTCAAGTCTCCGTGAATCGTTAAGGTTGCAATTCCCTGAACAGTCCCCTGTTGATCGAACGAGGCTGGCTGTTCACTTCCGTTCGTCCCAATTGTCATGGCTTCATAGTTTTGAATGGTACCGGTATTGGTTGCGTTAGCCGCAGTCAAAATCCCACCGATATTAATGGTACCGCCGTTTGTTAAGTCGCCGGTAACACTCAACTGTCCATCCTGGTTCGGATCGGTATTTGTAATGGTTGCTCCCTGAACGTTCGTCAAGGCGTTGGTTGACATTCCGCTCAAATAATTGATTGTTCCACTATTGGTAAATTCCCCGACACTTGCCGCATTGATCTGATTAACGCCGTCCGCTGTAGTCCCATCGGCAGCGACTCCGATATTTCCCCTGTTTTCAAACGGAAAATTTCCACCGGAAAAATTCAAGGTGGGATAAGTCGTTCCGGGAATATTTGTTTCGGCGGCGAAGAAATCGCCGGTTCCTGTTAAAGCAACGTTTCCCGACGCATCGGGGATCTTTTGGGCGTAGACGTTTTCCGAGATACCCCCTTGTAAAGTGACCACCAACAGCAGAGCCCCGGACAATCCGGCGTATTTCCACAACGGGAACCCACGTCCGAAAAGAGTATCGAAAATCTTTCTCCTTTCCACGTAACGTTGGCCTTGTTTTTTATTTTTCATTCTCAACACTCCTTGTTATAGTTTTAACAACATTCCATGTTATCATCACAGGACAATACTTTGAGCGATCTTAATGTAGTTACTTCATTTAAAGAGAGCAAGAAAGCCAATACATCTTTAATCATCATAAGCTTCCTGTTTTCACAAATTTTCACGATTACAACTGGTATCGACATCATCTATTGCATATTAAAAATCAGAACAAACAGAAATATTTCTGTTTGTGATCTTATAATATTACCCAATATAAATGTTGATTCGTCGCATTTCATCCCGTTGCAAAATGATGTATTGCAACATCTCGTGGAATTATCAGTTGGCAATACTAAACGATTATCACTCTCTTTAATGAAAACTACATTTTTTAGGAAAAATATTCCTGTATATTTTTATATTATGTATATATTCATGTAATTATTTTCGGCAAGGTGCATATAATTGCTCTAGTTAAATTTTATATAAAAAATAAATATTTGAAGATTCAATCTCTAAGGAACAACATAAAAACAGTCAATAATCTGGTTATTCTGTACCATATTATAATAGTGGTTTAGATTAACTCCATGAATGATGCCATTTTTCTTGCTTGTTAACCCTGTTTTTTGTTTATATTGCCTATTTTGATTGCTAGTTTATATAGTAAAATATTTTCGATTTTTTTGTATTTGGATACACTCTCCCTATTGACAAAGATTATATATATATTATAATAATTGCTAATGTTTTTACAGCCTTTTTGACTGTGAAATTTTGTTTTATATTTTGGATTTCTTCATTGGTATAAATAGTGTGAAATAATATATATAGTATGAATTAAGAGAATGTAGTTGTTCAGCATTGTTGACTGAAATCCATGGAGAACCATATGGTTCTATTGTAAGGACAATGCTGACGAGTGGCACTCTCTATTGTGCTTAGAATCTATTTTAAGGGAATATCGTAACGATATATTAAATAACGATACGTGACTTTTATTTTGTTTGTGATATAATGCAAATAGAGGGTGTCGATACCTTTTTTAAAGTTACCTTACAATTCCGTGGAAAGAATCAGTAGTAGCTTATGGTATCGGTTCCCTTTTTTCATTTCTTGGCGATTCGAACCTTTCTTCTATTGATTATAGAATCTTATTCGATAAAGGATATTCTGTTATACATGCCAGAATAACTTTAGAAGAGTTCAGTAATTCGTTGCGTTATTAGATAAGACTGTATGGGGAAGAATATCATTCCAGCGACTGGTATAAACAGATTTTTGTTTTTCACTTTAACATTTATATAGAGGTATTACTATGAAATCTTTGTTTCTTCGTTCTTTGTTCTTCGGTAGCAATACTGACCGTAATCGTTCCCGTCGTGATCGTTCGCATACGAGACTCAAGACCTCTATGCCGGATGGGGGACTGCGACTTATAATACGGCACAAAAGATATACAACTATTTTCGTAATTATAATGTTACTGCAAAGAATAATTGTGGAGGAAATGTAGGCGAAGGGGTGAGGTGGTTTTTCGAACAATGGCACACATCCTCCCAGTATACCAGCAATTTCACAAGTACTTCTTCTCTTGGCGTCTCTGTATCTAACATGAAGAAAATGACAGAGAATTTGAGGATTGGTATTTCGGTAGGCATCGCTGTAGGTGATTATTCTGGAAATTCCTATAAAAATGGTCACGCTATGACGGTAGTTGGATATCAATATAATGATGCTTATGCAACTACCCTCAGTAGCCATTACAAGGGACTCATTCTTGCTGATTCCAATCGTGATGACGGTACTGGTGGAATGACCGATAAGAATATGGAGTATTTCGATATTACCTGGAGTAACGCATACAACACTTATAAATTGTCTCATCCTGATCTTACATATGAAGGAAGAATTGATCAATTCTATTACCTTAACAAGAAATCAACATCTACTCTGACCGACGACACTTACGAGGAGAACGACACGTTTTCGGCGGCATACAATCTTGGTACGCTGACGTCAGCCAGAACACTTTCAGCGAAGGCGGTTGGCAGCGATCAGGACTGGTTCAAGTTTACGACGACCGCGACGGGTACTTCGACCAGTAAAGTCAGTATGACCTATACGCACAGCTCCGGTACGACGGACCTTGATCTTTATGTTTACAACTCGTCGAATACACAGGTCGGCAGTTCTTGTGGCACTTCCGGAACGGAATCGGTATCGCTGACCGGACTGGCGGCAGGTACATATTATGTGAAAGTCTACAATTATTATACGACCTTGAACGTTTCGGCAAATTATTCCCTGACGATCACTCCGCCCGTGTCCACGCTGACCGACGACGCTTACGAGGAGAACGACACGTTTTCGGCGGCATACAATCTTGGTACGCTGACGTC
>CAYUAP010000034.1:0-7976 GCA_964442735.1 uncultured Planctomycetaceae bacterium | reverse complement strand
TTATACGACCTTGAACGTTTCGGCAAATTATTCCCTGACGATCACTCCGCCCGTGAGCACGCCGAATTCTGCTGATAATTATGCTGTTATCTTCTCGGGAGGAGAAAGCAAAGCTGGCAATACGTCAGTGTTTTACGATGAAGTCGTTCGATTGTACAATATATTGGTAAACGATTACAATTTAAGCCGTTCCAATATTTATATTCTTTCTGCTGATGGAAATGATACAGCCTATGATCAAAATATATCGGCAGATGACAATGTAAATATTTACATTAATTCCGATATGTCCTTTGCAGAAGGTTCCCCGGTTTATTCGGCAACCAAAACGAATTTAAATAGTGTAATGACTACCATCAATGGCAAGATGGACAGTGACGACCATCTTTTGGTATTTGTAGGAGATCATGGCAACGGCGATATCGGTAATTCAACGACATTTGATGAAGAGATAATCGCTGGATGGGGATGTACAATCACCGATGAAGAATTTGCCTCGGCGATGTTCAAGGTTACGAAAGGCTATGCAACTCTTGTCCTGACTCAATGTTTCTCGGGTGGCATTCTGGACAACGTTATTAATCCGCTAACAGGTGCATCCAAAGCTCCGAGTGGCAATAATACAGTATGGTATGGTATGGCCGCAGCCAATCATTATGAGTTTTCAAATTTCGACTACGATCAATCGTACAACGTTTCATTCGGTTACGACACCATTACAAGAGACAGTGAAATATCGTTTGCCGTTTCTTTTCTGGACGCCATAGATCCAAGCCAGGGGAACAAAACGTATACACAGGCCGCTTTTACCTATGCCAAAGCATGCGATTGTTATGCAGCTTCAGGTACGTATTCAAATAATGCTGGAGGATATATAGTAGACAAAGAACATCCTTGGGGAGCCGGTGTTTCGTTTAGTATTTTTGCAAATACCTCCACTCGACAACTTTCGAGTATAGCGGCAGCCAGGAATTCGATCGTTGCTGATATTCCGTCAGAAGCATATGCTGTGCGCGGGTATAAGGCCTATGGTGGTAACTCATCCGATTGCCTGGATGTGTGTCTTGCGTTGGATCGACATCTTGTGAACGATCGAATTAACGGAACTTTGGGAACTGTGACACGCAATTTGCAAAACCTGTATCCGAACAGATTCGACTATAGGCAGGTCGATTCACTTTTGGCCGAGATTGTGGACGAGTGTCAGTCAATGTCGGACTTGTTCGATGACAGTGCGGATTGGATCAATTCGGATTCCAATACTGTCTCGTGGCGTACAAATACAGGCGGGCAGAATACATCCCTCGCCGTTCTTAATGAGAGTGAGCTTGACGAGTTGTGTGACGATGTATTGATTAATATTGGTTGATGTTGTGTATTGTGCTTTGTCTCTTCCAAAGGGAGTATATAGAAGAGGATCGTGTTTTCATAAAGTTGCCGTTGTAACACACATGGATTAGGAATTGTAATACGGTTTATTGTATGACAGGTTTTATGAGAGGTTAATATGTTTGGTATATTTGCTAATTTGATGGACTCTTTGAAGGCTGGAAAGAAGAACCATCGGGTACGTCCCTTGTTATGTGTCGAAACATTGGAAGATCGTGATCTGTTGAGTGTGTGTACATGGGAAACAGGGCTGGACAATTCAGCTAATGCAGGGAACATTGTCTGTAATGCCGCAAGCGTTGCAAACGAGTTGGTCGCGACGAAATCGGTAGAGAGTGTTTCCCTGTCCAATCTTGTAACGGAGCTGACTCCGGATGCATCTGCGGGCACAACAATCGCAACTGTTAAATTCGCGGGAACACCAGATGGTGATCTTAGCTTCGCCGTCTTCGTCGACGGTTCTGTATCCTCCCAGTTTTTGGTTCAACAGAACGAGAAGGATCAGAGTTACGGACTCACGCTGGCAACGACACTTTCTGAAGGAATATATACAAATATCGTTGTGTCTGCTACTGATACAACGGGAACTGTATCTTCAGCAAACGGTTTTACGCTCACGGTCACCAGTGTCCCGGTAGTCGCGACGATTACACTTGCTCCGACCACAGCGATGCTGACGCAGGCGCAGACGGTGGATGCGCAGGGAGTGCAGCTTGCGACAGTTACGCTTGCCAACTTTGACGTTACACCGACGCTGACATGCTACGAAGGCAAATCGGAAGATGCTTCCAATATCTTCTCGATTGTCGAAAACGCATTGGTTTTGACGAGCTCGGAACAGCTTTCCGAAGGGGAGTATAGCGTTACGATCAAGGCGAACGACGCCGCGGTGACAGCCGTGACCTTTACGCTCACGGTCACAAGCGCTCCGGTAGTCGCGACGATTACACTTGCTCCAACCACAGCGACGCTGACGCAGGCGCAGACGGTGGATGCGCAGGGAGTACAGCTTGCGACAGTTACGCTTGCCAACTTTGACGTTACACCGACGCTGACATGCTACGAAGGCAAATCGGAAGATGCTTCCAATATCTTCTCGATTGTCGAAAACGCATTGGTTTTGACGAGCTCGGAACAGCTTTCCGAAGGGGAGTATAGCGTTACGATCAAGGCGAACGACGCCGCGGTGACAGCCGTGACCTTTACGCTCACAGTCACAAGCGCTCCGGTTAATCCCCTTGCGTTTGTCGAGGGTTATCCTATTACCGAACTGATGATATCACAAGCTGTTGGGGGAGCGTCCATTGCGGAGTTTACGTCAACGGAGGATAAGGCGACGTTTAGCGTTACTGTCGATGGAAAAGAAACGGATGCCTTTAGTATCGATACGAAAGATGGGAACCGACTGGTTCTATCCAGCGCCGTGACTTCCGAGACCACATTTGCCAATATTGTCATTACCGCGACGGTCGGAGACGACACTTACTCGCTTGATTCGTTTGACTTTAGAGTCCTTGCCGATGTCGTCATTGACGTCACCGACGAAACGGATTACTCTATTTTCAGGCTTGACGCCAACGAGAACAGCTTCGCTCTCATCGGTATTAACGGAGAAACGGAGTCGGTCATCGGAAGCGTTCACTCACTCGGAAATGGCATTGTTACAGTCATCGGCTTTTCCGATCGTTCGGAAACGTTCATTATTACCCAAGCGGCCATGCAGAATCTTTCGCGGATTTTCATCAATGGGAACAATGGCGTTTCTTCCGGTTTGCGCGATATCGTAACCATCGAAGGAACCGATGATGCCCGGACTTTCAACATTGGCAATGCGGACGGTGTTATGGGAGAACTGACCGGCGAAGCGACGAGCAGTTCGCCGTATGGTTCCGGGCTCGTTTCTCTCGAAGGCGGCGCCAGCTTGGCTTTCGTCGGTGCCAAAAACTTCAATATCGAGAGTAATGCGGAGGATACATTCAAGATTAACGGTCTTACGGCCAGTGTCAATATTAATCGTACTAACGCTAACCCGAAGGATGGGGGCGGTATGCTCAATTTCTCGGGCGTTCAACTTGCGTCGACCGATCCGGGGGTCGTACTCAATCTTGGTTCGGCGAATCATCAGGCGGTATTCATTGGTCAGTCCGGAAGTTTGCGTATTCTCGGTGGTAATATCCAGAATGTCGTTCTTTCCCAAGGTGCTGATACCGTTACCGGAAGTACCGAAGGAAATACGATTACCGACACTTCAACTTCTTCGAATGTCGTTATACTCAAAGGTGGGAACAATGAAGTTGCCCTCGGTGGTTCCTCGACCGTTATCGCTAAAAACGGAACAGGAAATACGAACAATATTAACGTAAACGGTACTCATTCGGTAGTCAATCTTACTCAAAGTACCGCTACAAACACGGTTAATATAACCAATGGCGACAACAGCGTGGTCAACGGCAGTGTTGGCAATGACAATATCACCGTTGCAGGGAACTATGTGATCGTCTCCGCGACTCAAGGTGGAAACGATATCGTTAAGGTTACGGGAAACAACTTCTCCGTTTCCACCGGTACAGGAAACGACGATATCACAGTCATTGGAAGTAACGGTAATGTATCCGCCGGAGCTGGTAACGATACGATTCGCGTCGAAGACAACGCCAATGGCACCGTCTCCTCCGGGAACATAATCAGTGGTGGCGAAGACAACGATTTCATCTACGCCGCGTTGAGCAGTGGTGCCAATATCTTCTACGCCAACAGTGGGAACGACTTCATTATCGGTGGTCGTGGAAACGATACCATCTATGGCAACTCGGGCAATAATTTCCTTGCCGGAGGCCTCGGTAAAGATAAGGTTTTTGGTGGGACAGGTCGCGATATTCTTGTCGGAAGTCTGACCTCGAATCTGGCCAGTATGGACGAAGTGGCCTTAAAGGGCATTTTTGACGACCTTCAGGCCGGTTGGATGGAGGATGAAAATGCCGATATTATTACGCTCCTTGGCAATACAAGTATTCGTGATAACCAGGTCGATAATCTCAAAGGAGGAAACGACGAAGTGATTGACATCTTCTTCGCCAACTCGCTGGATCAGGATATCGATGACGCATTGGAAAATGATCTCGTGTATAAAGGCTAATCCTTTATACCAATGTAAATTTTGTCTGTCATGGTCAACGTTCGTTTCCATGGCAGACACGCTTTTATTATCGTTTTTCGGAAACAATGGTTGTACCAAACTTATAGAAATACCCGGTACGATTAAATACACTATATAATCAGGGGATCGAAATGGCGGGAAAATCAGATACATATCGTAACAATCAATATCGTTCGCTACGGATAGAATCGCTGGAAGATCGACAGTTACTCTCCATTTCGCCCGGTGATCTTCAGGGTATTCGTGATGTTTACAACGACTTTTCTATAGCTTCCAATGTCAATGTGATCGAAATCGAAGCCGATCAGCTTTCCACTTCCGCACTGAAGAACGCTATTGACGACGCGAAACTGACAACTCAAGATGATCTTATCGTCCTTCATACCGAAAACACCAATCGTACAATCTCGTTTACGAACAGTTCTGATGAGATCTTGCTTGACGACCCATCCGGAAGGATAACGATTATTGCTTATGGTAAAGGTTCACTGACGATCAATGCCAATTCTTATTCGCGTATTTTTTCGATTAAAACTGGTACCGTTCAACTTGGAAATCTCACCTTGACCGGCGGTAAAGCCTTGACCGATATCAATGGGACACTTTCTACTGTGGGGACTGGTGGTGCTATTGTAAACGCCGGAACGCTTACTCTCTCGAATGTTACTGTTGACCACAATTCCGCCAGTAACGGAATTTTTGATGATAACAATTCGAACTTCAATTCCAAAGGTGGCGGAATCTACAATACCGGATCTCTCTTTATTGTCGATTCGGTCGTTTCCAATAATACGGCTTATTCCGGCCCGTTAAATACCAACGAGGTTCCGGCGTATGGAGCGGGTGGCGGTATCTTTAACAATACAAACGCAACGCTTGAATTGCGCAATACAACGATTACCGGTAATGTTGCCGAATCCGGGACAAAGGTTATTCAGCCTGAAACGACAAGTGAGGATGAACATCCCGTTGCCGTGACCATTGAACTGCTGGGAAGCGGGGGCGGAATTTATAATTTCGGTGCGACCATGATTTCCACCAATAGTGTCGTTTCCAATAATTCCGCGTGGTTCGGCGGCGGTATTTCGAGTCTGTTTAATACTAAACCGAGTAACGTTACCATAACGGATTCGCAAATCGTCAATAATGACGCCGACAATATAGGCGGCGGTCTGTATACAGCTCCCCGATGTTCCATCAACATTATGCGAACTTTCATTCAAGGCAATACGGCAGGTCTTCATGGGGGCGGTATTGCCAATCGGGGATCGCTGTTGTTGATCGGTTCGGTTATAAGTGGCAATATTGCAGATACCGATGGCGGAGGCATTTATTCCTGGGGAACTTACAATCCGAGTGTGCCCGTTTTTACTGTTAATATATCAAATTCAACGATAACCGGCAATACATCGGGAAACGCCAAAGCAGGTAGCGGCGGAGGAATCTATTTCTCCGGTATTCAGTCCGGAAAAACATTTGCCGTCATGGCGATAAGTAATTCCATTGTCGTCAATAATCGTGTTGTTCTTCAGAATAATACCAACGATCCGAACGACACCAATATATATTCTAAAGGAATGTGTAATGGTTCTTACTCTCTCACTACTTTCAATGGCTGGTCCAACGACCAAGGGAATTATCTTTACGATTCGACATTTCCATTGTTTGTCAGTGATTATAATTTCACGACCGGCATTGAAGGTGACTACCGCCTTTTCTTCGATAGTGCTTCACAAGCGATTAATGCGGGAAATACCATTATTGCCGAAACGACGGGGCTTGATCTGACGTCGTTGGACATTGCGGGCCAAGCGAGAGTTAATGACGGTACCATTGACCTTGGTGCTTATGAATACCAAATGACGGGATTCGATTCAGTATTTCCTTTGAGACTGAATGTCCAACAAGGATGCAGTTTCAATCTCCGTTGCGACGGAAAAACGGATTCAAACGGAAATCCCATTTCGCTGTACTTGGTCGATCTGAACTGTGATGGAGAATTTGAACGATCCGGTCCAAGTATATGGATATCATGGAAAGACTTGTTGAATCGCGATTACGACAAAGGGTATTTCTATCTTGCCGCGAAAAATTCGTTGGGTGAAGCAAGTGAAACCAGATTGGTTACGGTCAATATACTGGAAGTCTTACCCTGTATTTATGTTAAGGAAACGTCCTTTTACGATCCTCGAATATTAAAATTCTCCATCTCCGCCTACTGTTACGAAAGATCCATACAGCAATGGACGATTGACTGGGGAGACGAAACAACCCCAACCCAATACAATTACCTTTCGCATTCATTGGTTTCCGTCCATTATTACGGCGATCCAACGGAAACACAAACATGCAATATAACGCTTCGCCTCGTCGATACAAACGGTAATGGTGGCGATAGAGCCTATTATATCGGATCGTACACTGTTCCCGGTTCAAAGACCAATTTGCCAAAAAATTCGGTACAACCTACTGCCGCAGCTTTCCCCGGTTTTGAAGCGACACCTGCTCCGGTACTGGAAGTCCCTTTATTGGAATCAGAACGAACAGAGGTGACAAATTGTACGGACTCAAACATTCAGATGTTGTACGCGCTTGCCTTTCTGGAATTGGATAATCAACCTGTTTGGTCTGGGCAACTTACAGACATGAAGACCAATAGTACCATCGCGGAACAACCTTTGCAAAACTTGAGTTTGATGATAGACCAGCCGACTCTTTCGGAACAGCGTTTGGCCGTTTTGAATTTCGATTTTCTGTCCGAGGACGATTACGAATTATTGAAGCCGAAAAAAGTTAGTAATATCGAAGATACAAATTTTCAAGACAATGAAGGTGTTTTTTCGAATATGTTAGATTATAGATTGCGGGATATTATATAATGTATTATATTCGTTAGAATATTATTACTCAACTTTTGCAAAATAGCATTTCACCCCGTAAATTATAGGACAAAACGATGGTAAAACAGGCTGAAAAAAGTCTATCGGGCATGAACACCCTCCAGACCGAGACGGCGCAGTATCCCTGTCACAGATTTGGAGACGTTACGTCCAAGCCTTGCGACACTTTCAATTTCGACCACAATATACCCTATCAAATTACGCAACGATTCCTGGAGCAATTCGCGGCAACATTCGCCTATCGTCGACATCTTCGCGGTTGTCCAATCATTCGAATTTGTTCCCGGTTCCTGTATCAAAAGACTGTGCGCCAAAAAGACCGGATATATATAGCGTGTCTGCCCTTGCGGGTCTCTCAACTGACAATCTCCCAATCCAAAAGCCTGTTTGCGTGTGAGACAAAACAACGCCTGCTTACCGTCCCGATGAAAGGTTTCCGTGTCTGTCCAACGACTGCCGTACGTTTCCACGATTTGTTCCAGATTCCAATGGATTTTATTCGTCGCGAGAATCTTGCGGGGTTCCTTGTC
>CAYUAP010000033.1:0-39067 GCA_964442735.1 uncultured Planctomycetaceae bacterium | reverse complement strand
TGTTATTGTAAAATATTGTATTTTACGGCAGACTATCTGTGTTTATCCGTGATATCCGTGGTTCCAAAATCGTTCGTGAATGGTTACAAAAAATGTTTTGGCAGTAGCATATTATATTATAAATGTATCATATACCACAAGATGCTTCTATACAATGACAGGTGTCCATAAAATACAATTAACAGGACTTCATCATATCGATTTTTCATTGATACGTTAGTCTCCTGCTGTATAATTTTATTTCATCATATACCGGAATGATATTGGTATTTATAAACGTTTAAAATTTCTGTTTCACAAACACAGATAAATATAGATATATATATCTATTGTCTTCCCCTACTCTACCGTCAAGCCGTGGATGAAGGCATAGCCGGAATCCCGGTTTCTTCAATCTTCACCGACTGCCTATTATAAAAATATCGCCTTCAAAACACCCTCGACCGTCTTGATCGGATATATTATTTGTAACCGTTCATGGATATAAAGTAAAAGCACGGATAACACTGATTTTCACAGATAATTTTTTGGCAAACAAACATTTTTATGATAAAATTATTTATTAGAATAGATAAAATGTTTAGTTTGTTATTGTAAAATATTATATTTTACGACAGACTCTCTGTGTTTATCCGTGATATCCGTAGTTTCAAAATCGTTCGTGAATGGTTACCTTTATTTTTATCTGAAATTCGGGAGATTTATCTCCTGGGTTTTGTTTTATCCTCAAGAGACGGTCTCAAACAATCCGTTTACAAACTATTCCCCTCTATATTAAGGAATGTATTAGGGAAAAATCTAATGTAATTCCAAGAATGGCGTGCTGCCACCAACCGGAAAAGATGGAGCCGGTACGATAGACTAAAAAGCCCCAAATCAGACCACCCAGAATTGTCCCTAAAACCTCCGAAAAAGGATGACCATAATGTAACATTGTCGTTAAAACAATTTGTATCAACACGGCATTGGACGCCCCACAGGAAGATTCCATACCATGCTGAATAAACCCGCGAAACATAAACTCCCAGGCTAAATAATATAAAACGAAATAACAGAGGGCATGTATCCCAAAAAGGAGAGATCCGCCGCCCGCCCATGGATTATAGGGATAAACACTATAAAAGGAGTTGTCCAAACCACTCAAAGCGCCTATCACGATCATAAACGGTAAAAACATTAAAAAAGTACGTACAGTTCGGACGCGATTTCCCCAGCAAAGACCATATTCCGCCGGATTCTCCTTAAAAATATAGCGAATAATACACCAGGGAAAAACCCCCATTAAAAAAAAGGCGGCAATAATTTTTCGGGCCCCCATCAGAAACGATAGAGAGGTAACTCCTGCCGTATTAAATATCAGATGTCCATTGGCGTCCGCTAAAGGGGGCGCTGCCGGTATATATTTCCATAATGAAAGAGCTATAACCGCATAAAGCAATATTATAGTCGGTTTATAACTTCCTTTACGAACAAACGATAATAAATAATCAACGATATTATCCATAATGATTTTCAATTAAAATCCAAGTTAAAATACGGCATCGTCCATAGGCTCTTCTCCAGAAGGAGAATAATCGGAAAACTCTTCATAACCATCGGTCGAATCCTTCCGATAATTTAAAAATAAAGTAAACTTCGGCATCCAGGCAAGATGAACCGTCCCAACCGGTCCATTTCTCTGTTTGGCCACAATAATTTCCGCTTTACCGACAAGCCCTTTTTCCTCGGCCTGTTCCCGCGTGTGATAATATTCTTCCCGATGGACAAACATAACAACATCGGCGTCCTGCTCAATTGCCCCTGATTCACGAAGATGATTCAAACGTGGTCGATTGTCCTTCATGATTTCCGTCTGTCTATTCAACTGTGACAGGCATAACACAGGAACATTCAGTTCGCGCGCCAGTCCCTTTAGACGCCGTGCAATCTTCGCAACCTGTTCCTGACGAGGATCCGCTGGATTATCCGGCTCAATCAAACCGAGATAGTCGATAATCACCAGACCGAGCCCATCCTGACGTTTCGCCCGTCGACACATAGCCGCTATTTCCGTGACCGTTCGCGACGGAGAATCGTCAATATAAAATGGCGATTCACTCAATTCAGACGCAACTTGAATCAGTTTTTCGTTATTCTCTTTAGCCAGATTTCCAGTCCGCAACCGTTCGCCATCAATACGTCCCCGAGAACAGAGGAGACGTATTGCCAGCTCTGTATTACGCATTTCCAAACTGAAAAAGAGGACCGGCTCCTTTTTATCGACCGCGATATGCTCCGCAATATTCATGGCGAACGCCGTTTTCCCCATTGCAGGACGTGCCGCCAGAATCAGTAGTTCCGAACCATGAAGTCCCCCTAAAAGTTCGTCCAGATCATAAAAACCTGTCGGCATACCATCCGCTTCGCCCGCAATACGAGCATTAATGATTTTAAACGCTTCATTAATAACCGTATTCATTCCCTGCATTCTATTGGTATCTCGCGAATCACTGATTTGGAATATACGTTCTTCCGCCTCGCTAACCAATTCACGAACGGCATTGGTCGGAGTAAACGCGTCGTTTAGAATCGTTGCACTCGTCTGAATTAAATCACGTCGAATCGCCTGCTCGCGCACAATACGCGCATAGTGAATTGCATTCGTCGCAATAGGAACCGCCTGCATAACTTCACCCAAATAGGCTTCTCCACCAACTTCCTCCAATTGACCGGTATCCTTGAGACGCTGGACCAGAAGCATAACGTCCACTCCGGACGCACTTCCATGAAGATAAAGCAGTTCATGATAGATTCGACGAAGCGCGTCCGAATAGAAATCGTTTTCCCGTAATTCCACGGCAATGTCATCACAGAGGCGCGGATCAAGTAAAATAGAACCGACCACTCCCCGTTCCGCCTCCAGACTCGAAGGCGGTATCCGATCGAACAGAATCGATTCCAAATTAGATGCCGACGGTTCCCCTGAAGTCCCCCCTGATAATAATACCGATTTTTTTGTTGATGCTCGTTTAGCCACTTTTTATTCAGTTCATGTATTACGGTTCATGTATTACGGTAAAATTCACTGCACAGTATGAACGTAGATCACATTTCGTTCCCGTTCCACCGTACCAATACCGGCAGTTAAAACAACCAGGTCATTCGTCTTCAAATAACCGGATTGTTTCCCACACTCCACAAGATCGAGCAACATTTGCCGCGGCTCGGTCGATAAACCACCAACCGGAATAACTCCCCAGTATAAAGACATACGACGTAAAACAAGGTTGTTGGTACTGGTTCCCACCGTCATAACAATATTACGCATTTTAGAGAGATTCAAAGCGGTTCTCCCCGTTTTTGTGGCAACACAAATGGCCGCCGCGTCGATACTGTCCGCCAAGGACCCCGCCGCATCACAAACTGCAATGGAAATACGAATCGTAATCGGTAAATTTACATTCTTCATGGCGTCTTCCGAAGTCAACAGGGACCAGGAATTGCGCTCAATCGCCCTCTCGCGCATGGCCGTTTCGGTCTCCTCCGCAATATGATTCATCATTTTAACAGCTAAAACAGGATGTTTGCCAACAGCCGATTCTCCCGACAACATACAGGCATCCGCACCATCCAAAATGGCATTGGCTATGTCCGTTGCCTCCGCCCGAGTCGGCATCAACTCCTCCGTCATACTCTCCAGCATTTGTGTCGCCACAATGACCGGTTTAACCAAACGACGACATGTCCGAATAATCCGCTTCTGAATAATGGCTATTTTAGCAATATCAACCTCAACCCCTAAATCTCCCCGAGCCACCATAATACCATCGGCCGCTTCAACTATTGAATCCAAACAATCCAAAGTTTCAGACTTCTCTATTTTAGCAATGATATTCGGATAGTAAAGACCACGTTCCTCAAGTGGAATTTTATTC
Organism: uncultured Planctomycetaceae bacterium; assembly: GCA_964442735.1. Classification (GTDB taxonomy): domain Bacteria; phylum Planctomycetota; class Planctomycetia; order Pirellulales; family Thermoguttaceae; genus JAUNBG01. Next base: position 35,153 of record CAYUAP010000033.1, on the reverse strand, counting down.
CAGGCATCTGTACCCAGACGTTTTTCCACCGCCTTCTCCATTAAACATCGTAACTCTGTAATATCTTCCGCCGTTCTGACAAAACTGACTCCGAGAAAATCAATACCGGCTTCCATTGCCCATAAAGCATTCTCAATATCCTTCGGCTGAAGTGTTTTTATACTCAATAAAACTCCAGGCAGATTCACACCCTGGCGACTTCGAACAATTCCCCCTTGAATTACATGACAGACAACCCCTTCCGGACTCTTTTCCTGAACCTGTAATACAACCGTTCCATCTGCAAGAAGTATCCGGTCTCCAACCTTTAACTCGTCAATTAAAGGTTCATATGTCGTCGTAAATACACCGGCTCGATCCGATTTCGTTCCCCGAATAAAGGTTACACTACCTCCGGTAGGACATAAATATTCACCATTTAACAATTCCCCCAGCCGCATTTTTGGACCAGCCAAATCTGCTAAAACACCTATCGGAATCTGTAACTCCTGGCTAACCTTGCGAATACGGTCCAAAACAGGTCCATTTTCCGCCGGTCCCGAATGGGCAAAATTCAAACGAAACAAATCGACTCCCGCCTGTATCAATTCCTTGATTATAACTTCACTCTCCGAAGCCGGCCCAAGTGTTGCAATGATTTTAGTACGGCAAGGTCGTCGAGATAGTAATTCTGTTTGTGCTAAAGTCATGATATCTCCCGTCTGAATATGTTTTTATATTCTGTTTATTTTGTTGATTACACGGCAGACAAATATCTGCCACAGACAATGGTTAAATCATTCGGGTTCCGGTCTGTTTTAATTTTAACGTTTCCTCTAAATCTGATTTAGGATCTGTAATCAATTTTAACTCGAACCTATCCGCGAGCAGAGCTAAAATATTCGGCGTAATAAAGGCAGGCACTACCGGTCCGATATAAATTCCACGTATATTAAGGGATAACAGGGTCAATAAAATGGCCACAGCCTTCTGTTCATGCCAACTCAAGAAGAAGGAGACAGGAAGCTGTTCGGCACGAACCCCAAACTCTTCAATTAAATGCTGAACCAACCGAATTGCCCCACTAACATCATTACATTGTCCCAAATCAAATAAACGCGGAAGTCCGGACGGCAGTGGCTTAAATGCCATTTTATTAAAGCGGTACTTTCCACAACCCAATGTCAGAATAATACAATCGTCCGGGATAATTTTGGCCAATTCGGTAAAATATTCCCGTTTCATCTCTGGACCGTCACAACCGCCAATCAAATAAAATCGCTTTAAATGACTGGCATTGAGTGCTTTTCGAATGGTATCCTTCAAGTTAATAATGGCGTCAACACCAAAACCGATCGTAATTTTATCCGTGCCCTTCGAGCGGAAAAATCCGGAAGAATCATTAGCGGCACGAATCAACGGAGAAAAATCTTTATGACCATTTTTATCAACCTCAATCGTTTTTACACCGGGCCACCGAACCGATCCAGTCGTAAAAATATAGTCGTGATAACTCTCTTCCGGTTTCTGTATACAGTTGGAGGTCATTAAAATGGCCCCTGGAAAACCGTCGAATTCCTTCTGCTGAAGATACCAGGCCCCTCCATAATGTCCCACCAGATGCGAAAAGCGCTTAAATGCAGGACGAGCATGTGCTGGAAGTAATTCACCATGGGTATAGACATTAATATCCTTTCCCTCCGTCTGAACCAAAAGATCGTACAGATCGTTTAAATCATGACCAGAAACCAGAATACATTTTCCCTGAACCGGGGTTAGTCGCACAACCGTTGGCTCCTGAAGTCCAAAACAAATTCGATGCGCATCTTCCAGTAAATTAATCGCTAGAAGATTCAATTGACCAACCTCCATGGCAGCATTCAGAAGTTGCTCCTGATCTGTGGCTTCCTCAAATAAAATGGCCAGAATTTGAATTAACCCATCCAATAATTTCCGTTTATTGGCAATTAATTCGGATTGGAGCTGTCCCTTTTGCTCAATATTCGCACGAATATCCGCTTTACGTTGCCGATCTTTAGGCTCTTTTCCCTTAATCCGCTTGAGTTGCATTTTAAGATCGGTTATTTCTTCATTCCATTTTCGATGAACCGGTTTGACCAGAGAAAAGAGGTGCCATATATAGGCGGCAACACCTTTCAGACCATCCAGAACCAATTCCATCAAGCCGGCATTCTGCGCTCCATATTCCTTCTGACGCTCTTCAATGGAATGGGCTCTTCCCTGATCAACCAGTTCCGCAATTTGAGCTTCGTCCATAGCCTCAATTGGGGCCATAACCTGCTCTTCCAGCGCCGCCTGATATTCCAAATTCTCCGCCGTGGCAAGATATTCGACAAATTGTGATATACGATAGGCTAAAGAGACGAGTCGGGCTATATCCTGTACGTCGAAATTGACGTTTGTCATTGTCGAAGAAAGCGCCTCCACAAGAAAACGATCTACCAAATTACTTGATCGATCTAACTGACGTACTTTAACCATAGTTACGGCAATATGATGGCACCAAGCCAAAAGGAGATTTTGAAGATGAGCCGTTTGCGCATCCTTTCCGCAAATTCCTGTTGTCTCGCAACCATTCCCGTTCAACGCTAATGCACATTGATAGCAAAACATACCCATATTCAACCCCCTGCCCTTCATTATATTATCCGCGTCATTATATCTGTGTGTCGGAATGTTCGGGGACGGCTGCCCAGCTTCATTCCATCTGTTATGAACTGATCATGTTAAACCGCTCCCGATATTCCTGATTTTACAATATTACTTCTCCAAATATTATAGTGAAAATTTTATTCCACCTAATAGTATCATAGCCGGAATCTCTATGAAAAGTAAGTGGTAACACCCAAAAAAAGTATTTTTTTCACAGAATATTTTATAAAATTCTCGTCGAAACGGATCTTAAGGTTAAAACCGGAACCATAAATTGATATACGTAATTATCAAAAATTATGTATCGTATAAAATATGAAGAAAATAGTGGCAATTCAAAATATAAATTTGGTAATATACCTTGACCAAAAAGCCTGATAAAGGTAAACTAAAATAATATTTGGAGTTTTAGAAGACAGAAGACACTTCAAGAAAGTAAAATGTCTTTTGACTTGACTTGGAATCAGAAACAAACCAGAGCCCGTATCGGGCAGGATATTTATAGTATGGAAACACTGGAATTGATTTTTGAGAAGATTAGCGATTTTTTCGCGGCGTTTTCTCGTTGGATGGAAAATCGTATTACATCAATATTTGGTTCTTCCAATGCACGGTTTATCAAGAAGATACAACCGCGTATAGACGCAATCAATACATTGGAACCGAAATATCAGAAGATGACGATGGAAGAGCTTCGTGCCCAGAGCGAAATCTTCAAAAAGCGTCTTTACGATGGTGAAACACTGGATGATATCCTGGAAGAGGCGTTTGCCGTCTGCCGTGAAGTCAGTCGTCGTGTTTTGGGATTGCGCCATTACGACGTACAACTGATCGGAGGTATCGTTCTCCATACCGGAGCTATCGCCGAAATGATGACCGGAGAAGGAAAAACCCTTGTCGCTACATTACCGGCATATCTCAATGCACTGGAAGGTAAAGGAGTTCACGTCGTTACGGTCAACGATTACCTTGCCCGTCGAGATATGGAATGGATGGGACCACTCTATATGGCCCTTGGCCTGACCGTTGGGGCCATTCAGAGTAATATGGAAACAAACGCCCGTCAAAAGGCCTATGCCTGCGATATTACCTATGGGACTAACAATGAATTTGGTTTCGATTATTTGCGTGACAATATGCGTTATGCCCGTCGTGGAGATAGTCGTTTTCCGGACTATGCACAACAATCACAAGGACAGTTGCATTACGCAATCGTCGACGAAGTCGATAATATTTTAATTGATGAAGCGCGAACGCCATTGATTATCGCTGGTCCCTCCAGTGATGATGTTTCACGATATAAAGCGGCAGATACGATTGCCCGTCAGTTGATTAAAGACGTCGATTTTAAAGTCGATGAAAAAGATCATACAACGAATCTGACCGACGAGGGTGTTCGCCATGCGGAAAAACTCGCTGGCGTTGAAAGTTTTTATACTATCGGCAATATGCACTGGCCACACTTGATCGACAACTCCTTAAAAGCCCATTATCTTTATAAAAAAGACGCTAATTATATTGTCAAAAGTGATGAAGTTATTATTGTGGACGAGTTTACCGGTCGTCTGATGGAAGGTCGAACATGGAGTGATGGTCTTCATCAGGCGGTAGAGGCTAAAGAAGGTGTTCGTGTAAAAGAAGAAAATCAGACGCTAGCCACAATTACGCTTCAAAATTTCTTTAAATTATACGATAAACTAGCTGGCATGACCGGAACGGCCATGACGGAAGCAGCGGAATTCTGGAAAATTTATCATTTGGACGTTATTGCCATTCCGCCAAACAGACCTGTGGTTCGAATCAGTCATCCTGACTTAATCTATCGAACGGCAGAAGAAAAATATAAAGCGATTGCCGATGAAATCGAACGTGTCAATCGTTGGGACGCCGTACGACTTAAAAAAGAGTCCGAACTCTACCTGGGAAAAATCGAGAAGGAAACAGACGAAACCATCGACTTTATTCCTAATGGAGAAAAAGAGGTTCGAACCATTAAGAAGGAAAGTACGAGCGAGATTCTCCATAAAGGAGCTCCTATTTTGGTCGGTACCGTTACAATTGAGAAGAGTGAAAAAATATCCGCACTTCTCGACCGACGTGGAATTAAACATCAGGTCTTAAATGCCAAGCCGGAAAATATCGGTCGGGAAGCAGAAATCGTCTCCCAGGCAGGTCGTTTAAACGCTGTTACCATTGCGACGAATATGGCCGGTCGTGGTACCGATATTATTTTGGGTGGAAATCCTGAAACAATGGCCTGGGCCTATTTCCAGAAGAAATATCCCACTCGTCTTGACGTTCCACAGGAAGAATGGGCGGAAAAAGTTGCAGATATCGAAAATCGCGAGCATATGCAGACGGAAGGAGAAAAAGTCCGGAAACTCGGTGGACTCCATATTATCGGAACCGAACGTCATGAAGCACGACGTATCGATCTTCAGCTTCGTGGACGCTGTGGTCGTCAGGGAGATCCTGGTGATTCTCGATTCTTTCTATCCCTGGAAGATGATCTCGTCCGTATTTTCGCCGGAGATTGGGTTAAAAATATTTTGACACGACTCGGTCTTATGGAAGAGGGACAGTCGATCGAAAGTCGTATGGTCACAAGACGTATCGAAGGGGCACAGAAAAAAATCGAAGAACGAAACTTCGATATCCGTAAAAGTCTGCTGGAATATGACGAAGTTATGGATATGCAGCGTAAACGTGTCTATTCCTATCGGCAACGTATTCTGGACGGCGGTAATACGAAGGATTTCATTAGAGAAATGATCGATAACCGTCTTCATAAATATCTTCGTCAATTTCTGGATAAAAACTACGGTGCGGAACAGTATGCCAGTTGGGTTACACAACAGTTGGGGGTTGAATTTGAGCCGAAACAGTTTCGCGGTATGGACGGTAAAACAGCCGCGGAGTATGCGCTGGATCATGCCCGTCGTCTTTCCGAAACAAAAGTCCTGGACGAAGTGGAAGAAAACCTGTCCATGGACGTTCCGACCGATGAATGGAATTGGGGAGCACTAGCGAAAACGGCCAATATTCAATGGCGAACCACCTATCGTGCCAACGATTTAATTAAAGTCGGTCGAGATGATATCGCTCAATTTTTGATAGATCGGGCCAATAAATTTCTGGATGGTATGGATCTCTCTACCGGGGCGTATCTGCTGGAACCGGGGTACGGTGTGAAAACAGCCTGTAACTGGCTCAAAGCGCATTTCGTACTTGATATTAATCCGGAAACCGTGAAGAATATGGATTCGGAACAATTTTACAATGCCATTCGCGAAAAAGTAATGTTGAAATATCGTGAAAAAGAGGTTCGATTCCCTGTTATTGCAGGTTTAATCGTATTCACGATTCACGATCAGCAGGGAAAACGTTATGATCGGGATGCCGTTGCCGAATGGGCGAAAAAACGTTTCCTCGCCGATATATCTATCGATGATCTCAAAAATAAACAGCGTCAGGAAATCGAAGACACTTTATACGACTTAAACAATACCTATTCCGCAGGAGCCGACAAATACTATCAGGAAATGGAAAAACGTCTTGACAATATCTACGTAGCAGAAGGTTTGGATATTCAAAAGATCGCGAAGACACGTAATACGATGCTTGAACGCAATGATCGCATTACCTCGGAAGATATTATCAAGTTGGACCGAAACGACGAAAAAATTCAGGACTTGTGCGATTGGCTGGATCTTAATTTCAATTATGAAATAACCACTCGTGATATTACTGATTGGGATGTTCTGCTGGTTCGAGACCGGCTGGAGTGTATTATTGAAGATCGTTTCAATCCGGAAATGCGCAAGGTGGAACGTTCATTAATACTGGGGGTGGTCGATGCCGCCTGGAAGGAACATCTGTTGGTTATGGACCGCCTGAAATCAAGTGTCAGTTTTCACGGTTATGCCCAGATGGATCCTAAAGTGGAATATAAACGTTTGGGTATGCAGGCGTTTGAGGAAATGTGGAATTCGATTTACGAACGCGTGACCGATTATGTCTTCCGCGTCGAACAATTAGACGAGGATTTTATCAGTTCAACATGGACGGAAACGGAAGCACGACACGACGATGCTGCAACGGCGGCACCTCAATCGTCGGGTGAAATTCAGGATCAGCAGAACGCTGCCATTGAGGCCAGCAAGAACCATAAAGTCGAAACGATTCGCAATAAAACACCACGAGTCGGACGAAACGATCCCTGCCCTTGCGGAAGCGGTAAAAAATACAAAAATTGCTGCGGAAAAGGAAAATAAACCATGAAATGCCAGAAGTGTAATAATGTGGCCACATTCCACATTACCGAAATGACCGGCGACGAACCGATTGAACTTCATTTTTGTGAAAAACACGCCAATGAATATCTTCATAAAAGCCAGGATAAAAAGGAAGATTCCGGATCTATTGTGGATTCCGCCCATGATGACAATTTGGACGATTCCACAAATATGTCCCTGGAACAGACTACAAGGGATCTCAAGGAACTCGACTTCCAGTCGTGCCCTATCTGTGGTGCCGGTTTCCAGGATTTCCGAAAATCGGCCCGTTTCGGTTGCCCAAACGATTACAAATGTTTTGCCGAACAGGTGGAACCACTTCTGCAGAATATTCATGGTTATACCGACCATATCGGCAAACGACCTAAAAACGGATTAAACGATTCCAAAACGGAACTGTTTCTGTTGCGATTGAGAAGAGAAATGGACGAGGCGGTCGAAATGGAAGATTACGAACGTGCGTCAAGACTCCGTGATAAAATTAACGCTCTGGAAACGGTGTCTGCCCCATCTATCGAACAAAAATAAACGCCAAAAATGTCTATAGTCACTACCATAGAGTTCAGTGGATTGATATTGGTTTCCATAATCCCTATCTGGTTGTGAATATAACCGATAGCAATACGGTGATTAGAATTTTGATCGATAGTGTCACGTTTGGTGTTCACAGGCTTTTTAAAGATAAACGTCATGGTAGGGGGGCCTGGGTCCGAAAGATTTATTAACGACCAGCCCCAAAAAGGATTTTGTAAAAATGCAAAACATAACGGAAGTAGAAGAAATTCAGCCGAATTTTCAGATTCTTTACGAAGAGGGATCTGTACTGGTTATTAACAAACCAGCGGGACTATTAACGCAGGCGCCCGCAGGAATTGATTCTTTGGAATTCCGTGTTAAAGCATTTCTGAATCGTCGGGAAAAAAAGACGGGGAAATGTTATTTAGGCGTTCCCCATCGTTTGGATCGTCCGGCGTCCGGTGTTATTGTATTTGCGAAGAATTCACGGGCAGCGAACAAGTTATCGGAACAATTTCAAAGTCGTCAGGTGGAAAAGACCTATTGGGCCATTGTCGAAGGTGGACCGGAAGAATCGGAAGGAACCTGGAACGACTATATGCGTAAAATACCGGGCAAGGCTGAAGCGGAAATTGTAACCCCCATGCATCCGGATGCCCGCGAGGCCATACTCCATTTTCGCGTTCTCCAGCGGTTTAAAGATCGAACCTGGCTGGAAATTCATTTAGAAACTGGACGGACACATCAAATTCGTCTTCAAGGTGCATCGCGAGGCTATCCACTCCTTGGCGATACTTTATATGGGAGTAAAATTAATTTTGGTGAATGTTTTGAAGACGAACGATTACGGGCAATAGCACTTCATTCACACGAAATACGATTTATTCACCCACAGACCCATGAACCGGTTTCCATCACAGCGCCGCTCTCCGAAGCCTGGCGGGAGATGGGTATAAATTCATAACACCGGGAACGCAGGTTTCCTGCCTGCTTTTCCCGATTTTGATTCTACCGGATTTTTAGAACTGCCTGATACTTAATACAAGTAAAGGCAATTGCAGATTGGAAAATTTTTAATGTTTCATGTTAAAATAGCAGGTACAGGATCCTATCTTCCCGAACGATTGGTAACGAACGATGAATTGGCCGCAAAACTGCCGGAGACATCGGACGAATGGATTATGTCCCATACTGGAATAAAAACGCGTTATTTGGCAGGTCCAGACGATTCTCCGTCCGGAATGGCCGTAGCTGCCGCAAAAAAAGCCCTGGAAATGGCACAGGTCAAGCCGGAAGATCTCGGGTTCATCCTCCTCAGTACGACTACCGCCGACTACGCCCCCATCCCCCAAACATCCTGTGTGGTACAGCGGGATTTAGGGGCCGTTAATGCAGTTGCCTTCGATTTGGTTTCTGCCTGTTGTGGTTTTACCTATAATATGGAAATCGCGCGGAATCTCTTCCACAATCCATTTCATCAGAAGCCGATTCTGGTCGTAGCTACGGAGATGATGTCCCGTTTAGTCGACTGGAACGATCACCGTGTTTGTGTCCTGTTCGGTGATGGGGCTGGCGCTGTTGTTTTAAAGCGAACGGAAGAGGGAGACAGTGGTATTATCGATACCTTTATGAAAACCGATGGAAGTAGTGCCGATTTTCTCAAAATCGAAGGGGGGTGCCGTACTCCAACCTCGGCCATTCTGAACGGACCGCGTCTCCTTTATATGGAAGGACATAAAGTCTTTAAATTCGCCATTAAAGCCATGCCGGAGGTCTTGAATGCACTGATGAAACGGAATCATCTGGAAATGTCCGATATTTGCCGTATTATTCCACATCAGGCAAACTATCGTATTATCGATGCGGCAGGTAAACGAATGGGCATCAAGGAAGATAAATTTTATCTCAATGTTCAGCGCGTAGCCAATACGGCTTCGGCGTCTATTCCGATAGCCTTGGACGAAATGAATCGAGCCAATCTTCTGAAGACAGGAGATAAACTGGTAACGGTTAGTTTTGGCGCGGGTCTAACCTATGGTGGAAATTATATTATTTGGTAATTACTGGAAGACTTCTCGAAAAACGAAGGGCCGTTCCAAAATCTTCTGAACCGAGGACGTTTCGCTCGGTCCAGCTTTAGGAGCTTGGAATGGTCAAATAGAAATAGATCATGGAGGAACTGTTATGAAAAAAGTGGTTGTAACCGGAATGGGAGTATTATCTCCCATCGGATCAGGTTTGGATAAATACTGGACAGCTCTCTGTCGGGAAGAGTGTGGTATAGACCGTATTTCACTCTTCGATCCATCTCGTTTTCGTTGTCAGATTGCGGCGGAAGTTCGTGATATTTCCCTCGCCGATGAATTAGGTTCGCGAACACTACAGAGGACGGCACGGTTCACGCAGTTTGCCATGATTGCTGCGCGCGAGGCCTGGAAACAAACCGGTCTGGATATTACCAAAATTGATCCGTTTCGAACCGCGATTTTTCTGGGAATCGGAATTGACGGTCTTGATGTCGATTCGGAATCGCAAAAAAAATTGGTTCTGAAAGGTCCAGAACATTTTTCAGCTTTAACAATTCCGCGAATGATTTCCAACGAGGCGGCGGGTAATATCGCCATGGATCTTGGAATTCGCGGCTTGGGACATACGATTGCCACAGCCTGCGCTTCTGGAACGGACGCAATTGGACATGCCATGGACCTGATTCGTTTAGGAAGGGCGGATATCGTCGTTACCGGAGGAACGGAAGCGGCGATTACAGAATTCGGTCTGGCTGGTTTCTGTGCATTAAAAGCATTGGCCACCTCCTATAACAACAATCCCAAAAAAGCGAGTCGCCCGTTCGACAGGAAGCGTGAAGGGTTCATCATGGGTGAAGGGTCTGGAATTCTTGTTTTGGAATCGGAGGAACATGCACAAGCACGTGGGGCGAATATTCTAGCGGAAATAGCCGGATATGGTGCTTCGATCGATGGATATCATTTAACGGCCCCGGATCCGGAAGGGGCCGGTTGTGCCCATGCCATACAAAACGCACTGACCGACGCAAATATGGAACCTGATCAGATCGATTATATCAACGCCCATGGTACATCGACGCCGACGAACGATCCCGTCGAAACGGCTGCTATTAAAAAGGCGTTTGGTACAGCGGTCAATCATTTGAAAATATCGTCCATTAAGGGAATGATAGGTCATTGCCTGGGGGCGGCAGGGGCTTTGGAAGCTATCGCGTCGATCATGACGATCCGAAATAATTTTATTCCGGCCACTATAAATTTAGAGGAACCGGATCCATTATGTGATTTGGATTACGTCCCGAATCAGGGAATTGAATGGAAGGTTAATACGGCTATGAGCACTTCGCTCGGTTTTGGCGGACACAATGGTGTTCTAATCTTCCGTCGATATGATAACGGAAAACAACGATAACGGAAACAACGATAACGGAAATTACAATAACGGAAATTACAATAACGGAAATTACGATAACGGAAATTACGATAACGGAAATTACGATAAAAGGTAAATTACGATAAAAGGAGATTGAGGATAATGGATAAAATTGATACAATATGTGTTCAAGGGGGTTACACACCGAAGAACGGTGAACCGCGTCAGATTCCGATCATTCAGAGTACAACATTCAAGTATGATACTAGCGAGGAAATGGGAAAACTGTTTGATCTGGAGGCTCCAGGCTTTTTCTATACACGACTTCAGAATCCGACGAATGAATATGTTGCGGCCAAAATTGCCGCGCTGGAAGGTGGAACGGCAGCTATTTTAACCTCCTCGGGTCAGGCCGCCAACTTCTTCGCCCTCTTCAATATATGTTCGGCGGGTGATCATATTATCGCCTCCTCGGAAATTTATGGTGGAACCTATAATCTGTTTGCCGTTACCATGAAACGTATGGGTATCGACTTTACCTTTGTTCCCTGTGATTGTACCGAAGAAGAATTGAACGCGGCATTTCGTCCGGAAACAAAAGCTGTTTTCGGTGAAACAATTGCCAATCCTGCACTGTCGGTTCTGGATATTGAAACGTATGCCAAGGCTGCCCATGCGCATGGTGTTCCCCTAATTGTTGACAATACGTTCCCAACTCCAGTGAACTGCCGTCCCTTCGAATGGGGAGCCGATATCGTAACACATTCGACAACAAAATATATGGACGGTCACGCAACAAGTGTCGGTGGTGTTATTGTCGATAGCGGCAGATTCGACTGGAACGCCCATAAAGATAAATATCCCGGATTAACGACTCCTGATGAAAGTTATCACGGTATCATCTATACGGAACGATTCGGACTAGCGGGCGCCTTTATTACGAAGGCTACTGCACAGTTAATGCGTGACTTCGGTTCCATTCCTTCTCCCCATAACAGTTTCCTTCTCAATATAGGACTTGAATCACTTCATCTCCGAATTAAACGACATTGCGAAAACGGAATGGCCGTTGCCAAATTCCTTCATGACCATGAAAAAGTGGCCTGGGTTAAATACTGTGGTCTACCTGATGACAAATACTATAAATTAGCACAGAAATATCTGCCAAATGGTTCGTGTGGTGTGGTCTCCTTCGGCCTGAAGGGAGGCCGAAAAGCGGCCGAAGCTTTTATGAAGGAATTAAAAATCGCCATTATCGCCACCCACGTCGCGGATGCACACAGTTGTATTTTGCATCCGGCGAACGCAACCCATCGCCAATTGAGCGATGAAGAATTAATCGCCGCTGGTGTTGGACCCGACCTGGTTCGTCTGTCCGTTGGTATTGAAGATTGCGATGACATTATTAACGATTTAACAAACGCCCTGACATTTGTTTGATTTTTGTTTGCAAACTTTAAAATAGTGCAAACTTAAAACAATTCGAAGGTGCCAACTCCAATAAAAGCTGGTAACAATAAAAGCTGGTAACAATAAAAGTCCCGAAACAGAACAAATGTCAAAACATGAAAAATGGTTTCTTCTATTTTGGGACATCTATTTGTGAACATCTATTTTCAATCTACCGAAAATTAAATTTTTCTCAAACTATACTGTACGATGTTATAAATTCGGCATTTCCTTAGAGCGTGGACGTCTCGTTCGCATTCTCTAAAACAGGCGTTTCGCCTGTTTTGAAAAATAGACTTTTATAACGACCTTGAGTATAATAAATACCTCCTCTATTTATTGGCAGATAGAGGATCGGCATAAATACCGATTTTATCGAACGGAATCGGTTCGAATCCCAATTTAAGGGCGGGAGATTCAGGACGCAATCGATAGTCACCCTTTTCCGCATTGACAAACAAGGGGTCGATATCGACCAGATTATTTTTAAACGAAACGAGAGAGCGCGCCTCCTTTTGTACCGTGGATCCCTGCCATTGACCTTTTTTATTAACATCCCAACTTCCTCCAAAGCAGATATTTCTTGTAACGGTATTTCCTTCGGGGGCCTTCGGCTGTCCCTCCAGAATTTTGGCCAGGGCCGGATATTTGGTACTATAGGGCGGTTCATTCCATTTGATTCCGGAGATCGTCTTCTTCTCCTGTGCCTCCTTGATCCAGCCGTCCGCATGATCGTGTGCCCAGCCTAGCGCACGTGCGTCGATATGAAGTGCCGGTGTACAGTCGATAAAGATGTTGTTTTGGATACTGTTATCGCGCCCTCCCCCTATAAAGGCGGCACGTGTGACTCGAACAAAAAGATTACCAACAATATCCGCCGATGAAAACATATCATCCAAATAGATACCAACACAACCACGATCTTGAAATCCCTTAATATCGTGCAGATAATTATTTTTGAGAACATTACCGCGCATAGTCCAATTTCGACCTGTATAAATTGCGCCGGCATCGTTTGACTCGAAGCAGACGTTCGCAATTTCATTTCTTTCGATTAAATGATCATTACCACCAAAACCAATAGCCATATGCGGTGCGTTCTTTATTGTATTATTACCAATGTAATTGCCGACACCTCCGACTTGAATACCGGATGCGTAAATTCGCTGAATGCGCCCGTAATCGTGAATGTAATTATTGACAACAGCCATTTTACCAGGGGTTAGAGTTGTCCGATCTCCTCCATTACAGACAATACCACCACAACCTGTTTGATAAAGATGACAACCGAAAATCAACTGATTTTTACCGTTTATGACAATTCCTGTTCCACCGACATTGCGTATCGTACACCCAAGTATTTCAACGTGATCGCCCTGTTGTATTGTTATGGCATCGTTACGACAGGCTTCAAGAACAAAACCTGCAAACGTCAAATAGGAAACGTTCTTCATTGAAACAAGCTGGGTATTCATGGAGATTAAAACGTCATTGTTTTGAATATTTTCCGGCGGGTAAAAATAGAGAATTCCTTTTTTCCTATCGATATAGAATTCACACGGTTCATCGATTTCACACAATAGATTATAGGCGTAAAACCACTGTTTGAGACGATAACCATAGGAATGCCATGGTGCCTTGAGTGTCATTAATTTTGTATTCGATTCGATCGAAACGACCTGCTGGGCCTGGGCCGCCCAATCCCAAAACCAATAGCCGTAAACCCAGATATCCTCTTCCTGGTTCCATTTTAAGGGCTGTTCGTCGTCGAACTGAAAAATTCCCTGCTGAATACCTTTTGTTCCGCGAATATCGACTTCGGTAGTGCCTTCCTTGCCTAGTCCGGTAATCGTCATAAATTTATTATTGGGGTATCGTGAAAGATGCATTGGCTTGTTTTTGAAGAAGAGTTCAAGTCCCCCGCCTGCCGGTGAACCATAATTTTCGATTCCATTTTCCTTTAAATTGTACTGAAGGACTTTATCCCGTACTTCGGGACGAAGTTGTTTGCGAATCGATTCGTCCCGAATGGGAGTAAAACCATTAAGAAAACGACCTCCGACAAGACGAACCTCTTCTCCCGCAGCTACACGCCAGATCACTCGCCTTTGCGCTGTTCCACTGCATTCATCAGTAAAATAAAGAGGTTGTTCCAATTCGTAAAGGCCGCTGTGTACCTCTACTATTATCGCTTTAGAATCAGACGTATTACTTTTTGACAATGTACGGACTGCGGACTGACCGCGTTGAAATGTTCGAAATGGTCCATCGGTATTCGTATTGTTCGGCTGGGACAGTTTACCCGACCATTGGTCATTACCATTTAAAGCAATATGAAATACGGCTTTTTCTGCCGGTAGAATCCCTCGTAACTGAAATTTCTCCGTCTCGGCTCCCAAACAGGAGATACTGCCCAGGATCAGAAAACATAATAATACAATCCCACTGGATATTTTCATTTATACATCTCCAATTATTTACATTGTTGTCCTGAATATGGACGCTTGGTCCTCGCTATGGGACAGAAGATACTTCCGTCTGTCCGGAAGTAATTGTATAAAAAAAATGATCTGCTTGCAATACGGGGATGAAAACAATCCCGAATGAAAGTTATACTGTCCTGTGGTTCCGAACTCTTTAATTTAAATAGTGACCGGAATACGAATATCGCGTCCGCATTTTCCCAAAAAAACAGGCGTCCCCGCCTGCTTTACCATTTGTATGATCAAAAAATTTAAGAGCTATATTGATGGGATTTAACTTTCATTCCGGGCAGTAAAACGAAGCTCGTCGGGAAAATGGAAGTTCCCTGCTAAAATATTAGAGAGGAGATTATATACTACTAATTTTTATTAAAACTAATTTTTATACCGTTAAAGAAAAAGAGTATTTTCGAAAAAACCCAAGATGACAACAAACAAATCCAATAGATGGAATACCATAATAAAACGATAAAAAATACAATCTTCCAATAGAGGGCAAAAAAATTTTTCCATAAAAAGGCTTGTATTTGAGATGAAAATTCATTCATTTTATCATCGATTTTTTGTTGGATCTTTTTCGATATTTTGTCCGGAATGGCTTCCAGCCTTTGTCCAATACGATTTTCGGCACCGGTAAAAATGTTATCGAGTCGTTTTTGAATATTATCGGAAATATTATTGAGTGGTCGATTGATGTTATCTTCTCTATTTTTCAAAAAAGGATCGATTTTCGATTGTCCATTATCGAATTCCGGAGCAGGAGGTCGTGAACGGTTCTCGTATCGTTTATCCAAACCGTCGCGATATTGATCGAGTAATGGAGAAATATCATTATTCCGTCCCTGTTGTTCCGGAGTAGTATCGGGGGAAAGAGGACATCCTTTTCCATTATTATCGGAAGGACACGTTTCGTTATTGGAATCGGGTTTCGTCCGTCGCAAACGTGCCGTATCTGTAAATTCGGTTGTTTTACCGAGGACCGTTCGAATTTTATTTTCCAGTTGATTGGTTCCATAAAAACGTTCTCTTTCGATCCACTGATCCTTCTGATATTCAAACAACACAAAGGCGGGATATTCCTTGAGATTAAGTTCTATTATCTCCTCTTTTTGCCGTGTATTATCTAATTGGACTATCTGAAGATTAAGATTTTCCTGTACCAATTGTTGAAGAATTGGCAAACAAATATCACAGGTCGTACATCCTCTCAAGAGATAGGCGACGAGGGTCGGTTTTGGCATTGTTGTATTAACAGGCTGAAAATAGTCAACGGCATTCATAACAGGCCATGTACGAACAATATTATCCTGTCTGTTGCTATCGTTTTGTCTGTTATCATAACCCTGTCTGTTATCATAATCCTGTCTGTTATCATTGCCCTGTCTGTTGCTATCGTTTTGTCTGTTATCATCGTTTTGTCTGTTGTTAATGATTACAGAATTTTTACACCAGACGGCATTTGGTGGAATACTGTTCAGATCTCCGGTTGGCCGTCGTCCTTCCACTGCTGAATAAAACAGGGAGATAGGAATAGCCCCTCCACGCATATGTTCTTCATTGAGTAAATGTTCATCACCCACACGCCAGGTCAAAATACCGACAATATGAGGAGCGCCATTAAACTCCTGAATAATGGAAGATCCACTCTGTCCAGACTTGGGGGCAGGGTAAAATTGAGCTGTATTGCCATAAAAGTTTTCAACAGTACCTTTCCAGGCCATACACCATCGACCTTCGCTACATCCGGCAGACATAATCATTTTTCCCTGTTCGGGCTTGACCGTTTGTGATGCCAGGGGTACATATGGAGGATCGTAATTGGCCAACTCTAATTCCGGAACAGTCAATATGGCGAAATCATATGGTGCTTTTTCATTGTACCAGAGGCCTTCAATTTGTGCATTACAAGAGAAAATCGATCCATCGCGAAAAAAATGGAGCTGAATTTTATCTGCCCCTTGTACTACATGCCAGTTTGTTATAATCCAGTATTTACCACCAGCCAGAAGGCAAACGGTACCAGTACCAATGGCTCCCTGGCGGCTTCCGGTTCGCGTCGCGTGTATACGACAGGAAGCCGCATGTATATCGTCCAGATTGCAAGCTGGCCGACATTCGCCATAAAGGCTCCCAATCCGGAATATAAAGACCAAAAAAAGAATCATTAGAAGTTTTTTCATTTTAATCCTCTCTGTTCCTGTTTTTGAAAAGTGAACAATATCTATTATTACAATATTTTGATCGAACTTCCAGATATCCAGCAGTTCGATTGACCTTGCCGTCTTCTGTTGGATAACGGCAATGACCTGCAACCCGATCCGTTGCCGGTGGTATTTGACCACAATGACATTCAATAATCGTACATTTCATGTTTGGCTGCCATTTTCGATTCGTAACAACTGCAAATCGACATCGGTTTAATTGACACACGGGAGCACCTCCGTTTCCCTGTCCTTGTAAAATAATACCTCCCTTCCATAAATATAAAGATACTGATTCATTTGAAGAATAACCTCGTCAATCATCCCGTCCAACAGGTCATGTACAGCCCCTTCGTCTGGAATTACCATGGGATATTGATTGGTCGACAAAATAAAGGTTATTGTAAAGGTAAAGCGATGGGGATATCTATAATGTGTTACCTGATTTTTATTGTTTCCTATCGTACAGGTATCGACGATATTGACAGTAATCTCGGCTTTCTCAAGTATTTCCTCAATATACAACGATAAATCACGATACAACGATAAATCACGCGGAAGTCCTTCTATTATATATTCATTTTGACCGAGTTGTTTTTGTGTCGTACCGTAGATATTATCAACGTTGTTTCCAATCAGATAGTAACTACAATTGCAATCCGAAAGAGGAACTGGATACAATTCAAAACAGACTTGATTACTACAGGTGTAATAATCATCAACATTTTCGAGATCTCCATTCCATTTCCAATGGGGAAAACGTTTTGTCGTGTTTCCCGTTCCACGATAATCCGTATTGATATAATAATCCGTATTGACACGATAATCCGTATTGAATATATTATGGAGTTGATTATAATGGAAGTCGTCGAAATAAAGACATTGTGACTCCGGTACGGGAACGCAAACGGAACAACAGCATCCTGGAGTCCATTTTGAATAGGGCATATCACGACTCCTCGCATTCGGCCGCAATAACGTCCCAGCAGCCTGTTAATATATTCTTTTGAATAATAACCTTTAAACCAGCAGTTAAAACGGTTCCGGCTTCAAGTAACGGCGCGGAGCAATTATAGATGGTTTGTCCGACCATCACAGTTGTTATCGACGAATTTGTAGCGGAAGTTACCGTTCCGACCAAATGACCGCTGATAGCATGCCGGGAAGGCTGGGGCTTCCGATATTGAATACTATTGTCAAATTCCGGAACGGTTCCGCGATCGACGATACGACGGCATATTTCTTGACTAAATCGAAGTGTCAGCATTAAAGTACCTTGGGTAATTTTAAAAATTCAAAATCGACAGGTTCGTAAAGAGAACCTGTCTGGTAGACGGGCACTTGTCGTCCGTCATTGATAAAGGGACTAACATTCATACCGGTTACAGTCAGATACATTTTTTCGGTAACTTCTTCTCCATCGGCTGCCCCGGAAGCAATATAGTTGGTATAGGTACCAAACGTGGCACCATTATTCCAACACCAAAGACGACAGAGGCCCTGGCTGGTCCGTACATGATATCCAACGTTTGCATATTGACGATCAAAGGATCCCGGATCAGCCAAAAGGGTTATGATGATTTTAAAATAGGACCATAGAAGTGAACCATCGTTGTTATATTCTCTACGACGTTTGATATCAATGTTCTGGATCATCAATGTTCGTTTTGGGAAAACCATTCCGGCCACTTGAATGGTATTTTTATTGACTTTAAATACATGACTCCATGTCACATTGAGATCTATCATTTCGAGATTATAACTAAAGGATATACGGGATAAACCGCGCGTTATACTTCCCTCGAAGGGAACACCGGCAGAATTGCAAAATACTTGTTGTATATCGCTGTTATACGGCCAGAAACCGGTGGCCGTTTCCTTTTGGGGGATAGTGGTTATCAGGAAATCTTCAAGTCGATTTTCCCAGGGGGGCGTTGTCTCGGTTAGTGGCATATCGTTCTGATCGGTTTCCTCAATATCCACACGGGTAGAACATTTATACTTGACTACAATATCAACTTTACCGTCTGCACGTGGGTCCGATATACGTTCCAGAGTACACGTTTTGATTCGGAAGGAAGGCCATCTCTGAACAAGACGTCCACTCGACGGAAGAAAACCAATAAAAGTGGTTAAATCGTTGATACTGTTCAAACGATAAATTTCCTCGAAAAGACAATATCGACTGTTCTCTTCATCAACACCACCCCCCAATATCGTTCGGCCGATATATTCATATTGTATGATCATTATTTCTTTATTGTTCCTTTATGGTCTACAGATTGTTTTTGGGAACCATAAACCGCCATTAACGTGGAGAAAAACAGTTCCGTTGTTTTATTTTTTCGATAATCAGGGTGCGCGTCCTGATTCGGATCTGTTTTCTTCATACGTAATCCCCCGGCAAGCAATTCCGATTCCATATTTCTTCGTTCGCTATCGCTGGGACAAACGAGAAATTCGAGGAGGAAGGTGGCCATGGATAACAGATAATCGATACGCGACGGAAGAAAAACTCC
The DNA here is from genome assembly GCA_964442735.1 of uncultured Planctomycetaceae bacterium. GTDB lineage: Bacteria > Planctomycetota > Planctomycetia > Pirellulales > Thermoguttaceae > JAUNBG01. The sequence continues at coordinate 15,639 of CAYUAP010000033.1, read as the reverse complement.
TTCCAGTTCCATTGTCCTGAAAACATGTTCCATTAGTAAATTCTCGCGCGAAACATTTGTTTCCGATGGATTTAAACCAAATCGTTGACAATAGAACCATTTCAAAACGGCATATCGATCCTTTAGGAGTTTTTTTTCAATTCGACCATGGTTTTTTCTTCCAGATCTCGAATTTCTTCCGATAGATCTATAATGGCATGGATAATTTCAATAGCATCGACGAGATGATTGCGAAGGAGAATCAAGGCACCAGCTTCGCCAACAGGTTTCTCTGTCTTGCCATCGAGAAGACAACGACTTAAAATCAGGACAAACTTTTTATCAGTTTCCGTAATATCCTGTAACTGAAGAAGTTCGATTCCATCCAGACGTCTGATTTTATACTCCTCGTCATGAATCCTGATTTTATGAATATCATTGGCAGGGGACTCTTTTAAATAATTTTCAAGAACAAACATTGAAATTCCTTTCTATGGTATCAGGTTACGGAAGGCATATCGGTAGTCTGTCCACCTTCCGGTTGTAATTTAATAATCGTTGTATTCCCTCCATTGCTTTTATTCTTTACATTTTCGATCCCGCAGAGCGAACATTTAGGAACGGTTAAAGTAACAGCGGTTCCACTCGGAGGAGTATAGGTAAAGGTCGCATTGGATACGGTTCCATCAAGCATGGCCATCAACAGGGTATCGTAAATAAGATCCAATTCGGTTTCAATTGTCAGTTCAAACGGTTCGAAACCTTCCGGTTTACCGACAATGGTACGTCCGGTCAGATCACTGGTATTATCCGTTACAATCGACCAGGTGGGGGCATCTTTTAACGAAGGAAGTTCCTTGGCTGTACAATCGAAGGTTACAGAATTCCAGGTTACGCGAACCAGGTTAAGATTACGAACTGGGGTTGCCGTAATAGTCATTATTATTCTCCTTTTCAAATAGTTCAACTGCTAGTTGTATGTCAATTTTATACGTATTATTGACAATAGTCCCGGAACACAGTTTTTTTTTACGTATATACATGACTTCATTTTCGGAAAGAGTCGTTCCTGCCCGTGTCGAATCATTTTCCGACCATAGACAATAAAGATGATCTGCCGTTTGATGAATTAGTATCTGTCCGCTATTAACGGGAACACAGAGTGTTTGATGAACGATAAATTGATTTATCGCTATTTCCTCCGTATGTGCTATCCGTTTTTCCGAATCAATATACAATTCCAACCATAACAATTTACCACGCTGGTCAAATAACCTGTTCGGAACCGATATATTCTTGACCGGAATACCACCTGTTGAAGGCGAATTCAATATCTTCAAACGAAAACAGTCTATTATACGTTCATAATTCATCGTCGAACCCTTTATATTCCTGTATTGTCTGCGAACATCCAATATACGTATGTTCAGAGCATATAATATATGATGATGAAAACAAGTAATAACAAGAAGAAAATCATTCGAAACATCGTTCACAGGTTATATCTGACAAACATTTGATGTTTCATATTTCATGACAAAACATGTAGAGACAAAATATGCAGACAATATAAAATATGTAAACGAGACAAAATATATAGACAACATAAAACATATCAACGAGATAAAACATATCAACGAGATAAAACATATCAACGAGATAAAACATGTCAACAATATAAAACATGTCAACGAGATAAAACATACCAACGAGATAAAACATACCAACGAGATAAAACATGTCAACGAGATAAAACATGTCAACGAGATTTTTCATATTTACGAAACACGGTCGTTTTAGCGATATCGAGTAGGAAGGCGATTTCCTCGAAGGATACAGATACCCAGATCCGTAAAATAACGATTTCACGAAGGTCGTCGGGAAGTTCGGCTCATTTTTCCACGACTTCTTTTGCTTCCAGCCGATTCTCCGGCTGTTCTTCAAATACTGATTGACTGTTTTGTGCCAGACGATCAAGATGGGAATCGCGAAGTTTCTGTTTACGATGAAAATCAATAGCCGTTGTACAAACTACGGTCAATAGCCAGGCAAAAATATCGTTCGGAACCTGATTCCGTCCGGAATACTGAATCAGTTTGAGAAACGCATCCTGAACGACGTCTTCCACACTGTTTCCCGCCCATTTACGGGCATAAAGAACCAGTACCGGAAAATAACGGCGACCAGGGTTAGATATTGATCTCCTTCCATCATCGGAATCTCTCTTTACTTTAGGATTCATGACTTTATGATTCATGTTTTATGAAGTCTTAACTTTATCGTGAAAAAATCGTTCTTCTATCATGGAGACGTATGAACGAACCTTTTATTCCATTTTTTTTTGTAAATTCTCGATTTACGGGATTACGTCGAACCGCATATTCAAATATAACCGGAATCCCGGACGCCCCGAACAGTCACCGACTGCATATTATAGAAACTCGTCTTCAAAACACACTCTACCGCCTTGATTGGATATACGGTTCGTAACATTTTGACCTCCTTGCAAGGAATTAAAAATATAATAGTAACCATTCACGAACGATTTTGAAACCACAGATATCACGGATAAACACAGATAGTCTGTCATAAAATACAATATTTTATAATAACAAACTAAACATTTTTATCTATATAAAAAACAATTTTATCATAAAAAAAGCAACCATTCACGAACGATTTTAAAACCACAGATATCACGGATAAACACAGATAGTCTGTCGTAAAATACAATATTTTATAATAACAAACTAAACATTTTTATCTATATAAAAAACAATTTTATCATAAAAAAGTTTGTTTGCCAAAAAACTATCCGTGAAAATCAGTGTTATCCGTGGTTTCACTTTATATCCGTGAACAGTGACATATAATATACTCAAGGTCGTTATAAAAGTCTATTTTTCAAAACAGACGAGACGCCTGTTTTAAAGGATGACGAGACGTCCGCGCTCCCAGGAAATACCGAATTTATTACGTCGTACAGTATAACATAATTCCGACTTTTTGTAATTGCCGGTTTTTAAAAGGATCGGGGTATAATGTCCTGCCGTATAAAAATTCGTCTTTACCTGTCTCTAACTCAAGTCGGGAAGGTAACAGGTAAAGTCAGACGGAATACAGGTTCCCCGGAAACTGTCATCTGATATCCAAATTTCCATGATCAAACCGACAACCTGGAAAAAACAAAAACTTCCTGGAAAAATATTTTTTCACTTGTTTTTTTGTATTTATCGTATATACTGTTTTAGAGTAATGTTTTTCTAACTGGCGAAAGATAATAATAGCTAACCGTTTGCAGGATGGTTGTTAAAGTGGGAATACTATCATTACAAAATATGATAGAGGTCTGTTTTGCGTAAAAGGTGGATAAAACGTTTGAGTTTTTTGAAGGGACAAAACAGGAGGAAACGCCTGTTTTGAGGAAATAGAGGCAAGACACATCCGTATTCTCCGCCTGTCTGTCAAAAAACAAATTTTATCACACCATCCTGTGAACAAGAGGAAAAATAGAGTGTGGAAGTATTATCCGTACTTTCAAAATGTATCTTGTTTAAATATCAAGTGTATTTACAATATATACTCAAGGCCGTTTTAAATTCCTTCTTTTCCAAACCGGTGGAACGCCTGTTTGGGAGGATACAAACGAGACGTCCGTGCTCCCCGGCATAACAATATGATACCGATATCATCCCGGCCATACCGATATCATCCCGGCCATACCGATATCATCCCGACCATACCGATATCATCCCGGTCATACCGATATCATCCCGGTCATACCGATATCATCCCGGTCATACCGATATCATCCCGGTCTGGAGTATAAAAATGTATTTACACTATAAAACAGGAAGGTAAAGAACAAAACTAATGTCTTGGAATATGAATGTTATATTACGTGCGGCCCAGAAGTATAACGCGAGCGATATCCATCTTGTTCGTGGTCTGGCTCCCATTTTTCGAGTCAATGGAGATTTGGCCCCTCTTTCGGGCGAACCTCTTGAAAAAGAAAACCTGCAATTTCTCTTTAATGAAATCGCCGAAAAACGCCATCAAGACACCTTCGAAAAAGACCTTTCCGTTTGCTTTTCCCGATACTGGGACGGTATTGGCCGATTTCGTGCCAGTATCTATCTGCACGCGCTCTGTCCGGAAATGTCCATTCGAATGTGCGAAACACATATTCGGACTATTGAAGAACTGGGGCTTCCTCCCGTAATTTATGATTTTACTCGTTATACCGATGGACTTGTACTTGTAACCGGACCTACCGGAGTCGGAAAAACGACAACACTTAATGTAATGATCGATGCCATTAATCAGGAGCAACGGAAAAAAATCGTGATGATTGAAGATCCTGTTGAATTTGTGCACCATCATGTACGTAGTATCGTTATTCAACAGGAAGTTTTAACCGATACCCTTAGTTTTCAGAGTTCACTTCATAATGTTTTACGACAGGATCCGGATGTTATTGTTATCGGTGAAATGCGTGATTTAGAAACAATTGCCACGGCATTAACTGCAGCCGAAACAGGACATCTCGTCTTCGCCACTCTACATACTCCCGATTCCGTTCAAACGATTCAGCGTATTCAGAGTGTTTTTCCACCAGAACAGCAGAATCTGATTAATATTCAGTTATCGAACTCGTTACAGGCAGTTATCTCTCAAAAACTTCTTCCACGGGCCGATGGAAACGGACGTGTTCTCGCATCGGAGGTCTGTATCTGCAACTACGCCATTCGAAATAAAATTCGGGAGAGAAATGTCCATCAGATCTACAACGATCTTCAAGGGGGACGTAATCAAAATATGTTTTCAATGGATTATTCACTTGTTCAGCTCTATGAAAAAGGCCTAATCACCTATGATAATATGGTTAATCATGCCCGAGATAAAAAATATGTCCAATTACGCGCGAAAAACGAATAATTTGGTGAATAGAGAAAACTATACTCAAGCCCGATTTAAATTCCTTTTTTAAAACAGGTGGAACGCCAGTTCGGAGGAGATGGTCGAGATATTTGTGCTCCTCGGACAGACAGTTTTATAACGTTCTGCTGCATATAAATATCCTACTGCATATAAATCCCAGCCTCGTCCGGAATGGATGGGTAGAGGTCTTTAAACGAACGATAATCATATATTTGAGTATAATTATTTGTAAAAACAATAATATTCTACTTTTTTGATGTTAAAATGTTTGAAGTTACAATGATCAACGGGGTTTCCGGAAGACGTAAATGGAAAAAGATAGAGTCTATAATATATACAGTCTATAATATATACAGTCTATAATAAACTGTACGACGTTATAAATTCGGCATTTCCTGGGAGTACGGACGTCTCGTCCACATACTCCAAAACAGGCGTCTCGCCTGTTTTGAAAAATAGACATTTATAACGACCTTGAGAATAAATAAATCGATACGTTTACCAGTGGATCTGCCATCGTGTCGTTGATGCAGAAAAAAGGAAAGCGTGATCTTTTCGTATTACAGGCAAATAAAATTAGAATTTTCTTAATTTATTATTAAAAAATGCTTTTTGTCTTGCAATTATAAATATTTTATGGTAAACTTTTCATGTATTAATTACATATGGACCATTCGCATTTTAGTTTTTTAGAAGGTACATACTCTAATATTCGTAATCCCAAGGGGAATATATGCAGAAAATAACTATTAATTTACCAGCAGCACTTCTTCATTACGATAATGTTTTATGTCGATATCGTTTTCCTTTATTGCCAGACATTGATGGTTTTCTAAAAAATAAAGAAGAGCTTGTTCATCGGATTACACCCTATATGCAGTATAGAGTTGAAAATTTATATGGCAATTTTCTTTCTCCCTGTACTTCCATACCGCCGGAGATACTTTTTACCAGTTTTCCCAATCTCAATTTTACAACCCGTTCTTTTGTCTGTCATTTTCCAATTTCCATAAAACAAAAGATAACCACCCCAATCAAATTAGATGCTTTTTGTACTCCCATAGAGAATGGAGGGACGTTTGTTTGGATTCCCATCCAAAATATCTTCTATACGGTTCCGGAGGATAATCCTTCCGACATACAACTTGCCGCCGGAATGTCTCGAATGATACAATGTCTGAAGCTGGAAGAGGATCTGGATTTTGTTTTGCGATGTACACAAGTCCTTAAAGTGGAATACCTCCCCTTAAAATTGGAGTTATCCATTCCAACTTCCTACCATATCGCGAAGCTCCTTTACGAAAACCAAGATAAAGAGGAGACGATTAATCCCAAAACATTGGGGTTCAGACCTTTTCAGCCCGACGAAAAAGAAATGATTTTCGGATTGGAGAAGGAAGTAGAGTTTATGTCCCGTTCCTTTCGTCAGAAGATTCCGGTATCGATTCTTCTTGTCGGTCCGTCCGGATGCGGTAAAACAACGCTCTGGCACAAATTTGCCAAAAGTATAACAAGAAACAATCTCAATTGGGCACTATGGGAAATTGATACTGTTTTACTTGGTGCCCGATCGCAAAATGATATCTATGGACCACATGATAAAGTTACTTTAATGGTCAAATATTGTGCCATAAAAAAGGCGATTCTCTATATGGGGAATTTATGGGAAATTGCGCAGACCGGAATGAACGCCTATTCGAATCACAGTCTTGTGGATACGTTATTGGACCCGATATCCCAGGGAACTCTCCCTGTTGTTATGGAGTGTAGTTTGGAACAATATTCCATTTTGGAAAGGGAACATCCGCATTTTTTAACGCCGTTTTTAAGGATTGATCTTCCTATTCTGGAACCGAATCAGGTTCAAGAGACGTTGCGTTATGTCTTTATAAAACAGGAAAAGAAGGATATAAAACAGGAAAAGAAGGATATACCAGACAGGTCCCTCGCGTTAGAGGAAAAAGATACTACAACAAACTTAAAGGGACGGGAAAATGGTCCTATTACGGAAGAAGCTCTGATAAAAACGGAATCGCTCTTTTGCCGTTTTCCACCGCGAACAGTGTCACCAGGGGCACAGTTGACATTTTTGCACAAGATTATTTCCCGGCAGGAGAACAAGGAAGATCAACCCATTACGGACCGTGATGTTTCACTCTTTTTTGCGGAACAGACCGGTCTGCCGACATTTATGCTTGATGACGATGTTCTATTGGATCGAGAAGAAACACACCGCTTTTTTGCGGATCGGGTTATCGGTCAGGATGGAACTTCCTCTACAAATGGCTCGACCACAAAAAACGACCTCAATGCCGTTCCGGTTATCGTTGACCTCATAATGACCATAAAATCGCAAATGACACGTCGTTCCGGACCGATTGCAACCCTTCTCTTTATTGGTCCGACCGGAGTCGGTAAAACGGAAATGGCAAAAACAATCGCGGAATTTCTTTACAGTAATCCAAATCGTATGATTCGAATCGATATGAGTGAATATGCGGAATACGGATCCGCCGACCGGCTAATTAACGGTAACGAGAACGGCGAAGGGATCTTGACCTCCCAAGTTCGAGAACAGCCGTTTAGCGTTATACTTCTCGACGAGTTCGAAAAAGCGCATCCTTCCATTTTCGATTTCCTGCTCCAGATATTCGGAGAAGGACGCCTGACGGATCGAAAAGGGCGATTGGCCGATTTCCGTAATTGTGTTATTATTTTAACGTCTAATCTGGGAGTTGAAAATTTCGGGCGTCTGGAAACAGGATTCAAGGCTTCGGAAATGACGGAGGTTTCTACGATTAGATATTTTACCGACGAGGTCAAACGACTTGTACGACCGGAACTCCTCAATCGAATTGATCGGATCGTACCGTTTCACCCTCTTTCGAAGGAAACGCTTCGTTCCATTCTCAATCGGGAAATAAAATTACTCAATCGACGTCAGGGGATTTCGGCCCGAAGTCTTGTGTTATCGATTGATCCGGAAGTAGGTGATGAACTGGTTCTGCTCGGTTATGATCAGAAATACGGTGCACGCCCCCTCAAACGGACCATTGAACGTCAGATCTTGTTACCTCTGGCCGATGCCCTGACAAATGTACCCTTGAAAACTCCTGTTAAAGCTCTATTCAATATGGTTCAGGGAAAAATAAAACTGAAAATCATTCTGTCTACTCCGGAAAATGAAAATGTCGGAATACAAAACATGAACATATCGGAAAATATTAATGATAGAATGAATATGTCCATGGATAACGAATTACAAAAGAAAGTTCGTTTTGATTTCAGTAAACTTCGTTACGATTTACAGAGATTAATGGCTCTAACGGAATATGACAACTATAATCGTGATTTGTGTTGTTTCGACTATAATCAGAAAAAAGAACAACGTAAACAGGAAGTATTGACCAAACATAACAGGAGGAACATAATAAATAGCAATGATCTAAATGTCATGCATTATGAAAAAATCCGTAGTTTGATTTCAAAAACGAATAATCTTTACGAAAACATTATTGATAAAGAAGTTGCGGTTTATAGCGACAATATATCACTCGATGTCATTCAAACGGAGATAGATGCCTATCGTTCTGAAATGGATAATTTACTAAAAGAGTATTTCATTAAAAAAAATCTCCGACTTCAATTACCCGTTTATTTTTGGCTGGTTTCATGCTCGCAGTCATTTTTAACATATTGTCTCCAACTGTTTCACTTAACCGCACAAAAATATGGAACTACAGTAAAAAGTTGGAGAACACGATATTTTCCAAATGGTAAACCTTTACAAGACATTCCCGAAAACAATGAAATAAATGATTTTTTGGATTACATGTTTTGTCCCGACACTCTTGTTCCAATAAATTTTTTATTATATAATCATAATAGTCCTCATTTAGCAGTCATTAATTCGATACCGATATTACAAAATATTCTAAAAACAAAACATTTTCCTAATATCAATGAAGGTCATTATATCGGAATGAGACCGGTAAAAGTATCACCTGATGGCTATCTGAACAATGATTACAGCGATCCTCTAGGGATGTTTCATGCTGCTGTAATGGAAGTGAAGGATCCATTTACCGCAATCGTTTTTAATGAATACTGTGGTGAATTTCGTGCTGTCAATAAAAACCAAAAGAAGGAAACACCTTTAAGAATGTCTGTTACCTGTAATTCGGAACGTATACCATTGATATCGTTTATTGATATGTTTAACAAGAATCATAATATTACGAAAAATTTTAGCTTCAAAAAAAATGATAATGAATTTGTTTTTTTGTGTGATGATAAAAATTACAATTTAGAATCGGAGGCTTTGAGAGTATTGAGACAAACTATCTTTGCTTCAATAGATGATTGAGTATGTAAATAAAATTCCGTTTTATGATAAACTGTAGGTCGTTATAAAATCGGCATTTCCGGGGAATACGGACGTCTTGTCCGCATCCTTCAAAACAGACGTCTTGCCTGTTTTGAAAAAAAGGGATTTATAGCGGCCTTGAGTATAAACTCCGATTGGCCTCTATAGATTATTATTGTTTCTTCCTTAAATCGAAAGCTGTCGGAACAAACACTTTAACTAATAACAAATAAAAAAACTGATAATCATGAAATATTCCATTCCTGTATTGATTCAAAGGCAACACAATAAATCCTATTTAGGGACACCGCTCCTGTTTTACGGCCCCAGTTTCATAGAAAATACGGAAGAACGTCTTCTTGATAAATTACAAAGAAATTTGGAAATATACTTAAACAACTTTGTTAATGATGATACAACAAGCAATCAAATGGAACGAGTCTTATATTCGCCAAATTATACACTCAACTCAATAGAACTGTCCTTTAATATAAACACTTTTTCTAAAAATATTATACTTCCGTTCGTATTTTGGAGTTCCTGCAATATTGATTTTATATTTACCCCACTTTTAAAAGATTTTCTTTTCATGTATCCACATGGTATGGAAAAGAAAAAGATGGCCGAGAAAGCCCTTAAAACATGGGGACGGAAAAAATCGCATGAAATTTCCAAGAAGGAACTGAGCGACTTTTTAGATCTGTATTCATCTGAAAAGAAAAAAAGCAAATATTATCATACCGAAATTGTTGTTAATTTTAATAATGCGCTTAAAATTCAGCAAGAGATAAAAAATAAATCGAAAAATCTTTTCATTGAAGGAAGAGATGCCATTAAAGCCATAGGGCGTCCAATTCATTTCTCGACGTATTCCCATCAGTTTGTGTGTACTCAATCTGCTTCCATTCAATTGTTTGAAAAGCAATTATATGAATTGTTAATGCTTCCGGAGCGCAGGGCGGTTATGGTAGTCGGTCCCTATTTTTCAGGTCGTACAAGAGCCATTGAATCTGTTTTGAAGCATATAGATTGCGTTTGCAATTACAAGAAATATGGAATGGTCTTTATCGAAAAAGACAAAAAAGTGGTCAAACGAGCGTGGTCAATAACCCCGGGAGGGTTTATTGCCGGAATGTCACAAGCTGGTGAATGGGAGCATCGCTGTGCCTCAATTTTCGAATTTGCAGATCTATCCGATTCGATTCTGTGTTTTGATCGACTTCTCGGTTTTTTGGAGACGGGAAAAACTCAAAATGGGAATTTAACTGTTGCTGACGCTCTTCAAACGGCCTTGCGTATGAATCGATTTCGAGTCGTTTGTGAAGTAACGATAGAGCAGCTTCGTCTTTTGCGAGAAAAAAAACCTGCCTTGGTCGAGCAGTTTGAGATTCTTCCCATGCCGATTCTATCGGAGAAGGAATGTTATGAAGTCTGTATGCGTTATATTCAAATGAATACGCTTAAGAAGCAGACATGGTTCGACCCGGAGGTGCTTCCGCTACTTTTCCGAATAACAGAACATTACGAGTCGGAAAAGGCTTTACCCGGTCGTGTTTGTCGTTGGCTAAACTATATGATAGAGTCCGAGTCAACCTTTTTCAATGTTAATAATACATTATCCTTTATGCAAAAGAATACGGGATTCGATTTATCCTTTTTTGCTCAAACGAAGCCTCTTCTTTCAGAAGAAGAAAAAAAGAAGACGAAACGTGAACGGATTCTGGCGAAACTGTCCGAAGGTATTGTCGGGCAACGCGAGGCAATCGAGGCAATGGCAGACGCCTGTCTCCTCTATGAAACGTTTCTCAATGACCCGACGCGCCCCGCTGCTTCCCTCCTCTTTATCGGACCGACCGGTGTCGGCAAAACAGAATCGGCCAAACAACTGGCAAAATACCTGTTTGGCAATGAAGAAAATCTGATCCGTTTCGATACAAACGAACTAACAACGCCTTGGGCCGTGGCTGCTCTCATCGGGGACTGTAGAAGAGAAGGAATCCTGACTTCGGCTATTCGACTCAAACCCAATTCGGTCCTTCTGTTCGACGAAATAGAAAAAGCGGATCCTTCTCTAACCGATCTTCTTCTACAGGTTCTTGGGGAAGGCCGATTAACCGATGGGGCTGGACGCCTTGTCTCGTTTACACAATGTATTATTATTTTAACCTCGAACCTTGGTTCAAGTGAAGCAGGACATTTTGCAGGATTCGGGGATTCCGAAATCCACGACAAAGCCACCTATCTCAAGGCGGTTCGAAACTTTTTCCGTCCTGAATGGCTTAATCGACTTGATCGGATCGTTCCCTTCCATCGACTCAACCAGAAGGAATTGGAGATTATCACCAATAAACTCCTTGACCAGTTAAAGACTCGGGAAGGATTGCTCCGCCGCAAAACTTTAATTCATCTACAGCCGAGTGTCATGGAATATTTAGTCCATTGTATAGAGGATCCAAAATGGGGCGCTCGTGGTACGAAACGTCTCCTGGAAAAAAATTTGGTCTCTCCCGCCGGTAATTTCTTTGCCTCTACCAATATAACTACCGCTTCCATTTTACAAATTGAATACCATGATGATCAACTGAAGTTCAAGGCGTTTCCTCTTCTTCCGAAACCGGAACAAAAATTGATCGTTGGCTATAACAAACTCGATAAAAAAATACAGACGGAAATAAACATTAAAATAATTGACACTGCCATTAATTTTATTCAATCTTGTCATAATCAATTCGAAGACATCCTGAAAAAATACTATTCCGATAAAATGGAACCAGCACAGCTACAACAATGTCTGTATTCTTTTTATGAATACGGCATTTATATCAAGGGGATATTAACAGAGACTTTTCAAGATAGTATTTATGATCGGGAAAAAGGATCGTCTTTCAGAGACACTCCTATAAATCAAATACTTAAAAATCGTATAGTAAATAAAGTAAATAAATACTTTAGTCATAATGATATATTAGATGATGGTGATAATCTTAAGCCCTATCGAATCCATCTAACGATGGGCGAATGGGACAATTGGTGTTCGGACGAATATAGTATTTCATTGTCGGATATTGGTAAACAAGAGGAGAATTTGTGGAACAAGCATTTATCACTTCCTGATATTTTTGATCATCTTTTACCCTATTTCATTTTGTTTGGTAAAATAAAGCCGGAAATCAACAGTGTTTTGATTCTGTCATACAATTTAGACCAACAGTTGTATACAGACAAAGAGAAGGAGGTTTTATCCATGTCGGAGGAGGATATCATGTATATATTAAATTATCCGGACTGGTATCCTTCAATGACAGGAGAAATGGGAGTTTTCACAACGGAAAAAAAAGATCCGGTTCTTTGGTTCTGTATTACAGGTATGTTAGTCCAGCAATGGGCAAATCTGTTAAATGGTTCCAATATCAATTTAGAAGAAAATCAATTAAATACAAGCAGTTGCAAGGTTGTTCTTCCTATTGATTTAAGTCGGGAAACCGTTGTAGAGGTCATTCAACGTTGGCAAAAAACGGAAGACGGTAAATGGGGACCTGTTATCGGTATTAACGGGAGAAATTCGAATAATATTCCACTCGAAATTTGTCCGGATAATATCATGAATATATTATGTCAATATTTAGGAGAAGAGAATATTCAATGAAACTTTTTCATGCACAAGTCTTAATCTGGAAGGATATTAATGGTAATTACTATGGCTGTCATCTGAATCCTCCCGACTTTTTTCCATATCAATGTATGTATGCATGTGCAACAACGTTAACGGCGTTGCTAAACGACATGAAAAAAACAATGCAAGTATTCTGTAATTCTTTTCAAAAGGATTATTACCCGATCCTTCCTGTTCCGGAACGGAATTTTCATATTATGAATTATACATTCTCCTTTACCCCCATACGGAAATTCAAAACAGTTCGATATCCGGAATCCACAAAACGGACAATTACAACGGTTCTGGTCTGGTCTGAAAACAGTAATGGTATAAAAGATGTCTTTTGTCCTCGTGAACAGATCTCGTTTTCCTGTACGCCTTCGGATAAAATTAATAATTATGCGGAAGAATTTTTACGTCCATACTATTGTAATATGCCCTATGAATTATTAATGGTACCGATTCCGGAAATGATCGATTGTCAAATTAACACTTTACATGTTTCACTCAAATATATACGTCACAAAGTAGCCTCGAAAAATGAAATAGATCTTCCCACCTTGGAGGCGGTTGCCATTCCAATTACTCGTTCGTTTATTCGAAAGACCTTTACTCCCTCGTATGGTCGTCAGGATATCGTTATGAAATTGAGTCAGGTCCTTCAATCGAAAAGTAATCCGAATCTGCTATTGGTTGGACCACATGGAAGTGGTAAAACAACGCTCTTAATGGCGGCAATAAAAGTGACAGAGGCACAAATACGTGAACAAAATCGTATTCTGCGCGAACAGGGTGTTACTACTATCGACAAATGTCTTTTTTGGCAATCCAATAAATACCGGCTTCTCTCCAATACAAAATGGCTTGGTGAATGGCAGAATCAGATAAATAATGTTATGGCGGAACTGGCTCATATTCATGGTTATCTCTGTTTGGAGAATATTAGTGATTTGGCCGATGGGGCAGCGAATCCCGAAGAGAGTGTCGCCGCTTTTTTAATTCCTTTCCTGGAAGAGAAAAATTTGCATATTATTGGAGAGGCTACTCCGGAGGAATTACATTCTCTAGGACGACTACTTCCCGGTTTTCTGAAATGTTTCGATATCTTTAAGATCGATTCCATGACTCCTGCCGAGGCTGTGAATTCTTTATGCGAAATGAATAAAGTATTTGAAAGCAGTCATACACATTTCTCTATTGATTCGGATGTTCCGAATACAATTATTACTCTCTGTCGACGTTTCTATAAATATCGTTCGTTTCCCGGGATTTCTTCCGGATTCTGGAAAAAATCGGTTTTGGCTACGGTGAATAAAAAACAGTCGGTCTATTCCATAAAAGACGTCTACAGCGACTTTATTCAAGAGAGTGGTCTACCGAAATGGATCCTTCGGGACGAACTAAAAATATCCATCGATACGGTTTATCAGAGTTTGAGTCAACGAGTTATTGGGCAGCCGGAAGCCTGTTGGGCTACAGCACGAGCCATTATCAATTTCAAATCGACTATGAACGATCCGAAACGCCCTATTGCTTCCTTTTTATTTTGTGGACCGACCGGAGTGGGTAAAACACAGTTGGTTCGAACATTATCGGAATATCTCTTTCATAACCGGAAACCGGGAGATCGGGATATTACCTCAAGAGTGGTCCAGGAAAAACTGTTTCGTCTGGATATGAGCGAATATCAATTATTCGGTAGTGGTATTCGTATTATTGAAGGTATAGACAATCGACCAAGTCCCTTGATTGAGCATATTCGCCGTTTTCCTTTCTCCGTGATTTTATTCGATGAAATCGAAAAAGCGGCCCCTGATGTTTTTGACATACTGCTTAATCTGTTGGATGAAGGACGATTAACCGACCGATTCGGTCGAATCGCCTATTTCCAGAACGCGATTATTATCATGACGTCCAATCTGGGCTCTGATAAAAAAAACTCTTTTGGATTTAAGACGGAAGTATCCAATACGGAAAAAGACGATTCCGAAGTGAAAAAAGAGAAAATTGTATCTGGTGGAGTCTCCAAATTTCAAAAACAGCGGTATCGGGATGCTGTTTTGGACTTTTTCCGTCCGGAGTTTGTTAATCGAATCGATGATATCGTTATCTTTAACGAGTTGGATCGGGAATCGTGTGAAAAAATTGTTGTAATGGAACTGGATGCTCTTGTCCATCGGGAAGGAATGATTCTTCACCATTTAAATATTAGTACAACTCCTGAATTAATGACACATCTGGTTGATTGCGGTTTTAGTCCAATATATGGGGTCCGACCACTCCAACGAGTCATTGAATCGGAAGTTGTATCTGTTATCGCAAATTACTTAATGAATTATCCTAAAACTGAAAATGGAACATTCCATCTCGACTGGTCAAAAACCAAAGGACAAATTGACTGCATATTCGTCCCCTCAAGGAATTCTTAATATTTAGATGTTGATAATTTGAAAATTTCATAACAATTCACGAACGATTTTGAAAACACCGATAAACACCGATAGTCTGCCGTAAAATACAATATTTTACAATAACAAACGAAACATTTTTATCTATGATCATAAATAATTTTATCATAAAAAAGTTTGTTTGCCAAAAAACTATCCGTGAAAATCTGTGTTATCCGTGGTTTCACTTTATATTTGTGGTTTCACTTTATATCCGTGGTTTCACTTTATATCTGTGGTTTCACTTTATA
>CAYUAP010000032.1:0-41046 GCA_964442735.1 uncultured Planctomycetaceae bacterium | reverse complement strand
CGGGCGGTACACGTCCCGGCGGTATTAACACTCCCGGTAAAGAAAACCCCGGTGGCACACGTCCCGGCGGTATTAACACTCCCGGTAAAGAAAACCCCGGTGGTACACGTCCCGGCGGTATTAACACTCCCGGTAAAGAAAACCCCGGCGGAAATCGACCAGGAGGAAAAGACACCTTTAACAGAGGAGATGCCAGTCGTTTGAGGTCTCGATATTCCCCTGGTGGAATGACTCCAGGAAGTATTGATCGGGATAGAAACACAGATCACAGCCCATCTGGAAGTCGAATCGGAAGTGGAGGGGAGACCAGTTCTACCCGTCCTCGTGGAACGCGAATCAATGGAGACTCCGGTTTTATGCGCCCAAGTGGAACAAGATCCGATAGTTTGACACAATCCCAACCTGATTCTTTAGTACGAGGAACCGATAGATTGTTCCCGACTAGTCCTGGTTCGAGAAGTACCAGAGAAATTGGACATTCGAGTGGAAGTTCATTTGGTGATATGTTAGAACGTTCTGGTAATACGTCAGTCAATCGTCCATCAACCTCTTCTTCGTCAACTCGTTCCAGTTTTCCTCGAAGTAGTTCAATAGGAAACGAGGGAATTGGAAGTAACCGTACACCCAATATTGACCGAAGTTCGAGCTTTAACCGAGGTTCAAGTATTGACCGGGGTTCAAGTATTGACCGGGGTTCAAGTATTGACCGGGGTTCGAGTATTAACCGGGGTTCGAGTATTGACCGGGGTTCAAGTATTAACCGGGGTTCGAGTATTGACCGGGGTTCGAGTATTAACCGAGGTTCGAGTATTGACCGAGGTTCGAGTATTAACCGAGGTTCGAGCTTTAACCGAGGTTCGAGTTTTGACCGAGGTTCGAGTTTTGATCGCAGTCCGGGTATTGTACGTGGACAAACATCGAATCATGATAGTTTTAACCGTAGTCCCAGTTTTAATCGTGGAGCGGGTATGAACAGACCGTCGATGGGAGGAATGTCCCGTCCTGGGGGAGAAGGGCCACGTCGATAGAAGAAAAGCCGTATTAATTTAATAGAATAAATTGCGTAGTATGCCATGAATAATATTATTGAGGACGGGGGAACTGCTTGCCCGGGGCCCTGCTATATTGAGAATGGTAATGTGATGTTCGGCTAGCCAAGTCTCAAATTCTTCTTTAGGAAGTTTTTTTTGACTGGCATCAATCAAGAAAAAGGGCTTGGAAAGGCGCTGGGCAAAACGGCGCGTATTCAAGGTTCCCCCACTGATCTCTCGATAGTATATTAAGAACGTACCATCTGAATCTTCTACGTTTTTTCGGGTACGAACGATATATTCTGATTGATATGTTTCCTTTAGTTTATATTTTTTAGGAATGACGCCGTCTTCCGCATGGCGGTTACGAGGACACCAACCGCCATGATCAATTTGAAGTTCCATTGCTATATCAAGAGCAGCACGATCAACTCCTGTCTGACCTCCTGAAATGATTTTTGCCACTTTTATCATTATTTTATATTTACCTCCCGTATTTATATCATGTATCTATATATTGTATTTATATCATGTATTTATATATTGTCTGTTCGGTCCCAATTGACGTTTTCTTTATTTTGTTGTAACATTCCATTTATAATATTGTCAATATTAAAATAACAAATAAAATATCTATGTAAAGACCTTTATGATCTTTTTCAGGACATTTAATATGATTTAAGGCGAATTCATGAAAAAACGAAAATATGCCATTGTAATTCCCGACGGTTTTGCCGATCTTCCGATTGATGAATTAGGAGGAAAAACTCCTGTTCAATATGCTTCGACACCAAATCTTGACGCCTTGGCCAAACAGGCTTGCATTGGTTCCTCCCATAATGTACCAAAACATCTGGTTCCTGGTTCCGATGTAGCCACCTTGAGTCTTTTGGGATATGATCCAGATGCCGTTTATACAGGTCGTGCCCCCTTGGAGGCACTGGCCCAAGGTATCGAACTTCAAGAAACCGATTGGGCATTCCGATGCAATCTCGTTACATTGGAAAATAACTGTATGAAGAGCTTTACCGCCGATCATATCACCACGGAAGAAGCAGATGTACTCCTCAAAACCCTTCAGGAAGAGATAGCTCCCCATTGGAATGAATATGTTCAGGAGGTCAACGAACCCGCCTGTTCCGGTGAAATCGAATTTTACACAGGGGTCAGTTATCGTAATTTAATGATCTTCCGACCGTCAAATCCAACAGCAATACCTTTTTCGAAGGAAACGAAAACGTTTCCTCCACACGATTATACGGACCGTGATATTTCCAGTGTTCTTCCTCAAGGTTATGATGGAAGGGTTGTTCTCCGTTTAATGCGGGCGATAGAATCTGTTTTAGGTAATCATCCCATCAATAAAAAACGAATAGAACAGGGACGCTTGCCGGTAACGAATGCCTGGTTATGGGGACAGGGACAAAAACCTGATTTAGTACCGTTTGCCCAACGTTATTCCGATATACACGGTGCCATGATAACCGCCGTCGATCTTCTTCGGGGAATTGCCGTTGGACTCGATTGGGACCGAATAGTCGTCCCGAATATTACAGGATATGTCGATACGGACTATGCGGCCAAAGGTCGTTATGCAGCCCGGGCTCTTGATGATTACGATCTCGTCTGCGTTCACATTGAAGCAACTGATGAAGCAGGTCATGAAGGCGATTTCCGTAAAAAATACAAGGCTCTGGAAAATATTGATAGCAAGGTTATCCCCCCCATCCTTGAAAAATTGAAAACATTTCCCGATTGGCGCCTGCTTGTCACTCCGGATCACCCGACTCCGGCCGTTATGAAAACACATTCACATGGTCCGGTCCCCTGGTTAATCACCTCGTCCGGCCTAATGCAATGTTCTCCGATCAATCAGAATTACGATGAAGTAACAGCAGAAAAATCGGCCTGGCACTTCGATAAAGGTTGGGATTTAATGGAGCATTTTTTGTTTTCACCCGATGAATATTTTAAAAAATAAAGGATAAAAAGAGACATGAAAGTAATGGTAACCGGAGGCGCGGGCTATATAGGATCGCATGCCGTTAAAGCCCTGCTTGAAAAAGGGCATGAAGTTGTTGTTCTGGATAATTTAAGTAAAGGATATCGGGAAGCGGTTCCTACTGAAGCCCAATTCTATCAACTCGATCTGCATGATACCGAACTGATTCAAGCGGTTTTAACTTCGGAAAAAATCGATGTTGTTATGCACTTTGCGGCCTTTATTGCGGTTGGCGAATCAATGGAAAAACCAGTTGAATATTTCCGAAACAATACCGGAGGTGCCTTGAGTCTTCTGCAGGCAATGAATAACTCGGGTGTTCGCCGTTTCATTTTCAGTTCGACCGCAGCGGTCTATGGTGAACCTGTTTCTGTTCCCATTTTCGAAGACGATCAGAAGTTGCCGATTAACCCCTACGGCTGGTCGAAATGGATGGTAGAACGTATTCTCCTGGCCAAGGCAGCGTCCGATCCCAATTTCGGCTTTACCGCCTTCCGATATTTTAACGTGGCTGGTGCATCTTCCGATGGTTCGATTGGAGAAGCACACGATCCAGAAACGCATTTAATCCCAAATATTATATTTGCCGCTATGGGAAAGAAGAAGGAGTTTTCCGTTTTCGGTACCGATTATCCAACCATCGATGGTACCTGTATTCGGGACTATGTTCACGTTGAAGATTTAGTCAATGCCCATATCCTGGCAATGGAAATCCTCAAGTCAGGAGATCATAATTTCTATAACCTGGGTATCGGACATGGATATTCGGTTAAGGAGATTTTATCGGCCACAGAAGAAGTCGTTCAGAATAAAATTCCGGTAGTGTACGGTGAACGACGTAGTGGTGATCCGGCTGAATTATACGCAAATTCCGATCTCGCTCAAAAAGAACTCAGTTGGAAACCGGTTCATACCGATGTTAAAGATATGTTACAATCTGCCTGGAATTGGTATAAAAATCATCCAAATGGCTACGGAAAAACTGAATAGAAAACATGTACAGATAATTACCGATAACTAATGACAATATCCAGAAATGTCCGACAATGTATGACAATGCCTGACCAGTCACACTTGACCAATAATCTAAATTTGAACCGTAGATTAAGGGGTATCCGGAATCACGGTTTCAAGTTTAACCTGTTAAATGTTCTTTTTTAGTTTCGTCAATACATTGATTTTTAATATAATAAATATTTAATGGATTATGTATTGTATACTCAAGGCCGTTATAAAAGTCTATTTTTCAAAACAGGCGAAACACCTGTTTTGGAGGATGCGGACGAGACGTTCGCGTTCCCGGGAAATGCCAAATTTATAATGACCCACAGTATAGTAAAAATAACTTTTAGATTTTGATCTCTAATTAAATTTTACCATTTATACAATACGTGGAAAAAGGAATAAAACAATGCTACAGACCAATCGACTTGAATTACATCCCCTGACACCAGACCAACTGGACCTCTGGATTAACAATCTTCCACAATTGGAACAGGAATTGACCTGTCAATATCAGGCGGAACCAATGGAAGGCTTTTTTCTGGATATCGTAAAGGAACAGGCTCGAATTACCCAAAGTGATCCCGAAAACTATTGTTTCCACAGTTTTTGGTTTCTAATACGTAACACGGACCGTGTCGTGATAGGATCTGCCGATTTTAAAGATGTACCCGATAAAGAAGGAACCGTGGAGATCGGTTACGGACTCGGAAAAAACTTCGAACATCAAGGATATATGACAGAAACCGTTCAGGCCATGTGTCAATGGGCATTTAAATTTGAAACCATTTCCCGTATCATTGCAGAAACGGAGAAGGACGGATTTGCTTCGCAACAACTCCTGAAACGTTGTAATTTCGTTAAATACCTTGACAATGAAACTACTTGGTGGGAACTGAAAAAAGAATGAAACCTTGAAAACTACCAGTACGTGAAAATGAGGCGGTAACTCCCAATAAACTTTTTGAGGGAAATTAAAAGACTGCTTCCAAAAATTTCCCTCTCTAATACTGAAAAAGGCCATAAAATTTGAGATTTTTAAAAGATTTATCTCTTGATATCCTTCTGTTTCAATTGATATTTTTCAATAGCCTGGCACCATGTATCGAGTTTTTTCGGTTTATCATCGAAATTATTGGTCCCGAAAGTGAATTTAGCACCTGCTCTTTTAGCTAATTGAACAAAACGTTCCTTCGGAAAATCGGATTCCGCCTGAATCTCCAGGGCAATGTCATTTTTAACGGCCTTTTGTATGACTTTATTCATATTTTCATCGTTCCAGTATTTATCATAATCGGCAGCAATGAATTTCGGCATATAGGTCGGATTGGCGAGAATGTCAATGGGTTCGTCTAAAATTTGCAGATTATGCTCCAGATACTGCGCAAACCATTTATCCTTGTCCGTTTTATAATCTTCAGGAAGTAACCAGAGCTTTTGTGGTTTGCCTTCCGAATTGACCCCCATAATCATGGTATCTGCCAAAACATAGTCCAGACGCCGATATAGTTTCGGATCGATTGTCTTGTACCAATCGCGATCATTAACCTGGATACCAATAAACAGAGGCAAAGATGCTGACTTCCTGACCAATTCCACACTCTCGATAAAGGTTTTGAGTTTTCCATTGTCCGATAGTGGCCAATCCCGCCCATGATTCTCCAGAACTCCGGAAATAATTCTCGTTTGTCTGGTTCTCTCCAACGCTTTTTTTGCGGTCATTCCACCACGAAGATGAATGTGCCAGTCGGTAATTTTAGCCAAGGTCCCGAATTGACCCGATGCAAAATCTGTAAACGACAACATATCAATCGAGATATTATTCGATTTACTCTTTTTTATATTGACTTTATCGTCTTTATTGCCTTCATTAACACTATTTGCATTATAGGATTTATCAGTTTTATTGGCTATATCTACAATTTTAACTTCCTTGATTTTGCCATCTCCCATATTATTGACCAGAAGTTGTACCTGAACCTTTTGATGACTGTTCGAATTACGCATTGCCTGTTCCAGTATTTTGCCTTTCCCTTCCTGGACATATAGGGTTTCAATACCGTAAAAGACATTATTCCATACTTTTTTTCCTTTTAAAAAAACACCTTCCGTCGGTTTCTCGTATCCCATTTTGACGGGTGTATACAGATTCTTTTGTTCGTCATATTTCAGTTCCGTATAGACAGTACAAGGCCGTTTAAATAAAGAGTCCTTCGAAGAATTGTTTTTCGTTGATTCCTGCCATAAAGGATACAGTACTCTACTGAATTCATAATTTAATACAACGTAATCACCACAAAAATAGTCACGTGGATCGATAGCGCGCGTTTCGACAGTTAGCTCCCTCGCCTGTAGGAACGGCAACGTTTGACTTCCGATCATCGTTCCCAATATCACTAATTGAACCAAAAGGCTCAACAGAAGTCCTATACGATTGGTTTTTAAGCCGGAATTCGGTTTTTTCCTTTCAAACATAAAAGTTTCCTTCTCGTTTAATATAATATTATTTTCGGAATGTTGTTTTTTTATACGATGATCGGATCTATGTTTAATCCAGGCGCCAAAAAACAATACCAACGCCATTAAACTGAAATAGAGAGCCGAACCCAACATTCCAATATTGCCAAATAAATCGATATATCGCAAAAGTGCCCAGGTAATCAAGATGATAGCTCCCAAGTAATACCAGCCTGTATTGTCATACCGCCCTTTATAAAGAAAATAGTAGCCACTAATAAATATAAATATATTTGACGTAGTACATAATATATTCCATGAATATTGTTGCAAACAAAGAATTTCCACAATGGAAACAACAGCGATAAAGAGAAGGGAAGTAACGGTTGGAGAAAGAAAGGCCAAAAGCCAATTACTTCCGAACCATTTTTCATGAAGACTTTTTTGCCGCCAATAATAGGGAAGAAAAGCTATCAAATAAAAAAACAAAAGAATAATACAGGGAAGTAAAACAGAATTGACCGGCCTATCATTTCGATAATTGGTGTAACAGCAGGAACTGTAAAAGAAAATAATCCCGAAATAAAGAGGCAGACTAACAAGATAACAGAAAGCTTTTATTATTTTTCGGTGCGATATATTGGAACCGATAAAGAAGAAAAGACCGGCTAATCCAATGATATATACGGACACCGATATATCACTGTCGAAATACGGTTTCAGGAAAAATGGTTGTTTTATCAAGGTGATATAAATGACCAACAGATAACAGACAGAGGTTAAATCGGAATGATTACGGCCAGCCCAGACGAGTCCGGCCAATGCCATAATCAGAATCAATAGTATATTATCGAGAGGTGTTAAATATAACATTCCTGAACGAGAATCGACTATACAAGCCCAGATAATTAGAAGTGCGGCCGTTCCAACATGGGCAAATGGCTTCTTCATGAACCAGGCCAAGAAAAAGGAACAGCATGTCCAATAGAGTAATCCATCAATTCGATAAAATCCTATATTGAATATCTGTGATATCTGCCATATATTGACACCGAACAGAATCAATCCCAGGAAGAATAAAAGTTCCGACATTATGTCCCAATGTCTAAAATGACCTATTATCGCCGCCACGTAGACAGTAAATAACGAACCGAAAACAATCGCCAATTTTATCATCGGAGCCATTGCATGCCAATTAAAACTCAAAACAAGTAAAATGGCCAATCCTAATAGCAAAATACCGATAGATGTTAATATCAAGATAAAAATATCTTTTTTCCGACTCGCCTCAACAGCAGACGCATTTTGTAAATGAAGGCAAATAGCATTCATCTGATCTTCCGTCATTAAATTCTCTTCTCTTAACGAAGACAATTCCTGATATAACTGCTGATACTGATTGTCATTTATCATTTGTTTCTGCTCCATAAAGATCCCCCGTTATTTACTTCTCCGTTATTTACTTCTCCGTTTTCTTGCGCGAAAAAGAATAGAAAAATCGTCCTTCTGGAGCGACGTCTCCCGTCATATAGAGATCGGAAACCGTCATGGCCTCGGCTACATTATCCATCCATTTAAAAGAAAGACGATTCATACTGTCTACGGAAGCGGAAATTCCAAGGGATTTAAACGGAATGGCCAAATGAAGTTCCTTGCCCTGCATAAACCAGGAAACGTTCCCCTGTTCCTTCCAGGACCAGGAATCTCGTTTACCATCGGAATTATATTTTTCCAGGGACACTGTCCCCTTCTGATATTTTCGACCGATCAGCCAATCACCGCCAATCCAGCCGGTTCGGTAATTACCATCGACATTAAGTAACAGACAGAGACCATCGGGTAATTCCGGTCGAATGGTTTCTTTTGCCCGAATTAGAAAATAGACGTTTTTGTCGTCGTAGGTCACCTTCATATCGATCAGATCATTCCGGCCTGTTTTATTAGTATAGTGTGTTCCCCCCACCCCGGGAAAATCACGTGGAATCGTTTCGCCCTGATGATCGATAAATGTCGGCTGTACTTCGTTCCATTGTCGAAAATCGCTATTAATGACAATCGTTTTTTGGTTCGGAATCGTTGGAGGAACCTCCGTTCCTTTATAACGACGTATTCCGGCGATCATCTGCATATAATAATTATCGAAATGTTTTCCCTTCATGGGCTCAATATCACGACTGTACTCCCTATCAAATTGATCGACAAATGCGTACTCTTTACCCTGTGGCCAGCGTCCGGCAATCCACTCGTTCCAACCGGTAATCATAACGAAGGGAGGATCGAGTTCCAAGGCTCGACTCCATTGTTCCGCAAAATTACGGCCTTCATCGGTGGCTAATTTTTTCATAACGATTTGATTTTTACAGAAACTTCGACCGCGTGCCTCTCCACTACTCATATTCGCAACTTTTCCGGTTGCCCGACTCAAATTTTGTGCAACGGAAACATTGACCTGTTCAGGTTTATCCGGGCTCTCTGACCATGAATATGGTTGGGGATAGGTGGCCTCCCAATGCCAAGAGTTCTTCGTATTAACCATTGTAAAGGGCCAATGTGCCTTGCGTAATGTTAAATTACTCTTAATTGTCGCATTGGTTATTTTATCGGGATCACCAATTAACAGCGGTTTTCCCTCCCATTGAAACAAAAGTTCGTTGTATTTACCGGTTCCGTATATTTCGTGCCATAGTTTTTCCGCTGTTGCGCTCGCATTCGTATTTAGCATGAAGGCAATCTGGGGTGTTCGGCCTCCTTCCATTCGAATCGTCTTCATTGTTTCGCATAACGGCAAATATATTTCGGGATAGGTTAATGCATTCGTCGTATCGAAAATTAAAACGTCTATTCCGGCATCGGACAGCAAATTGATATGACGCCGCATAATCCAGGGGTCGTCCGCTCGATAATACCCGAACAAAGGTTCACCCCAAAAATGAAACATACCATCTGCCGCCCATAACGGAGATTTTGGCTTGGTCATAATATCCGGATCGCGTTCAAATATATCGGAAATATCATAGGGTCCGTCTCGATATGGAGCCTTTTGAATATTGGAGACAGGACTGTTCCATAGAAAATAAAATATTCCGACCGTTCTGTCCTTCTTAATTGTCCCAGTCTGAACCGCTCCCGGCAAACCGCGACGGAGTCCATCAACACCCTGCCAGGGTATTCCCGATGACTGCGCCTGAACTCTATTGTCCGTCAAGAAATCAAGAAACAGAAAAAAAATCGGAATAAAACTGAATACAAGTATTTTATTCTTTATTTGTAAATTCATTTTCGTCATTATACACCTTTATTTTTTAGAAGTTGTCTCTTGATACGCCTCGAACATGGCCTTCGCCAGATTGGCTCCATTGGTATAGCAATCCTTTAAATTCAGAAAATACTCCGTTCCTTCCTTTTTATTGATATTATATTCAATTAAAATATGACGAATACCGTACTCCGCCCATATTTCATCCATACTGCCAAAATCCTGAATTTGACGACTTGTAAAGATTCGTTCACGCTGTTTCGGATGGGTTTTGAACAATGGGGGATTCTCCATTTTATCGCGAAACTGTCGATACCAACATAAATATTCTTCACCATCTCCCGAAGTCTCAAGCAGATCGAAACCTGTCTGATGATCGTGCAGATTCAAAACAACGTCGATCGGTTTTAGTGCGTTCGCGGATAATATCGCCTTCTTTAAATACCATACTTCCGGTCGATTCTTCAGTGACTCGGCACTGCGAATATCGATTTTGTGCCAACTGCGATTCAGGTCGAATCCATTGAGATTATAACGAATCATTCCCCGATCACAACCGTCCGGATCGGGCATTAAAACAACACGTACAATTGTTTTTTTACAGATTTCATTTGCGATAGAAGAGTTCGAATCCAGCAGGAACCGGACCAGACCTTCTGCAATATAGGAAGTCATTGCCTCCCAAGCATGCAGTCTGGCCACGACCCAAACGTGGCGTTTCTCCACGTCGGGAACATTAAAATCTGTAATTGTGACCATTTTAATATCGTTCTGTTTCAGACTTTTTCCGATTACCTCAACAAGAGTACGCGGTGAATTTTCGATTTCCTTGTAGAAACGATCTGCCTGTTCAGGAACATAGGGGGGAGTATAGGCAATCCAAATGGAATTACCCTTCGGAGTAAAGGAAAAAACGAGTTCTTTTGTTTCCTGATTCCATTTTGCCTCCGGAAATAACTGCCAATTAACATTATCATAACTAAAAACAGGACAATCGCGATTTAAAACCTGGCTCGCCCTATGATTATTGTATTCGCCGTCAAAATTGGTTAAAGCAATCGTGATTTTTCGGCCTTGTCCACCGTCGATTCTAAAATAGAACCATGTTGGCTGACGATTACGGCCATATTGATTATACTGTCCATCAACAAAACATCGAAACGAATCGGTCTCAAGTGCTTCGATTTTTCCGATAGCAGCCCCGGGAAAATTGGTATTAAAACGAATCGGTTCCAGTTCCTGGGCCGATAGAAGATGCGTTAATAAAAAATAAAAAACATAAAACAATACAATATTAACTGATTTCATACATTATCCTTTTTACTGAAGCTTTGTCCGAAAAACGATTAACTAAAAACAGTTTACCTTTTTTTCGATCTGATTACAAGACTTCGCCCGATTTTTAAAAGAAAAATATTATTGTAATCCAGGTTACACTCCCCTAAATCAGTATTATTTGCCAATAAAAGGATAAAAACAGGTACAATAACTATTACAGGAAGGATCTGGAAGGATGACGAATAAAATGGAGTTTACCCCTAATTATAGGAGTTTCCATTTAGATATAATAGACCTTGATGATTTGGAAGAGAACCGTTTCGTCTCCATAAAAATCGGAAAATTTTTCATGTATGATCTTCACGTTTCCATAAAAATAGGTTATCATTTTAATAGGGAGGGGTAGATTTAGATTAGGAATCTTTTTTGTAACAAGAAGAGATTCTCTGACTGGTATACTTTTTGTTGAAGACGGAAACTCCGGTTGTCAGGTTACAACGAGCGCGACCCCACGTTTTATAAAGAAGTTTCAAACGGCAGAAGTACCAATCGAATAAATAGAGTTGATGTATATTCAAGAAAGGAATTGTTGTGGCTACCGAAGATAGACTCGCCAAGATTAATAGTATTTTTTATCCCAAGTCCGTTGCGGTTATTGGGGCATCCAGTCGTCCAGGAAGTGTTGGTAATGACCTGTTAAATAACTTGGTCAAAGACTACACTGGAAAAATCTATCCGGTCAATCCAAAAGGGGGAGAGATTCTTGGCGTCAAGACCTATCCGAGTCTTTTGGATGTTCCGGAAGATGTGGATTTGGTAGTTATCAGTGTTCCCGCCAAGGCTGTTCCGGGTGTCGTCGATCAATGCAAGGCCAAAAATGCCAAGGGAATCGTCGTTATTTCCGCAGGTTTCAAGGAAATGGGTCACGAAGGTATTGAACGAGAAAAAGAATTGACCAAGCAGGTTCAGGAAGCGGGTATTCCACTGATCGGACCGAACTGTCTGGGTGTTATCAATCCGGAAGATGGCGTTCGACTTAATGCCAGTTTTGCGTCTAAAATTTGTGCCGAAGGTTCGCTGGCCTTCGTTTCCCAGTCTGGGGCTCTCTGTACCTCCGTTCTCGACTTCGCCGAAGCTCGCCAGATGGGCTTTAGTAAATTCATTAGTTTCGGAAATAAAGCGGATGTTAAGGAAGTCGATCTTCTGGAATACCTCGCTGACGATCCTAAAACGAAGGTTATTGCCCTTTATCTGGAAGATATCAGTGATGGAAAACGCTTTACGGAAATTGCGTCCAAGATTTTTTGGGAAAAGAAAAAGCCGATTCTGTGTCTCAAATCCGGTCGAAGTGCCGAAGGTGCCAAGGCGGTCAGTAGCCATACAGGATCCCTGGCTGGTGCCGACCGTGTTTATGAAGCCCTCCTAACCCAGGCGGGAGTCCAACGTGTCGATTCCATTGAAGAACTCTTCGATAATGCTTCTCTTTATACGACCCAACCGTTGCCACAGGGTAATCGAATTGCGATTATTACCAATGCCGGAGGTCCTGGAATTATGGCCACCGACGCTGCCGTTAAAGCTGGCCTCAAACTGGCCCAATTGAGCGATGCCACCAAGGAAGAACTCAAAACAAAACTGCCGGAAGCCGCTTCTCTCCGTAATCCGGTTGATGTTATCGGAGATGCCCGTAGTGACCGTTATGAAGCCGCTGTCCGTACTATTATGATGGATCCCAACGTTGATATGGGACTCGTTATTTTAACACCCCAGTCCATGACCGACTCCGATAATATCGGGGCCAATATTCCGGAAGCCATTAAGGGTATTGACAAACCTGTTGTCTGCGCTTTTATGGGAGCTGCCGATGTTGCCAAAGGTGTTAAAATCCTCGTCTCCAAGGGTGTACCGAACTATTCCTTCCCCGAAAATGCTATTAACGCTCTGGCCAATTCCCTAAAATTGGTCGAAATGGATTCCCTCAAAGATCATCAAGTCGCTCAATTCAATGACTGTGACGTTGAAAAGGCCAAAACAATTATTAATGAATATCTCGGCGATGCCAAAGAAAAATATTTAACCCAGGCCGACTGCCGTTCTATCTTTGAATGTTACAAACTCCCGTTATTGGCTAGTGGAATTGCCAAAACAGCCGACGAAGCCGCCGATTTCGTTGCCAAATTGGGGAAAAAGGTTGTTATGAAAGTTATGTCCGCAGACGTCGTTCACAAATTCGATGCTGGCGGGGTTATCCTAAATGTTAATGGTGCCGAAGAAGCTAAAGGTGCCTATCAGAAGATCTATGACAATATTGCCAAAAATGTTCCGGGCGCAAATATCGACGGTATTTTAATTGAACAGATGGCAGAAAAAGGTGTTGAAGTTATTCTCGGTTGCAATCGTGACGCCAGTTTTGGTCCCTTAATGATGTTTGGTCTTGGTGGTACACTGGTGGAACTACTGAAGGATGTCAGTTTCCGTTTGGCTCCAATGTCGAAGTCTTCTGTTGACCGTATGGTTCATGAAATCAAGGCCTTCAAGGTTCTGGATGGATATCGCGGTGCTCCCAAGTGTGATATTGCAGCCGTCGAAGAAACGTTGTTACGTCTGGCCACTCTGGTTTACAATCATCCTGAAATCGCCGAATGCGATATCAATCCATTGATCGTTCATGCCGAAGGTACCGGTTGCTCCGTTGCCGATAGCCGAATCATGCTCCGTAGAAAATAATATTGAATAATAGTCCAGGGGGTTCTTTAATTAGCCCCCTAAACTTCGTAACCCCTGTATTTCAGGAATTACCCTGTATTTTCAGACTATATACTCTTTTTCATTTAAGGAAGGCAATTACGGACAAATACAAAATATTTGCCCCCCAAATGAAGATAATCACCATATTATTATGATATCGTAATTAAATGCCCCACTTAAATCGGACGAGTTACAATAGAATTTGAAAACCAAATGATTCGTAATCTGCGTGTTATTATTTTTCATCCAGGACTCCAAGGGGTAATGTAATTATCGTGATAATATATTATACCAAAAGAGTCTTTTCCCCATTTCCAAGGCATTTTCAAGTATTAATGATCCGTATTCCGTTCTGCCACACCGACTGACGGTATTCGATTTTTAGAAAATTGGTGAAATCACCAAATAAATACATTAAACGGTTATCATATTAAATCTGACCACAAACGCATTCCGTGTTTGTTGTTATAGATTTTATCCATTGTATCTCTATTTACCCACGGGAGAAAATATATGTTCTCTATGAAATCTATTTGTTGGGGTCGATTGAAAAAATTTGTTTTTCTATCGCTTTTATTAACGATGTTTTTCGTTACGACTTCAATTCAGGCGAAAACCTCGTATCGGGAATATCGAAAAACATTTCAGACCTATCCCTACAGTAATCCGAATCCGGTCCCTAATTTTACGAAATTCTATCCCTATTTCCGTTTTGAGGGATTTACGAATAAACCGGAAAACCGCGAATGGAAGATCGTGGAACTCTCCAACGACTATTTGACCTTAACCATTCTTCCGGAGATTGGTGGGAAGATTTGGACCGCAACGGAAAAATCGACCGGACGTTCGATCTTTTATTCGAATCCGGTCGTTAAATTTCGTGATATTGCCATGCGCGGTCCTTGGACCAGTGGTGGACTCGAAGCCAATATCGGGATTATTGGTCATACTCCTAACTGTTCTTCTCCGGTCGATTATTCCATACAGAAGAAACCGGATGGCAGTATCAGTTGCTTTATTGGATCACTGGATCTGATAACGCGGTCGCAATGGACGGTCGAAATCAATCTGCCCGACAAATGCGCCTATTTCGGAACAAAAGTTTTTTGGCACAACAGTTCCAATCAATACCAACCCTATTATACCTGGATGAATATCGGAATTCCGGTTTCGGATGATATGCAGTACATCAATCCAGGAACGAATTATTTGGGACATAACGGTGATGTTCATGCCTGGCCTATCGATGAAACAAACGGAAAAGACATATCCTGGTATAAAAATAATGATTTTGGTGGTCCGAAGTCCTATCATATTGTTGGCAAACTAGCGGAATTTTATGGTGTCTATTATCATGACAGTGATTTTGGTGTTGTTTCGATCATTCCGACCGAAGGTAAACGTGGTCGTAAAATTTGGATTTGGGGGCTTTCTCGGGACGGTATGATTTGGGAAGATCTTCTGACAGATCCACCGGCGAAACAGTATTCGGAAATACAATCAGGACGACTCTTCAATCAGGCATCTTCTTCGAGTAGTGAAACCCCCATGAAACAACGTGAATTTGCGCCAGGTGGAACCGATTCCTGGGAGGAATACTGGATGCCGATCCTACAGACAAAAGGATTTAATGCCGCCAGTCTGATCGGAACCATGAAGGTTGACGTTAATAGCAATAAAGTCGAGGTCCGTTTATGTCCGGTTGTATTCCGAAAATGCGAGATAGAAATATTCGATAACGGAAAACATATTTTTACCCAACCGATCGTTTTGGAACCATTAAAGACCTTAACCATCAATCACACCATGGTACAAACGCCGACAAATCTGGAGGTCCGACTAGGACAGAATCTCTTGGTCTGGAAGCAGAAGGAAGAGATTTTGTCTCGTCCCTGGAAACCGATTATTCCTATTGTCAATCCGAAGAGTGCCTCCTGGCAGTATCAGATGGGAATGGAAGCACTGCGTCAGCGTCTTAACAAGGAATCAAACCAATATTTTAAAAAATGTCTGGAACTCGACCCCTTGTATATACAAGCCTATATCGGTCTTGCGGACAATGCCAATCGACGTGGCGATTACAAAATGGCGTTAGATTACGTACTTAAAGCACTCTCAATTGATACCTATAACGCCATGGCCAATTATGAATATGGAATCGCTAGCAAGGCTTTAGGTCGAATGACCGATGCCAAGGAAGCCTTTTCCATGGCTGCATTGGCCGACGTTCATCGTAGTTTAACGTTCACGGCCCTGGCAAAAATCTATTTACTGGAACAAGATCTCTTCTCCGCCATGATGAAGACGGAAAAAGCATTGGATTACGACCAGAGGAATCCGGAAGCCATTCGTCTTAAATTATGTATCCTTCGTTTACAAGGTAAACAGGGCGAAAAACAATTTCAGATTCTTGCAAAAGAAGCAAACGATATAAATCCGTTAACCCATGAAATTCTAATGGAACGTTATTTGGGCGGTTTGGATAAAAAAGAAGATATCCAAAAAGTACTTCAAGGTGAATTGCCCCATGAAACCTGTTTGGAGCAGGCTATCTGGTATCATTCCGTCGGTAGAAAACAAGATGCAATAAAAATCCTCGAACTGGCGGCCCCCTCCGGTAAACCGGAAGAACTGCCGACCATGCTCCTTTACTGGCTAGCCTGGCTTAAAAATGATTCGTCACTGTTGACTATTGTTGAACAACGAAAAACAGACCTCTGTTTCCCATTCAGACCGGAATCGCTCCCGATTCTGCAATGGGCCAAACAGAATGGAACCTCCTGGCAACACGACTATTATCTGGCAGTCCTGAACGAGTTTCTGGAACGTCATGATGAAGCGGTCAAACTATTGGAAGAATGTGGCAACAAACCGACGAATGCTCCCTTCTATATCTTCCGTGGTACTCTCCTGGAAAAAGACCGGTTATCAGATTATAAACGTGCGTTTGAACTGGCACCTAATGAACCAATGTATGCTCAACTCTATGCTGGTGAATTGTTAAAGTCGGATAAAGTACGGGAATGTCTTGAGATCACTGAAAAATACATTCAACGATTTCCGATTGATACCCGTTTGGTTCTCCTCCATACAAAGGCACTTTTAGCCAATAACATGCCGGAAAAAGCTCTGGACTATCTCCGAACGGCCGTTTTTCTACCAAACGAAGGGAGCAGTTCCGGACGTGTTCTTTATCAGGAGGCCGTTTTATTATGTGCCGTAAAAAAAATGAATCAAAAGGAGTATGAAGAAGCGCTTGATTTTCTCAAACAGGCTCGACAATGGCCCGAAAATCTGGGGGCCGGAAAATTATGGCCGAATATGTGCGACGAACGGTTGGAAGACTGGCTTTCCGCACAATGCTATATGGCATTGGGAAATGAAAAAAAAGCCAGGACGTTCTATGACGCCATACTGTTCACCGGCGATCAGGAGCGGCAATCGATTTTAAAGAAAAACGAATTGGATCCTTTATGGACGGCCTTGACACTTCGTGCAATGGGACAGTCGGAAAAAGCCCAAAAAATACTTGGGGTGAAAAGTAAAAATTCATCGGATCTTCAGCAATGGATGCAGAATTTCTTCGATAATAAAAAACCGAAAACAGATAAAGGCGATTCATTGGCAAAACGAATTCTATCTCTATTGAAATAGTCTTCTTCTTTTTATATAATACAGAAAGTTTATATAATACAGACAGTTTGGAAGATTTCGAGGTCAGGTCCATCCGAAAATGGACAAAAGATCGATTTTAACTTTTAGAGTGTTTTTGCAAACTTCCCAGGAATGCAGGTTACAAAAACATTCTTTAATGAAGATAACAGGAAACATAATGATATCCATAAAAAAATTTTTTTTCATTTTGATATTTTGTTTTCTCCTTCTCGGAGAAATCGAAGTCGATTCATTTCTTGACGCCAGAGAGCCACAGTGGGTTATTAATAACGGAACCGATGCCAAATTACTGACGATTGGTCAAGGCAATATGATCTCGCAGTTCGGCCTTCAACAAATTAAACCGACGGGAACAGATTTAACGGTTTCTCTTCCTGTAGATCGAACAGGATTCTCCGCCAATTATCGATATTTTGCCATTCGTTATCGTATTAAAAGCAAAATAATGATCGGGGGTCTCTTTTTTACGACGAAAACGTTATCCCAACTCTCCGATGCCAGTTTTTCTCCCTTCCCCATTCAAACGGACAATCAATGGCATAATCTGGTTGTCGATATGATGGAATTCAAGCATAAACAATGGAAGGATACTATCACCGGATTCCGACTCGATCCAACGAATCCAAGTGTTCCGGGCGATAATATTTTTCTGTCACGATTCGGATTCTTTAAGACAAAAGAGAGTGCCAACCAATTTTTAGCAGATGCAAACGATGTTCCTGATTATTCCCTGACAACAGTATATAATGATAATTTCTACCGATGTATTATTCCCGGTGGAATACTGACCGGAACAGAAGATCAAGACAAATTTTGTTTAAATCAGACTTTATCTTCTGCCTATGTCAAAAAAATTGCTCCTGAAACAGTTGTTGTCCACTGGAAATCAGGTCAACAGGAAGAAATATTACCCTTCTCCGATACCAATAGTGCAGGATACATAACCTATATGGCCATCAAGACTGGTCACTATTCTTCCTTCGAGAATAAAAATGCAACTACGATTACCGATATAGACGACAGTAATTATCAAAAAGCGATTCGTTTCGTTGTCGCGCGAAATCTTTTCTCTGTTACAAACGGTAAATTTTCGCCGAAATTGACTGTGACGATGGACGAATGGAGCAAGATTAAGGCCCTGTTTTCCCAATACAAAATAGAGACCAAAACCTTGGACATTCGTATGAAGGAGAAAATCCTTCCGACACGGGAGGAAATGGCGTTACTCTTAACCGATTTCATTCAATTGAAACTCGGTACAAAATTCGAAACCGTTTATTCACGTGAATATTTTGCGCGAGACCGAATTAGAATTGGTGCCTGGGGAAATTTCAATCCACAGGACTTCGACGAAGAATACATACGATCCTATCAAGATTGTGGGTTTGATTGGCTGATCTCCATGGCGCAGATTTGTGGTTCGCAGTATCGTTCTTCACTGTTACAATGGTGCGATAAATACGGTATTGAATTGTTTATCAACGATGGGGCCTATCAGGATCCCGTATTACAGACGATGGAGTATATCGACCATCCATGTTTTCGCGGTCATTTCATTACAGACGAACCCGGGTCCGACTCCTATGACAAACTAGCGGACCTCTGTAATTCCTATACAGAAAAAATGGACGGTCGACAGGCATATATTAATTTACTGCCAATGTACGCCAATGCCGCTCAATTTAAATACGGAGCGGGCGCTGCCGCTATTGAGTATTACGACTCCGATCCACAACTCTTTAAAAAATATTGTGATTCTTTTTGTAGAAAATTCAAGACGAATTATATCTGTACGGATATTTACCCGTTGAACTGGAATAAAGAACAGAAAATCACCTATAAAGACTATATAGAGTCTATCAATATCATTGCCACCTCGGCTCGGGAGCACAATCGTGATTTCTGGTGTTACATTCAAACATTCGGGTGGATACCGAGTAAACGGACACCAACAGAAGACGAATATCGATGGCAATGTTATTCCATGCTCTCCTTCGGCTGCAAGGGAATCCTCTGTTGGACCTATGCCGGTTATCAGGAGGAATTCCCGTCTCTGGTCGATGTTAATAGTCGGAAGACGCCCGCCTGGTTCGCGGCTCGTCCAGTGTTTCACGAACTCAAACGGATTTCGGACATTTTTGTCCAATACAAAAATCTGGGAGCGTTCAATCATAACTATACAGAAAAAGTACCCTATTTGCGAATATCGACTCCCTATACCGAATTTAAAACCATTGAAAAAATCAATTGTCCGGATCCTCTCTTAATTGGATGTTTCGAGAAAAAGAAAGGCCATGGTACTGCATTTACTCTGGTAAATATGGCAGAATTGGAAGGGGAACTGGCAACAACAGCTAAAATTAAAATTGTCGGAAGTAAAATAACCGCCTGGTATCGCGGCTGTCCCGAAGTCATCTGTCCGGACAATCTCGGGTTCTACACTTTTCCACTCAAGTCAGGAGAAGGTGTTTTTGTGACCGTAGAATAAATTTACACTGTAGAATAAATTTGTGACTGTAGAATAAAAAAAACAGGAACCAGAATTTTTGGAAACAATAGAAGGCTGAAGAAACTGTAACTCCTGTGAACATTTTAAGAAGGACTTGAAGGAATGTTTTTCAAAAAGTTCCATTCAAGTTACTGGTAATAGCCGTAAAATAACATCTTGAAGGGGACTTCACGATGAAACAAAAAATTTGAGGGAATTTACAGGTTTTCTTCTTGTAAAAAATCCTGCATTTTCCATGAAAGAATGTGAAAGAATGTAAACGAATAGCGTTATTCCTTCCATCAGGAGTTACGTCCAAAAAAAAGTATACTCAAGGTCGTTATAAAAGTCTGTTTTTCAAAACAGACGAGACGCCTGTTTGGGAGGATGCGGACGAGACGTCCTCCCTGGAAATGCCGAATTTATAATGTCGTACAGTATAAAAACAAGGATTGTATCTTTAGATCAAAATGATTCTATCCATTGTTAGTTCATTCTGTTCATTAAAAGCAGATTTCTTGAGATGGAAGTTGTTTTTCAATAAATAATAAAACACATTAAATAATAAAACACATTTGTTAAAAAAGGTAATTTAAATGAAGTTTTGTATAACAGCGATTTTAGGTTTTCTCCTATTGGCGGGAACGACTGCCGTTCAGGCATTGGATGCGCAGATCATTCTATTGGATACCAAGGGCAAAAAAGAAGTCAGAACAATACCGCTTGTGGAAAAGGATTCTGTTCAATATTTGACGATTCCGGCGAAGTCGATACCAGCGGGATTCTCGAAATTGGAAGTTCATCATCCTTGGGCAACGGCCATGGCGGGTGACGATGGTTTCTATGTTTTTGCCAATGGAATGTATGGAACGTTCCAAAAACGGGCGAACGGTCAATATCGCAATCCCAATGTCATCATGCCCATGTTCGGTGTAAAAACACCGCAGGCGGCCATGACAGTTATCTTAACCGGATTCTGCTATGAAGCCGATTTCCTCGTCGATCTTAAAAACGATGTCTACAAGGTTTACCCACGTTTTGATTTACAGGAGGCCGTTCCCTATGAAGATATCGTTCTTGAATTCCATCTTCTCCCCGACAAGGAGAAGGTCACCTATTCCGATATTGCCAAGGTTTATCGTCAATATCAACTTAATCGTGGTGCCTGTATTCCTCTCAAGGAACGTACAAAAAACAATCCGGCACTTCAATACGCCGCCAACTCCATGGAGATTCGCGTTCGTTTGGGCTGGAAACCTGTCCCTTCTCCTGTTAAGGAACAGAACGCGGAAAATGAACCGCCCATGAAAGCGGTAATAACCTTCAATCGATTCGTCGATATTGTCAAGGAATTCAAAAAACAGGGAGTGAATCGCGCGGAATTTTGTTTGGTCGGCTGGAATATCGGAGGTCATGATGGTCGATATCCACAAATTTTTCCACCTGACGAACGACTCGGTGGAGAGACCAAACTTCGATCAGCCATTGATAATGCTAAAAAAGACGGTTTCCAGATCGTCTGTCATACCAATAATTCGGATGCCTATCGTGCATCGCAAATCGGTGGATTATGGGATGAAGGTTTTCTACTCCGCAAAAAGGACGGTACACTGAATACCTATACGACTTGGGGGGGAGGAAACATGTATGAAACATGTCCTAAATGTATGTATGAACGGTTCGTTAAAAATGATCTGATCACACTCAAGAATTACGGTTTTTATGGTCTTCATTACATCGACGTTTTTTCGACGGTCAATCCGCGAACATGTTGGTCGAAGGAACATCCATTAACAAAAAAAGATTATGCGTTTTGGACCAATAAAATTTTTGCGGAAGCGAAAAAACAGCTCGGTGGACTTGGTTCCGAAGGTGGGTTCGATTACTGCATTTCCAATTTAGACTACGCTCTTTATATCTCCTTCTACAAACCAGGTTCGAAACTGAATCCTTTAATCGAACGGCATGTACCCATTTGGCAAATCGTTTATAATGGAATCGTCTTGAACAATCCCTATACCGATACCGTTAATTATACGATAAAAGAGCCCGTCTCCCGACTGAAACTGGTCGAATTCGGCGGACGTCCCATCTTCTACTTCTATTCTAAATTTAAACATTCCGGCAGTAACTGGATGGGGGATTCGGATATTACCTGTGGAACAGAAGAAGAACTGGTTAATTCCGTTAAGAAAATTAAAGAAGGTTATGACGAATTCGAAAAACTCAAATATTTACAATATGAATTCATGGAATCCCATGACATGCTTGAGAAAAACCTCTTCCGAACTGTGTTTTCCGATGGAACGGTTATTATCACTAATTATAATAACGGTCCACGTACCTGGCAGGGTAAAAAAATTGAGGCGCTGAATTATATTGTCTATAAAAAATAAATAAAGAAGGAAAATAATGCAATACAGAAGA
Source organism: uncultured Planctomycetaceae bacterium (assembly GCA_964442735.1). GTDB lineage: Bacteria > Planctomycetota > Planctomycetia > Pirellulales > Thermoguttaceae > JAUNBG01. Next base: position 18,682 of record CAYUAP010000032.1, on the reverse strand, counting down.
ATAGGTTTAACGGATATTGAGGCATCATCGATAGCGTTGGGGACCTGGGTTTTCGGGGGCTGGTTATGGGGGGGTTCTGAAGAAAAAGAAGCTATTGGAGCACTTCATGCCGCTTTGGATGAAGGTATTACCTTAATTGATACCGCACCAATCTATGGGTTTGGCCGTTCGGAAGAAATCGTCGGAAAAGCGATAAAAGGAATACGTCGGGATAGTTATGTTCTGGCTAGTAAATGCGGACTCTCCTGGGATACAAAAGAATGGGTATCCGGCAAGGGCGAATTTCATGTCTATTCGAATGATATTGGTCGAACTGATACCTTGGAGAAATGGGCAGTCTATCGTTATCTTCATCCGGATGCCATTCGACAGGGGGTCGAAGACAGTCTTCGCCGACTCGGTGTCGACTACATTGATATTATGCAGGTTCATCATGTCGGAGATAAAACAACACCTATTGCAGATACGATGGGGGCACTACAGGAACTTAAACAGGCAGGAAAAATTCGGGCTATTGGTATTTCCAATGCTTCTCTGGACCAATTAATCAAATATGCCGATCAGGGAGAATTGGATATTGATCAGGAACGCTATTCACTCCTGGATCGATCAGTAGAAAAAAACGGTATTATGGAGGAGTGTAAAAAGCGGAAAATCAGTTTCTTCGCCTATTCTCCTATGGAAAACGGTCTATTAACAGGAAAAATCGATCCGAATCGCGAATACAATCCGGGCGATCTTCGGAAAAACAATCCACGTTTTACTCCTAATAACGTTAAAAAAATCAATTCATGTTTAAACGAATTCCGTAATATTGCAGAAAAATATGATTTAACCGCTGGTCAATTGGTTATAGCCTGGACGGCAGCGCAATATGAAAAAATGCACGTTTTATGTGGGTGCCGTAACGTGGAACAGGTTCGTATCAATGCAAGGGCAGGATCGGTGGAACTGGAAGAAGGCGATGTTCAGGAAATTAATGAACGGATACTTGATTTAGGTTTAATTTACAATTAAAGCAGGAGAGAATTATGGATAAAAAGAAAATTTCATTTGCATTACAAATTAATTCAGTGGCAGGATATGCGCAGAAGGATTTTGCAACGACAATGGCACGTGCGGTCGATCTTGGTTTTCAAGGGGTCGAGTTCGCCGGTTATTACAATCTTAAGCCGGAATTTATTCGGAAGGTTTTGGACGATTGTCATCTTAAGGCGGTCGGAACCCATTTAGTCATTCAAGATCTGTTAGCGGATAATTTCGAGAAGACGGTCACCTTCAATAAAATCATTGGTAACGAGCATTTAATTATCGGCAGCGGTTTAGGCAAGATCAATTCTACGGATGCGGGTAATCGCATGTCGGCCAATCTCGTGAATGAACTCGCCTGGAAGGCGGGAAAAATTGGGATGTTTGTCGGATATCATTGTCATCCGGACGATTTCGCCATGGTTGGTAAAACAACTGCCTGGGACCTCTTCTTCAGTAGGACAAAAGAAAATGTTCTAATGCAGATTGATATCGCAAATTGTATTAATGCGGGCGCAGATCCCTATCAATCAATGGAAAAATTTTCGACTCGGCAGAAGATTGTTCATATCAAGGCACCGGGTCCTGATGGTACAATTTTAGGTGAAGGGAATGACACGGCCGATTGGGCGCGTATCTTCGGTTTTTGCGAGAATAAAGCTCATTCGCAATGGTATATTCTGGAGCAATATCCTAAAAAAGGAATTGATAATTTTGATGCTGTTGAAGCTTCGGTTAAATATTTAAAGAAGATTGGAAAAATATAATCCATGAAAAAAGTAATTACATTTGGTGAAATCATGATGCGAATCGCACCGGAAGGATTTTTGCGATTCATTCAATCATTTCCGGGTCGAGCCGATCTAACATTTGCGGGAGCGGAGGCCAATGTGGCCGTCTCTATTGCCATGTTAGGCGGAGAATCCGCTTTTATTACAGTTCTTCCCAAAAATGATATTGCAGACGCCTGTATAATGACCTTGCGTCGGATGGGGGTGGAGACTGCCGGAATTCAGCGTTCCCAGGAAGGGCGACTGGGAATTTATTTTGTCGAGGCAGGTGCCAATCAGCGTGCCAGTAATGTTGTTTATGATCGGGCAGGTTCCAGTATTGCGATTGCCTCTCCATGTTTATACAATTGGGAGGAACTGTTAGAGGGTTATGACTGGTTTCATACGACAGGAATAACGCCATCTCTTTCTTCAGAGGCGGCACAGGCAACGCTTCAGGCGGTAAAGAAGGCTAGAGAAAAGGGAATGACCATTTCGATGGACCTTAATTTCCGTAAAAAATTATGGCATTGGAATCCCGCTTGTTCCAATCGGGAACTGGCACGGAAGACCATGACGGAAATACTTCCATTTGTTGACGTACTTGTTGCCAATGAAAGTGACTGTTCGGATGTATTGGGAATAAAGGCGGAAAATACGGATACGGAGCTTGGTAAACTGGACATTGCACGATATCCGGAAGTGGCACAGAAGGTTGCGCATCAATTTCCGAATTTGAAATATATAGCAATAACACTACGGGAGAGTATTTCTGCTTCCCATAATAATTGGGGGGGAATGTTTTACGATACAGTAAAAGGCAAATCGTATTTCGCACCGTTGAACGAACAGGGGGAATATACGCCCTATGAAATACGTTCTATTGTTGATCGGGTTGGTGGAGGTGACGCTTTTGCCGCCGGATTGATTTATGCTATGACAACACCGGAATATTCCGATCCAAAGGATGTCATTCGATTTGCGGTTGCGTCGAGTTGTCTTGCACATTCCATTTATGGCGACTTCAATTACACGAAGTGTACGGAGGTGGAAACTTTAATGAAAGGCAACGCCAGTGGGCGCGTTCAACGATAACTTTTTTCAGTAACGTTGCATAAATTTTCCGTGGACAATACCCATTGAAATTACGTTTGTATTGGGAATCTCGAATGAACCCATCTGTCAAAACAAAATACGTTTGGCTAGTAACCGTTTACCATAGGTTAATGGCCTTTTTCCAGTAACCGTTCACGGATATAAAGTGAAACCATGGATAACACTGATTTTCACGGATAGTTTTTTGGCAAACAAACTTTTTTATGATAAATTAATTTATTATAATAGATAGACTGTACGACATTATAAATTCGGCATTTCCCGGAAGCGCGGACGCCATGCCTGACGGCAGGCAGGTCTCGTCCGCATCCTCCAAAACAGGCGTCTCGCCTGTTTTGAAAAATAGACTTTTATAACAACCTTGAGTATAAAATTGTTTAGTTTATTATTGTAATATATTGTATTTTACGGCAGATTATCTGTGTTGATCCGTGGTTCCAAAATCGTTCGCGAATGGTTACATTAATACCTTTAATCTGCCTCTTTTTGTTAGAGTATCAAAAAATGGAAATCGGTAAATACATCCAATACCATTTTCTATAGAGTAGTCACCACTGTATACAACTTTTTCCAAAAAATATCCTATATACTTCAAATTTTTACATTTAACTTCCCCTATTGTATAAATATACAGTATTTTGACATTACGTATTTATTTTGATATTACGTATTTGTTATCTCTTGTCAAACGTGGAAGTCTTCTCCATCCGTAAATCAGATGTCATTTTATTTACAAGGAACAAATATATTGACCTGGCATACAACTTTTGATATAATAATGTTAAAGTTATTTCAAAAATCTCTTGAGAATTTCGATATACCCTCGGTATTTCCATGAATACAAGTATTTTTGAAGAGTTTATGGTAAAAAATGACAAACCATCCGAAATGAAAGTTCCCTCTCCGTTTAAATAACTAAAAGAACAAAAAATACATTTTCAAATAACGAGGTAATATCTAATGAAAAAAGGTTTTTTAATCATTGCATTATTGATTTCATTTTTAATGAATATTTCTGCAGACGAGGTCAAGACCGATGTTGTCGTTGTTGGAGCGGGTTCGGCTGGGATTCCCGCCGCAGTCCAGTCGGGACGAGCAGGGGCCCGAACAATTTTAATTGAGTCGGGTTTTCAGCCGGGTGGACAAGCGACAACCGGGGGAGTACGATTTCCAGGTCTCTTTCATGCCTGGGGCAAACAGATCATTGCCGGAATCGGCTGGGAATGGGTAACACGAACTGTCGAACTTGCCGGTGATCCACTCCCTGATTTCTCCATTCCAACCGGACAAAATCATTGGAAACATCAGATCGAGATTAATATTCCGATTTACGTAGCGATCGCGGAAGAGCTCTGTAATGAAGCCAAGGTCGAGATACGTTATTTTGAAGCGCCGTCCACTGTCGAAAAATCAAACATTGATGGATATAACTGGAAACTGACGACAGCCGCCCAAGGAGAAATGCGCACGATCTTCTGTAAACAACTCGTTGACTGTACGGGAAACGGTTCACTAGCCCATCTGGCGGGAGCGAAACGACTTCGTGAATCGGTAACACAGCCTGGAACCTATAATTATGTTATCAGTCATAATATTAGCAGAAATACGCCTTATCGTAAAGAGATCGAAGCAATGTACCAGGCAGCGATTCGCGAAGGACGTCTCAAGCCGGAAGATGCTCGTAAAGGTAATGGAATCGACTTCCTCTTTAGTACATCGAGCAGTAAAAATTATGTCTACGGCGCTGACAGTTCGACCGCACAACTCCGAACAAATACCAATCTCGAAGGTAGACGTGCCATGTTACGTTATTATCGTTTTCTCAAAACATTACCCGGTGGTGAATCGGCGAAAATTGTCTCAATGCAGCCGGAAGTCGGCGTTCGCGAAACCTGGCGCATTCAGGGCGAATATCTGATCTCCGTCGATGATTATGTCTCCGGACGACGTTGGGACGACTCGCTCGCTTTTGCGTTCTATCCGGTCGATATACACGAAAATGCAACGGGCGTTCATCCAAAACATCTTCAGGAAGGGATTGTTCCGACTATACCACTTCGCGCTCTCCTCGTCAAGGATATAAAGAATCTACAGGTGGCTGGCCGTTGTATCAGTAGTGATCGTCTGGCCAACTCCGCACTTCGTGTTCAGGCATCCTGTATGGCATCCGGACAAGCTGCAGGTGCCTCTGCCGCTCTTGCCGCTCTTGAAAACACTTCTCCCGACCTGCTCGATATAAATCGAATTAAAAACCTCCTGAAAAAGTGTGGCGCCATCGTTCCATAATGCCACTCAATATATGACAGATTCAACAAAATATGACAGATTCAACAGTATATAGCCGATCCAACAGTATATAGCAGATTCAACAGTATAATTTCACGATTTTAGGAGGATATGATTACATGATCTGCAATGTTCAAAATCTCCATAAAGGTAATATGGTTCGTAACCGTTCACGGATATAAAGTGAAACCACGGATAACACTGATTTTCACGGATAGTTTTTTGGCAAACAAACTTTTTTATGATATAATTATTTATGATAATAGATAAAATTGTTTAGTTTGTTATTGTAATATATTGTATTTTACGACAGACTACCAGTGTTTATCCGTGATATCCGTGAACGGTTACCATTTTTAAAGAACCTGGTCAAGCCGAAAAATAGAACCCCCTTGTTTTAGGGATCGTTTTAAATTTGATCGGAAACGTTTCGTTCGACATTAATATCGTGATTTCCGGCCCATTGGGTTAAATTCTGGTGATTAATGGCTGCCGCCATTAAATCGGGAAACAGGTCTGGAGTACATCCGAAGGTCGGTATACCCAAGGAAGCCATACGAAGAGCATATGCGTTATTATAAAAAGGCGTTCCTTCGTCACTTAACGCCAGAAGACAGATCATGGAAACCCCTTTTTGTACCAATGTCTGAACACGTACAAACATATCATTCGCATTTCCACCTTCATAAAGGTCCGTTATCAAGACAAAAATTGTATCGTTTGGACGCGTTATCAACGTTTCGCAATAGCCAATCGCCTGATTTATATCGGTTCCACCTCCCAATTGAGTACCAAATAAAACGTCTACAGGATCGGCTAGCATTTCTGTTAAATCGATAACAGCCGTATCAAATACAACCAATTTGACGGAAACGGCATGAATCGAAGCCAATACAGCCGCAAAAATACTCGAATAGACAACGGATGTGGCCATAGATCCACTTTGATCAACGCATAAAACAATTTCTTTAAGAGCTTGACGTTTCCGTCCGTATCCAACAGGACTGTCTACAATTAAAAACTTTTTGTCTCTCTGCCAATTTTTAAGATTCTTCCGAATCGTTCGATGGAAATCAAGTTCGTTATATCGGGGACGTGTTGTTCGCGACGCTTTATCCAGCATACCACGTACAGCCGTAATTGTCTTCGTTCTCAATTTCGTCAGGAGTTGATCGACCAAACGACCGACCACCATTCGGGCCGTGGCCTTCGTCTTGGACGGTATGACATTTTTTAAGGAAATCAGAGTCGAAACCAAATGGATATCCGGCTCCATCGACTCAAGTAATTCCGGTTCCATTAACATTTGTTGGAGATCGAGGCGTTCCAGAGCATCCCGTTGCATAATTCGGACCACCGAGGTCGGAAAATAGGTTCGTATATCGCCCAGCCAACGATTCACAACGGGAGAAGAACCTCCTAAATTACCGCTACGGTGATTTTCTTGTTCGTCTCGCGGCTGATAAAGCATTTCCAGGGCCCTATCCATTTTACATAATTTATCATCTCCGAGCGCGCCCGTCTCGTCCTCCACCTTCGATCCCAATATTATGCGCCAGCGTCTTAAACGCTCTTTCTCGGATATTATACTTGGCATCTTGTACTCCTTTTATTCCTGTTCTTCCCACTACGGTTTTAATATATCCTCTAAAACCGGAATTATTTTTCGAATCCGATTTTCGTCCAGAAAATCCATTGATTCCTTCTTTTGTTTTTCTTCAGTTACAAGATTTTCGGGATTTTCACCCAATGTATCTACGGTCAGATTTTTAATCTTCGCCCCCATTTTTTTGAGTTCCGGTCCCGTAAAGTAGGTAAAGGCACGCCGAAGAAGTGCGGCCATCTCCATAAACATATCCGTGTTGAGGGAACAGAGCCAGTAATTTAATATCGTCCAAATGGAATCAATACACAAAATAACCTGTCCGCTCCCCTTCAGAAAACCTTCCATCCAGAGAGCCATTGACATGGCATCGACTCCAGGACCCGCCAAAATTTGTATACGCCGGACAAGTTCATCCTGTTCCAATTCCTTGCGTTCAAATAAAAATCGTGTTGCACGACCGCGTAGAAGAGCCGGAATTCGGTCGTCCAGGGCCAACTGATACAAAACCTTAAACCATTCGCGTAATCGGTCTTCAGAATTAAGGAGTTCCAGACTTGTTTGAACAGTTTCCAGTTCCATGATACGCTGTTCCGTCATTTCCTCGTTAATCAAAACACAGCCTGGAATCAGGCCAATTAAAACGCGTTCGAACAATCCGTCAAATACTGGTTCAAGATGATCAAGTCGTGTCTGCCGTACATCGCCGTAATGAATAATATTGACAAGAGGGGGGAGAGCCTGTATCATGGAAGAGAAATCCGAGGAGACCGCCGCTTCGTTGCGAAGCAGATCCAATAATGCGTCCAGAATCGTCGTGTCAAGTTCCGCCGGAAGGACCTCCTCCAAAAGGACGGTCAATGGGGCTAGTGAAGGATTCTTTTTCGCTTCTTCCAGGACAAACCGTCCAGCAGCCTCTTTTAAAGTACAGCCATATATACTTGACTCAATAATTCGAACAACAAATTCGACATTCCAAGCCACCTCCCAAATTTCATGGAAGGTTCCCTTGGAACGATTAGAATCGGATGCGAGACTTCCCCAGGGAATATTCAAAAGATTCAATCGATGGAAGAGACGACTTTTATCGCGATCTCTTTCATCCCGCAGGTCGAGATCCAGTTTCTTAATCTCCGATGTTACCTTTAGGCGCAGACGTTTCTGCTCCGATTGAATGTCCTGATATAAAGGAACGACTGGAACGGAATCCGGTACGGATCCCAGTTCGAATCCTATTTCCAATTGAATCCGAATGAATTCCATGGGTACCGTATTACCGGAACAAAAGACGGTTAGAATCGCATCACGTACTTCGTCAAGAGAAGGTGCGGTTCGTTCCCGAAGCGCGGCCAGAGTCCCGGCCAGACGGACCGCTTCGATCACACTGGCCGGAGCGACATCAAGACCTTCCCTTCGAAGTGTATCTGCCGCACGAACCATCCATCGGGGGACTGCCGTATCCGAATTCTGCCATAAATGCTGATACCAGCCGGGAGACTCAACTCCGGCCCGATATCCACTCCGTTCTGCCAGACGTGAATAGGTCCAGGGACACCAGGTCACCGCCGTTTTTACCTTCGGTAATTTCGCTAGCAGTACCGTATCCGCCTTCTTGACTGGAATGGCCGTTTTCCAATAGGGATCCGTTGTCTCCAATTGAAGAACAGGGGCGTGCCAGGCTCCACATACAACCGCGATTTTTTGAAATCCATCGGTCAAGGCCTGCCGTATGGCCTGCCGCATGGACGCCTCCCTATATGGTTCATAATACTGGGAGGCAAAAAACAGATCTTCCATCGATAGACCGGGAATTGGAGATTCGGCTTGTGTCTCCTGGTTTGCTTTTTCGAATTCGTCCGCCTTCTGGCGCAGGGCCGACATAGCCTCCATAATCCCCGTAAAGATCCCTTCGGAATCCTCCGATTGCTCTATGACCCGATCCCACCATTTTTCACTCTCCGGGTAGCCCGCTACCCGTGCCAGAAATCCAATTGGGTCCAGACGAATTTCCCATTCAGGGGGAATTATTATTTCCCGGGATTCTGCCTGCAAAATCTCGGATTGAGGCTCCAACGATTCGGACGTGTTCTCCTCTCCCGAATCATCTTCCTCCGGAGGCAAGGAATCGGACTCCGGTTCTGATTCATTAGCCGCGTTTTGTCGGTCCATGGCAAATCGATACTTTAACGGAAAATCCATAAAACGGACCGGAATTGAATTTTTCACCGCATATTGAATGGCATTCCATTCCGGTGAAAACGAGGCGAAGGGATAAAAGACTGCCGAATCCGGTTTATCTTCCGGATAGACGAGAAGGGCAACAGGAGGCTTCATTTCGCAATGATCCACAAATGAAAAAATATCGTTACCTTCCGGAGGCCCTTCGACAAGGACAATATCAGGAGCAAGTTCACAAAACGCCTTCTGGAGCGCACGGGAACAGCCCGGTCCATGATGTCGGATACCGAATATATGAACGTTCATTAACTGATCTCCCGACAGGCGCGATAGAGGTCCTTCCAGGAATTACGCTCTTTAACAACCGTCTGTAAATACTCCTTCCAAACAATGGCATCCTGAACCGGATCCTTGACAATACTGCCGATAATACCAGCGGCCAGATCGTTCGCACAGAGCGATCCATCACCATAATATCCAGCCATGGCCATTCCACTGATAACAACGGAAATGGCTTCTGCCGTCGATAGAGTACCACTCGGGGACTTTACCTTGACCCGACCATCGGTGGTCAAACCATCACGAAGTTCGCGAAAAATAGTAACGACCCGAATAATCTCTTCCCGCGCGGGCTTCTTGACCGGAAATTCAAGGACTTTTCCAAGTTGCTCCACGCGACGTTGAACAATATCGACTTCTTCATCCAGGGTTTCCGGCAAAGGCAAAACAACCGTATTGAAACGTCGTGAAAGAGCACTGGACAGTTCATTAACCCCCCGATCGCGATTATTGGCCGTTGCGATCACATTAAAGCCTTTTTCCGCCTGAACTCGCGAATTCAATTCCGGAATAGGAAGTGTTTTCTCCGACAGAATCGTGATTAGAGTATCCTGAACATCACTGGCAATACGGGTTAATTCTTCGATTCGTACCAGTTGACCGTTCGTCATGGCCCGCATCATGGGACTCTCGACAAGTGCCTTTTCTGACGGTCCTTCGGCGAGAAGCATCGCGTAGTTCCATCCATAACGCATTGCCGATTCATCAGTTCCCGCCGTTCCCTGAACGATTAAGGTCGAATCGCCACTAATGGCCGCCGCCAAATGTTCACTAACCCATGATTTAGCCGTGCCCGGCAGACCGTAAAGGAGAAGTGCACGATCTGTAGCCAGTGTGGCTATCGCTATTTCGATTAAACGATCTTTACCGATATATTTCGGCGTAATCTCTTTTCCATTGGCTAGTTTCCCGCCCATAATATAGAATTTGACCGCCCAGGGGGACATGTGCCAATTCTTCGGCTTTTCGTGCTTCTGATTACGGTCTTCCTCCTGAAGTATGGTCAATTCATCCTCGAATTCCTGCTCCGCCTGGCGCCGAAGAACGTTGGATGTTTTATTGTTTTCGGTCATAATCTAATTCTCCTTTATTAATTCGGCAATAAATAAAGTCCATTATCGCCAATATCGTAAAACAGTATTTCGTCTGGACAAACACTGCCGCGATGCTTGAATACATACATGGCACGTCGGAATTTCAAACCATCACGTACTTTTCCCATATAGATGATCGTATTGGCTCCAGCAAATAAATCACCTTCTTCCAAGGAACGGTTGATCATTACATCAAGAAGTGAATCAGGCGAAGTGTACAAGACCATACATCCCAACTCTTCCCGCGGATATAAATGCTTTTTTATTTCCGATTCCCAGGTCCGAAAATGCTGCCGAAACAGATCCCGGGCAACCCACTCTGCTTCCTTCTGTACTAATTGATGGTATACATATTCCAACAGTTCAAATTGAATGGAATCCCCCTGATGATCTACAGGTTCGATTCCGTCAATAATGAATCGGCGCGAACCTCGAGTAAAATGGGAAAAAAAGAAATCAATTGTAGCATCCAACTGTCGAACCAGCGTCGATTTCCAGTCGAGCCATTGATCAAAATCGAGATCATGACGTGTTACCCGCTTTTTCTGACTGGACAAAACATCCAAATAATCCCCCAACGGTCGATTATCGTCAAAAAAAGACGCCGGATCAAATGTATGTAAAACTTCCGACCGAAGATCCCAGTTAAAAAGACTCTTGGCATAGTCCGAATGTTTTTGCGAATCACCTCGCGCCGTCAGGTCAAGAATAAATCCTCGTTTTCCCTCTTCGTCAAGGCCACGCTGTAAAAACTGAAGACCAAATTGCGTCTTCCCAATTCCGGAAGAGCCAACCAGTACACACATAGAGCCAGGTAGGAGTCCTCCCCCTATTTTTTCGTCCAAACCAGGTATACCCGTCGATAAACGATTCAAGATATTTTCCATAATAAATATATAACGCAACAAATAATAATATCACTAATAAAATGATTGGAAGTCGCGAACTAACGCATCCAATAAATCACCTGATATTATTATAGTGGAAGAAGGTACGGTATGCAATGGCTGTATATAAAAAATTTGGTAACCATTCACGAACGATTTTGGAACCATGGATATCACGGATAAACACAGATAGTCTCCCGTAAAATACAATATTTTACAATAAAAAAAACAATTTTATCTATTATCATAAATAATTTTATCATAAAAAAGTTTGTTTGCTAAAAAACTATCCGTGAAAATCAGTGTTATCCGTGGTTTCATTTTATATCCGTGGTTTCATTTCATATCCGTGAACGGTTACAACATTTGGTAATGGATTCTCTTTAAATTCCCGTTAAATTCCCGAGTTCATAAATTTAAGATTTCAACACACAATAATATATAACATACAATATATAATAATATATATTTGCATATTTCATTAAGTTAAAAGTGGGGAACACCTCTATATTAAAGGAATACAGAAGAAACGTTCCATCATTTCAAAATCAGTATTCAAGTAAATCGCCCAAAAGGCGATAACCATCCCGTGCCTGCTGTGGAAACGTTTGTGTATATAGAATACCGTAGTCCCACGTTTTTTTCCAATCTTTTTCGGTAAAAATCTTTTTGTTTTGCTCGATAATATCATTATCATCACTGACGAATTCGGCAATACGTGGTTGAAAATCATTCCAAACACCGGTGTATTCGGGACCAGGATTCATATCGCCAAACAGATTACTCTCGCAATATGTATTAACACTCAAGAGTCTTGTTCCACTTTTCAGATTATAGCGTTTGACAAAAGAATCGGGATACCGTATGAGTACGGCACAATCCATATTTTCCGAATAGGCAGAGACCAATAAAGGAGAAGTGGAAATTACTACTGCTGGATTGCAGTCTCCATCCATCATACAATCGTTAATTTGACTCCTTAACGTTTTATGCGATTGACATACATATATCAATCGAAAAATTATATATTTCCAGGAAGTTATTTCCGGATAAATATATTTCAATTTTTTCTTCGAGAGAGATACATTACCGGGGTTACTAGCGACTGTTTCATTATCTAATGGCATCATAATTCTCCAATATTATACTCAAGGTCGTTATAAAAGTCTATTTTTCAAAACAGGCGATACCCCTGTTTTGGAGAATACGGACGAGACATCCGCGCTCCCAGGAAATGCCAAATTTATAACGTCGTAGTATAGTATTACACAATTAGTATTAAGCAGAAAAGATTAAGGTTAAAGTAAATCCGGCATCGGCCGCCGTCTGGAGAATCTCTTCGTTCGAGATTTGGTCCGAATCCAGTCCAATTGTCACCTCTTTTGCTGTAAAATCAACAGAAACGGTCAAAATACCCTTCGTCTTCTTTAGTTGGGCCTCCAAATGAGCCGCACATCCGGTACAGGCCATTCCTTCAACGGAATATTTATTAGTCATTTTTTTCTTTCATTATTCAAAACTGGTTTCAAATTACATTCTTTCCTAATTATTATATGAATTACTTGTATCTTGTAAAGAAATTTTAAAGAAGTTTTCCTTTTTTTTATTATTTTTGTTGACTACCAATTGGCAATGATTTATAAATGATTTATACTAAAAGAAAATTATTGGAAAATCTGTGATGTATTCACCTTTTTTCAGATTAAGGCAAAAATTACAGCAGGTCAATCGCTCTGTAATATCGAATTGGCCCCTACAAGACAGGAAGACTGAATCAAAAAAAGAGGGAAAACTTTAGTAAAGTTTTTTGAGGGGAAACTTAACACAAAAAGTTTCCCTCTTTTTTATTACAGTGGATGTAATATTTTAAACAAAAACCTCTATAAAAAGGCATTCATCCGCAATAATTTCATAAAAGCGTCACCGTTCTTTTTTAATTGTAAATAACACAAGGAGAACTCCTTGAAAATTGAGAAGTCCTCTTGTAATCAATTAATATTTGAATTATTGAAAAAAGGAGACAATTATGAAAATCAAAAAAGAGCATATTGCATTAACAGGTGTTCTATTCTTAATTTTTGGGATAGAAATGATAATCGTTCAGAGTGTCGTCTTGAACAGTACCATTTCCGGGTTCTTAATACGTAAATTTCAACCGGATAAACAATTTGCCCTCATGGTAAAGGACAGTGAAGGCAATTTAACGGCCCGTCCGCTTCGTATCCCTGTTCCCGACCAAATTGGTCAATGTATTGCAACTGGCGGCTTCGTTCTGCTTCTCTCCTGCTTTATTACGATGAAAGAATGATATTTACAAGGCCATGTTTTTTCGAAATGTCGTAACTGAAATGGTCCCCTTCCCTTCCTTCGATTTTTGAATATCAATGAAAACGGCCCCAGTATCAAATGTATTGTAGACCGTGATTCCTTTCTCCTTGAGTTCCTGTTCCGAATCCGGATTGCGCTGAAAAGAACCTCCACTAATAATAACCCAGTCGGGTTTTCCCCAGTCCAATAACTCCTGATATCCATCCGAATTACCACCATGATGCGGTGACAACAGAACTTCTAATTTGACCGGTTTTTCATTAAGGAATGCTGCCGCTTCCATATCAAGGTCACCGGGAAATAAAATATGTCGCCCCAGATGCTCCACCATCATGACCAGACTGTTCTCGTTCGTTCGAGTTGCGGAAATTCTCGACCAATCATTCAAAATCGGATGCAAAAATCGAATTTCCGAAAAACCGAATTCCGCCAGTGTATCACCCCCGGAACAGGTGTGAATCGGAATTTTTTTCTCCTCCAATAAATGTTTGAGTGTCTGTACAAATTCGTTTTGTTTTTCAAACATAATGGGAGATACAATCACCGTTCCTACTGTAAATTGTTCGGCGATTTGTTCAAACGCATTGTAATGGTCGGAGTCCGCATGGGAAAACACAACGATATCGACTTTTGATACTCCCATATTCCACAAGGTGCGAGCTATCGTGGAACCTGCACGATGTGGAGATGAAAAACTACCACAATCGAAAAGTATTATTCTATTGTCCGGATACTGTAGAATAAAAGCACTACCATGACCTACAGAAACTATTTGAATATGGAGAACGTCATTTCGTTGGGTTTGGTACCTGGTTATTCCCACGATCATTAGACCACCAACTGTCCATAAACCGAGAAAAATAAAAATTTGCTTCCAATAATATCGAATTTCCGGATATAAAGTGGCGATAACCAGAGGAATATAAAATCCGAGACACCAGATATCAGAAGGACAAGCCACCTGAAAACAACCGTAGGGACAAGAGTGCGCCCAGGTCAGAATGTTAAGGAAAAGATCAAATGTTTTATCGGTCAGCCAGGATAAACAGGTTAGTTCCCAAGGAAGAAGCCAACTGGTAACCATTAAAAGAACGGCTGTATTTAAGGCAAACGATAATGGGAGTATTATTAATGGATTAATCAGTAACGCAATCGGAGTCAGTAAATTGACTTTATTCGCTATTAACGGTAGTAAAACAAGCCAGATGACCAGACAATCAAAAAATAATTTCATCAAAAACGTTCCGGATGTTATCAGTAATCGTCCCCATTCCACGGTTAAAAGGTATTTCATGAATGTTGAGAATACACCCTCCTCGTCTCTTGTCTCTTTTGCCAATGTATCTTCCTCGTCCTTTTCCTTTACCACGTGTAAACGAGAAGTTGTTAATATATTGTCAAATCCAGGAAGCCAGAAGAAAATTCCTGTCGCTAAAAAGGAAAGTTGAGTTCCAAAATTAAAGAGTTCACAAGGATTATACATCAAAAGAATTAAGGCGGCCAGAACCAGAGAATTTACTCCAAACGCATTGTACGAGAATATATTACCAACGCAAAAAACAAGAATCAGAATAGCCGCGCGAATGACAGGGGGCTTCATATCCGTCAGAGCAAGATAAAAACAGATAACCAGTCCTAAAATAATGTACTTTGTACGAATGGAACAGCCACAAAATTGCAGAATCAGGAGACAGAAACCGGCGACAATACTTAAATGAAGACCGGAAATGGCCAGAAGATGAACCATACCGGTCTCTTTAAAGCGTTCCAAAAACTCTTCATCGAGGTCATCACGAATTCCCAAAATCATAGCCTTGGCTAGTGCCGCATTGGATGAAGACAAACGATTATCAAAAATTTGGGCGGAAAAAAGACGTAATTCGGCAAACCAGCGAGCAATCAACCATCGATCCTTCGCGCGAACGAGTCGAATATTCAACGAACTATTGACACTGGTTTCAGTCGTTATCCGTCGAGACAGTAAATAATCGCGCCGGTCGAATTCATAGGGATTTCCTGCCGATTGTGGACGACTGAAAAAACCTTCCAATTCAAAATAGTCTCCAACCTTGAGCCAGGTTATTTCTTCGGAGATAGAGAGAAATGTCTTGCCCGAACTGTCTATCCAATTTCCTCGATCCCGAATTTGATCGACAACAGCAACACAACGGGTCACTCCCGTCTTTTCTATATTTTGCCCTAATAAACTTGGAACCGGAACACGACAGGCAGGTTGCTCCGCAATCCAGCCCCGCATTTGTATGGGACGTCGTTCACGTCGTGCTTGCCTTCCCAAATCATTTTCCGGAAAAACATGGGTATAATACTGACAACGAAAACCAAATAGAGTCACCATTAAGACACAGACAAAAAGAACTCCGGTAAAATTATAGGAAATATAATTACGAAGCAGGATTAAAAGGATCAAAACAAGAAAAAAGAGAATTGTCCAAATCCAGATCGGCACAAAGATCCATCGACAAATCAGTATACCCACTATCGCAGCCAAAAAACATGGAACCAGAGGGTTATAAAACATGTACTTCCTTGGCAGACATGAAGATTCATCTGACAATATTTCATTCTCTTTTGGTTGAGTCAAAACCATTTCCTCTTAAAAATCATAGGAGATGATTCCCCCTATTTTGCGCTGGTACATTTTATGGAATTGGAAAAGATCGTCACAGCCATCATAATATTCAAGACCTAATCGGAAGAGTCCATTAGCCGGATTACGCCACTGCCAACCCACCTGTATATTAAGATAACCACCGAAATTCAGTTCTTCAAAAAGATGACCATTAATAGCAAAAAAAGGGGATCCCTTTTCGTGATTGGGCTGATAGGGCGCGGAATACTCCGCCCCAAACTGAAGTTCCCAGGGCTCTGTTGTATCTCCTTTATGAAACGCCCAACCTATTTCACCATAAAAGCGAATGGAATCAATGGGACGCCAGGACGTTCCAACCACTATTTCATCTCGTACATATTGAACTCTTTTTCGATAGTCGGCCATTAAATAATTATCACCTAAATGGGAACTGACATGATAATATGCCAATTTATATTGCCAATGTTTTGTTCCATAGGTAACAGGGAGGCCCGCTCGATAGTCGGTACCCGCCAGTTCGGAATGACGTTCGAAGTCAAGACGAAGCAGAGCCGCCCCTTCCATATCAATCTGAAAACCTTCCGGGCGAATGGCCGTTGTCGTTCCATAGCGAAATAAAGGAACCCGACCTCCAAATTGAATGTCCCATAACCAACCGTAATCCTGCTCGTTCGTAAAGACACATCCCAATCGCGGCTCTTTACGACCGGCCAGATAGGAAGGATAGATCAATCCCAGGGGCATAATTTGATATTTCCACTCCTGAACATCGTGTTCCTCCCAATGTTTGTAATCGACCAGAGGAAATGCTCCTGAATGTTTATCCCGACCTCCGTTATTCTGATCGTCCGATTCGCGCCTGTTCCTCTGTTCCTCCAGAACCGAAGTCGATACATAATTGGAATAATTGTTCTCCCAGTCATCCTGAACAAAAGCCATGTTGTTACCCCCATCATTTGAACGACATGAATCATTCACACTATTGGGATATTGGGCCCAGGAAATATCACAACAACCATAAAATATCAAAAGAAGAATCATCAAGAGAAAATGAAATGAAACCAATCTGTCGAAACAATCCGACAGTGGCAATAAAGTATGTATCCACACTCGATTTATAGATTTATTCAAAATATGTCTATTCATTTCAATACTCTATCAAATACCAATTCGAACACCCTGAAGTTTATGTTCCTCCCCGAAGGAAAATATCATTATGGGTAGTGTAATCTTTTCTGTCATTTAAGACAAGAGGTTTTTTGATAAAATATATAAATGATATTCGACTTAATGGCTCAAGCACATCCAGAGGGCGGCCATTCGGACGGCCACCCCATTCGTAACCTGATCCAAAATAGCGGATTGTGGACCATCGGCCACGTCAGGAGTTATTTCGACGCCGCGATTAATAGGGCCGGGAGCAATAATCAAAACATTTTTTTTGCATCGACTCAAGCGAGACGCATCCATGGCGTAAAGATGTGCGTATTCCCGAATCGAAGGAAATGGACGAACAACTTGACGTTCGAACTGTATTCTCAATAAATTAAAGACATCGACTTCCGGGAGAATATCATCGAGCGAATAACTGTATTCGACCTTCCAATGTTCCCAGCAGGGGTCAACCAGAGTTGAGGGCCCACAAACAATAACCCGAGCCCCCAAGGCTTTAAGTCCCCAAATATTGGAACGAGCCGTTCGACTATGGGCGATATCTCCGACAAGCGCAACAGTCAGTCCCTTTAATGTTTTAAACTTCTGGCGAATTGTCAAGATATCCAGAAGTGCCTGTGTCGGATGTTCATGGGTACCGTCGCCTGCATTAATTATATTACAATCGGAGAGTTCTTCGGCTAGTAAATGGGGGGTTCCGGGACAACTGTGTCGAATCACAACGGCGTCTATTCCCATGGCTTTAATGTTTCGGGCGGTATCTATAATCGTTTCCCCCTTGGACATACTGCTCGTCGACGCGGAAAAATCAATAATATCGGCCCCTAATCGCCGACCTGCCAACCCAAAACTTGTTTTTGTTCGTGTTGAATTTTCGAAGAAAAGGTTGACGATTGCCTTGCCTGCAAGTAATGGGATTTTACGATGGGTCTCTGATCGCTCCAAAATCTCCGAACGAAACCGCTGGGCCTGGTCGAGTAAAATCGTTATCTCCTCTTTGTCCATTCCCTGCAATCCTAAAAGATGTCGCCGCTTCCATCCTGACGGAACCGGTCCCCATACATCTATGTTCGAAAGTACTTTTGCTGCCCGTATCACTTTTCTGTCTCCTGCCTGTTTTTCTTTACTCGTAATCATTCACGATCGATTTTGGAACCACCGATATCACGGATAACCACCGATATCACGGATAAACATCAATATCACGGATAACCATCAATATCACGGATAAACATCGATATCACGGATAAACATCGATATCACGGATA
>CAYUAP010000031.1:28570-41623 GCA_964442735.1 uncultured Planctomycetaceae bacterium | reverse complement strand
CACTGATTTTCACGGATAGTTTTTTGGCAAACAAACTTTTTTATGATAAAATTAATTTATTATAATAGATAAAAATGTTTCGTTTGTTATTGTAAAAATTAGTTTGTTATTGTAAAATATTGTATTTTACGGCAGACTGTCAGTGTTTATCCATGATATCCGTGGTTCCAAAATCGTTCGTGAATGGTTACCTTTTTTGATAAATTCTTGTAAAACAGCAAAATTGAATTATAGATGGTCTTCTTTGCTATATTTGGAATTCCTTCGTTTGGGGGTGATTGCAATGGACTTAATAGTACAAATATTAACGTTATTATTAATTATTGGAAATATTCAGTATATTCGATGAATAGATCTTTGTACTATTGGTATCTTTTCTGCTTTTCATCAATTGACTTCCCTGTTGTCTTAAAAATACAGCACGATTGTTATTACGCATATTTTGAAAAGAACCCGAATTGTTATCAGATTTATTTGGGAAAAGAGCCAGTGTTTCGGAGTCCCAGGTACCGATATAGAGTTGATGTGTTGAGGTTGTCTTTATATACGCTTCAGAACTTTTTGCCGAGTTGTCATTCGTTAAGGATCTGCTTGTTTTCCATACTTTATCAAAATAGAGTCCTGTCCTGATAGCATTGATTGAAGTGGACTTGATTTTTCCCTGATTCTCAAATGTTAACGGAGATAGTGAACATTCCGAAAAATCAACATTAATCTGCCATTTATCATACTTGGCATCAATCAATTTTCTATTATTTGAATTTTTTGTCTCCGGATAACGACTGCCCCAAAGATAAAAATTTGTCAGATGATCGTTTGTCAATGTTTTAAAAACGACAATACTGCAATAAAAGATCATGACAAGTAACGCAAACAAAGCAGGAAAAACCATAACGAATTCCAAAGGAGCCATTCCTTTATATTTTTCTTTTCGGTAAATCATGAAATTCATTCCTTCTCTCTGACTCGAACGGTAAATAAATTTATTTATAACGATGGATAACACTGATTTTCACGGATAATATTTTGACAAATAACTCCTATTTCAATAAAAGAATTACCATAAAAATATTTATAAATATATTGTAAAACACTGTATTTTGTATAAATAAACCGTGTCAATCCATGAAATTCATCGTTTCAAAAATGTATATTGACCTATAGTCAATACATTAAGAATCTAAATAGAGAAAACCCTTTTCAAAAAAAGAAATTCTCTCCGTATAAAAAACACCAATTGTTAGCCAATTAAAACGACACGGTTTTACCTTAATGTACCAGGAGTCGTGCAGAGTCTGCGGCATGTTGAACCGCTTGACTCATATTACGTTCTGCATTCGAGTCCTCGGCCAAACGCCGCAAACCGGCTTGAGAAACGGGACATAACATGGCGTGCCAGGAAAACATCCGTCTGGTTCCATTATGGTCTGCAAATACTCTGTTATTTGAAAACAGGTCTGTAAAACTTAAACTTTCCGAATAATTGGTGGTTGGCGGATTATACCATTCTAATGCCTCAAATATCGGAGGTCCCCCCGGATTATAGTTTTTCCATTGTAATGTATCCCAAGCGGTTAGAGGCTGATAATCTAAATCATTGTCTAAATCTTTCAGTGTTCCATTACCCTTGGAATTTCTTCCCGTAGCTGGATAAAACATTGCTTGCGCAACCGTTATATTGCAATTATCTTCCCCCCGACGTACAAAAATACGTTTTTGTGTTGCTCCTTCCGTCCCATCATTCTCGTTACCATTCAGATTTTCTTTTCTCGATTTTATTTCCGTCTGTGGTTTATGCTTTTTAGCAGAAATCGCAACCGTAACAGTAAACATTTCATCAATAAGAGGAGCACCGTATTCCATGTCGGTCCATACCATTTCATTGCCTTTATTTTCGGCCACCGTTCCCGGTATCACATATAAAAAACATTCTTTACGACACATGGGATTATTGGAATAGGGGCGATTCGAATGTGTCCGAAAATAATAGGATTCACTTAAAGCATATCGATAAACCCAACCGGAATACCAAGTTGTAAATCCCGACAAGGATAAATCATACATTCCAAATGCGCCAAGGACATCAAAAGAGACAAGACTACCAAGTTTACTCTCAAGTGACTTAATTCTATTCTCAATATCCATATCCGTTATATCAGTTCCGTTAACAGACTGCTTAACATTATTTGAAATCGCAAATTCACTATCCAGTTTAAAGGAATTCCTGGAACCTTTTGTATAATAGTTGACAACAGCGTCACGAAGAACATCGACCACCGGATAACTTGCCCGAACCCATTGTGATACAGATTCTGAAGTATAATCAAAACAACCACTCGGATAACTCCAAACACTAGGATTATTGGAAAACCCCCACTTTGTGTCCGGACCATATTTTCCAGAACTCATTTGATTGATTTGATTGGTAGCATTACTAATCGCTCCTCTAGCCTTTTTTCTCTTTTTTCTGGATTGAGCATCATTTTTACTTTGAGCGTCTTTTACAGCTTGACGCGCCGTTGTCGTATCAAAAATATCGGTATTGAGACCATCAATCGGTATTTCAGGAAGTTCTTTATAAGGAGAATTGATTCCAGCAACCCAAGGGGAATTTTTAAGGACAGCACGGTTTTGAGTTACTTTTCCCTTTGTATTGGAGGTTTTTTCCCGGCAAAGTGGTAAAAAAGCACGTTGATCACCTAATTCATCAGGAACATGAGTCTTGGAGGACGCAATACAATAATTTTCAAATTTATAGGTGTTTTTTAATTCTTCCATACTTGTTTTAATATTATCATATACGGTACTATCTGTTTCACCAGCTATTTTTTGGGCATTTTGAACATTTTCTTCAATATTGCTGTAATAGAGAATTTTTTTAGCACTTGCCAAAAATCTAATATTTTGCTCCATCACAAGTATTATTGGATATTCAATAAAAGCCTTTAAAAAATAATACTCGACAGAAGCATGCAAGGCCAATCCTATAGGAATAAGAAAGCGTAACCAAGGGACAGTTTTTCCCAGATTTATAAGAATTGTACCGGCCATTTTAACTCTTAACGTCATAATCATATAATATTTTAAAGTCAATTTGGCATCATAACAAGCGGCAGCGGCATAATTTTTTCCATCTTTAAGCCAGTCAACCATTGTATTCACAATACGACTTTCAACCCCTTTGATATAAGGATTGGGCGACAAACTACAATAGGAGGTTCCTGCCATTTTAGCTTCATTAATAATATTCCGTTCTTCTCTACAAGGCTCAAAAGCGGATCCATTAGCTTCAGGGCCCCCAAATGCTTCAAGGGCGATACAGAAGGCGACTTGTTCACCAATGGAGTGATTGATCGAGGCAATTGTATTCATTCCCCGGGCCATCCAAACGGCAGAGGAATAGGCGGCGGAATCGGCTGCATGCTGCATTTTTTCTCGTTCAATCAGTTCCGAACTTAAATTAAAGATATAGGCGAGCAGTAAAGCCATGGCAACCAGAGCGACACCAAGAGAAAAGATCATTCCCCCTTCCTTCTCGCAGTGGAAATTCATAAAAAACCGAAATTTATTTTGTGTCATTGATATAAACTCCCTGGATAGAATCACCCTAATCGTTTTTTCCTATTCGCCTTTAATTTGATCGTCAGACATAACAGGAACTCCTAAAAACCCGGTATCGTTATAGGGAAGTTCAATAGGTAAAAAACCTTTTTCCGTCAATTTTAAGACACATTTTCCATCAACAGTACTCCCTCCCAGAATATAACCGATATAGGGTATACGAAACGGAGCAGAATAGGAAACAGTGGCAACAAGATTTTGCTTCCATGGATAATCGGTATTTTCACTATTAATAGCAACATCTGTTTCAATTCTTTTTTCTGCACCTTGATAGCGGCGCAAAACATAACTGTCATTCACAGGATTGTTTATATTGAAGCGAGACAGGTGCGCATTATACGCATTACAATAATCCAGGGCGTCTTGCGAAGCCGTTCCAACGTTATCCGAACCACTACTGAAAGGAACAATCGCCAAAATAGCGGCTTTATGCGCTTTCTTTTTTGCACGATCCGTCAGAAAATCATTTCCACGCTCGTCGGGACGATTGACAGTATTATAGACGGCAGCGGCACGAACAGCGGCATGTGCGGCATGTATCGTTCCCATTTTTGCGGTTAAAGTAAAAGTCAACTCAATAACCAGGCACATGAAAAACATATAGACAGGCAAAGTTAGTAAAAACGAAATCGAATAGGCCGCCCCACTTTCTTCCTTGATAAACCGCTTAAAAAAAGTCATCGTTTTTTTGAAAGAATGAAAGTAGAAGGCGAGAAAAATACAACATCCCGAACATAAGATCAGAAACGGTATGTAGTCCATAATAAAGCATAATTTAAAATGAAAATAATCCATTTGACACCCGGTTCTTTAAAAAAGGGCCCATCCCAGCGTTATAGAGGTAAAATAATATAAATGAGACAACCCCCTCCATAAAATCCAAAATAAAATAACCGAAATAGGAAAAACAATACCAGTTACAATCACATAATCAATGGTAATCAAACCGGAACGCAACTTCTTCTTTTTCATTGTTTTTTCCTTTTTCGTAATAAAAATCCATAAAATTGCCTTGTTCCATTTTACAAGGTAAAATGATAGAAATAAATCAAAATGATCATAATGAAGATTCCCGGCGCAAACGGTAAAACCAAACGCTGTTTCCAAAGAGTATCCTCTTTTTGATTACTATCGGACATCTTTTCGTCTCGTTCCACCTTTGTTTTTTTTTCACGCGTAAAGACTTTTTTCCAATCTTTTCCAAATATAACAAATACTCCCAGAAGAGCGGTTACCACGAAAGCTCCACCGAGGGCAAAGATACCATCGGTCAACCCCAGTCCGGCCCCCAAGACAGTAGCCAATTTAACGTCACCCGCCCCACCATAGGCACCAAGATAGGGAATCAAAGTCAAAAGGAAACAGACAAAAGAACCGGTTAACGCTTCCGCAAACAAGATATTTTCCCCGAGATAGAGATATCCCTTCGTAGTATACTCCGTTATAAAAGCGGCCCCCAACAAGAAGATAATCGCGGGATAAACGACCGCATTATAAATATGACCGTTCCAAATATCCGTAACCGCGCAAAAAGCACAGAGAAAAAAGAGATAAAATTCGGTAAAAGACTGTAACGGTCCCATCGGCAAACGATGGAAAAGAAGAAAGCATAACCAGGCCAAGCCCGGAAGCAAAAGACCTCCGGCACCATAAATATAAAACAATCTCTTTTCGAATACCTTCACCATAATCCTGTTCCACAATCTTTTACACAGTCAAATTACGTAATCAAATTACACAGTCAAATTACGTAAACATTCACGAACGATTTTGAAACCACGGATATCACGGATAAACACAGATAGTCTGCCATAAAATACAATATTTACAATAGCATACTAAACATTTTTATCTATTCTAATAAATAATTTTATCATAAAAAAGTTTGTTTGCCAAAAACTATCCGTGAAAAACAGTGTTATCCGCGGTTTCACTTTATATCTATGAATGGTTACCAAATTACATAGTCAAATTACACAGTCAAGTTACACAGTCAAGTTACATAGTCAAGTTACATAGTCAAGTTACACGAAAGTTAGTTTTCTTTTTTTGAATCTGACTGATAAACAGGCGTCTCCAATTCCCCTAATGTACTCAGTCCGGTATGAGTCGTTTTTCCTGGAGATCCACTTTCGGTTTCCTTGCCTGAAGTATTCATGCCAGGTCCCACTTGTTCGAAAGGATCCGGAACTTCAAAATCAACTTGGACCAAATGATCGAAGGAATCTTCAAGATCTTCAAATTGTTTATCGATATCAATTGGATCTTTCAGAATATCGGATATTTGATTTTTATCGAGATTGTTGTCACCACAACATTCGGCATTTTGAGTTGTTTGTGACTGTTTTATTTTGTCAATAAGCCAGGGACAAACTTTGTTACCGACAGATTCACCAAGTCTACTTCCGATATACCCACCAGCAGCAGACCCAACAGCCCCAGCGATGGCGGCCCCGGTAATCGTTCCGACAACAGGAGCCGCTAAAGTACCAGAAGCTCCCCCCAAAGAAATTCCTCCGAGCCTGCCAAGAGCAGAACCTCCAAGCGAACCGGACGTTTCAAATACCGATTTACAAAGTCCAAGCGCCCATCCGTCATCCCGAACGTTTTGTACCGTGTTGAGCCCCTCGGAAATTGTCGTTAAAATATTCGGTAAAACTTTTATTATATCTTTTGCCTTTATATTTTTTAATAATGGAACCTTTGTTAATAAATCTTCTACCGTTTTTAATATTTTAGGATCTTTAGGTAATTTAATTCCAATCTTTTCTAAAAGATCAAAGATATTCCCTTCTGTTAGTGGAGATTTTTCCCAGAAAACCTTCCGTCCGTTAATAATCCATCGATCCAAACTATTCGTTGTCAGATTGTTACCCAAATCTACTAAAATCGAACCATTACCAGTTACATTTTTTACACTATTAATAATTTCCGTCCAATCAGTGTAATCATTCGCATCCTCTTTTATACATTGTCCGGTATTGGTATCAGTATAGGAGTCCTCTGATTTCACGATGGTAACATTACGGTCTTTAATAACAATAGATGAACCATTTTTTCCCTCCGTCTGATAAATATTATCGGAAGAGTTGGAAGCAGAAAGGACCTCGTTATTAGGACCAAAAGATATTCTCTCCATAACATTCTGATCTTTATCGGTAATGGCAATAGTATTACCACGTTCATCGTAGCTGTTATAACATGCATTTCCTTCTTTATCGATGGAACTGACAAGTCCATTTCCCCATACTAAAGTATCTTGTACGTTGCCATTCTGATCATATTCGACAAGGGCCTTGCCTGTTATGGGATCCACAATGGACTCCGTTTTCGAAACAGAATTGTCAATAGAAGAAGCCGTTTCCGCCACCTGATTTCCAAAGGAATCATATTCTATTTTTTTTGTTGTTCCATCGGCAAGCACAGCCGATGTCAATTCCCCTTTTTCGTTCCACTCTATAGACGTTTTTTCTCCTGTTTTTTTATCGATAACAGATGTCAACGATCCATTTTTATCATAGGTATAGTCTTTGTCGTTCGAAGAAACCAATTGATTCCTATTGTTATAATTATAAATTTTTTCGGTCTTTACACTTGACACTTCGGTTGACGGGTTCTTTTTATCGGTCGTCGAATTATTATATTGATAAATAGTATTTGGATTTGGCTTCAAGGGGGTCCTGTCATTATGACTTGAAACGTCTGTACTATTATCAGTATGTCCCTCTTTGACAGTATCCAATCCCGAAGAGGTCGAAGCTTCGTCGTTATTTGAATCAACCGCAGAATTTCCAGAAGTTGTTGTATCGGAAGAGGATTCTCCTCCGTTTTCCGCACCTCCCTTTCCCGCAGGCTTTGTTACAACAGGTTCAAAAACAATACCATCTCCTTCAATGGGCGTTATGACGGTCTGCTCGGAATTACCCGTTCCAGTTGAATTACCCGTTCCAGTTGAATTACCCGTTCCGGTTGAATTACCCGTTCCGGTTGAATTACCCGTTCCGGTTGAATTTCCCGTTCCAGTTGAATTTCCCGTTCCAGTTGAATTACCCGTTCCGGTTGAATTACTCGTTCCGGTTGAATTACTCGTTCCAGTTGAATTACTCGTTCCAGTTGAATTACTCGTTCCGGTTGAATTACTCGTTCCGGTTGAATCGTTAGTTCCGACCAAATCGCTTAATCCGTCCAAAATATTAGAGTTATTGGAATCAGATGAGTTGGGGTCTTCGGAATAATCTTTATCAGTATAGGCATAAATAACCTTCTCGTCATCATTTTTTGAGCTGGAATCGGAAACAGGAGTCGAAGTTCCCGAGGTTCCGTTTTGGTCAACAGGAACCGGAATGTATTGTGATTTATCCTTTTGTGAATTATTCTCTTTCGTATTTTTGGAGTCATTAGAGTTTTCGGAATTATTACCAGAAGGCAACGAACCATTTGACGACCCTTGAATCACATTATTTGCCTGTCCCGCATTCTGTTTCTGAAATTCCCGTTTGGCAACGTTTTTACGATATTTATCAATATTGTAATTGATCGAACGATTTATTTGATCTTGAAATTTATCAATTTGATCATCGAATTCATTATCTGAACCGGTTTCACTTTTTTCCGTTTTATCGTTAGAAATATCCTTGTTAATCTCGTCAATCATTCTTTGGGTCTTCAAATTAACGGATTTCCAATTATCTTTAAGGAGTTCTCCGGATTCGGAATCTTGACCGAACGTACCATTTTTACTGCCCATAATGCCGTCGAGCTCTTTTATGACTTCTTCCAGAACAACTTGATTGATCTGTTGCTTTAGATTTTTTGCCAAAGTCGCGGAAATTTTTTGTTTTTTACTGCCGTCTTCACTATTACTTTTTTTATTAACATCCTGGAACGTATTTTTCAAAATCGTCTTAATTCTTGTGTTGATATTGCCGAATTCCAGAGAAGGTTTATCGGTAATATCATCTTTCTCATTCTCGACAGAATCATTTCGTTCGGAAGCAGGACCATTTGATTTTTTGGTTTTTTCCGCGATTTTATTTCCATTTTTATCATGATTGGCAAAATATTCCCATGCTTTATCAACGGCAAATCTTTTCATGGAGTCCTTCATTTTACTATCAGTTGAATTTCCGCTTTCCGCATCTTCATTTTCCTCTTTCACCTCCCCACAGAGAACATGTTGGTAGAGCTTTAAGGGCTCGTAATATTTTTGAACGGAATCGGAGAGATCGGGCAGAATACATTGAATCTTTCCCAAAGAAGCAGGCGCATAGCGTTCGAAACGTAAAGAGACATGTTGACCGAAACGGACAGAATCAAAGTCCCTTTCATGAAAAAAGTTAGAAACGGGCGTTACCTTCGGTAGAGATTCAGTTTGTTTTTTGGTAAATTTTTCATAGGAGGAATAGATAATCTGATCTCTATCGTTATATCGATAGGTCCACAGACCATTGTTACTTTTTGCATTGATAACACGTCCTTTATCGTCTTTCAGTAAACGTACAAAGGCTATTTGCCTGTTATTTTTTGGGGCAAAGGTTTCCATCGCCTCCACAGAACCATCCATTTTTCTCTGATATTGGTCAATCACACCGTTTCCGGCAATCTCCTGAACCAGGAGACCATTTACGTCATATAAATATTCCTTGAGAAGGGCATCGTCTTTTTTCCCGTCGAGTATTCGTGCAAGACGTCCTTGTGCATTATACTGATACTTAATCAAATAATCGTCCCCACACTGCACGGAAGTACGGTGGCCATCTTCATCCCAAGTATATTGAATTGAACGTTTATTCGGCCAGGTAATGGATGTAATACGATCATTATCGTCATAAACAATATGGGTAAGACCACCATTCTCATTTTTAATGGTTACAAGCCGATCATAACGATCGTAACTGTATTCGACAGGACCTTGACTGTTACTCCATTGAACTTTTTTAATATTTTTATTTTCATCATCATAGGTATAGGTACAGGTATTGCCATTTTGGTCGGTGTAGGAGAGTAATTTTCCCTGATCACTATACAGATAACAATTGACACTTCCATTGGGCATTGTTTGTCGCGATATAAAACCATTTGCATCATATTCGAACATGGTCCGATAATTCATGGCGTCAGAAAAAGAACTAATTCTACCATTGGCATCGTAATTTAAAGAAAACGATTTTTCGTTGTTCTGACGTACTTCCGTCAATCGTCCTAATTGATCGCGAACAAAATTAAAAGAAGGAGAATCGGAACGCGCAATGGCAACGAGTTGATCCCATTGATCGAGCGTATAAGAAACCGTATTTCCATCATTGTCGTCAATTAACCCTATTTTTCCAGAATCGTTCAACCAGAAGGAAGCAATAAAATCGCCATTAACAGAAAAATCGTATTTATTTATTTCCATCGAATCGAAACGGTTTTTCAAAAAGCTCCTGGAATGATCACCATTGGAAGCCAATCCACATAAAACTCCTTGTTCATCATAGAGGAAAGAGAGATTATTTCCCTCGAAATCAATAACGGAAGTCAAATATCCTTGTGATGATTTTTGCAACTCGTCTTCGTAACAGTACGTAATTGATTTTCCATCATTACGAGTAACCTTGACAAGATACTCTCCCGTTTCATCGTATTGATACACCGTTTTTCGATTATTGGAATCGGAAATGGATTCAATATTTCCATTTTTGTTATAGAGAAAAGAAAGAGCAGGTCCCGAGGATAGTTTGATACTTGTCAAAAGATTTTTTTCATAACTCAAGACCGCTTTATCACCATTATTTTTTTTAATGGTTGTTAATATACCTTTTGTATTAAAGAGATATTCGGTACCACCATTCTTCACACTCCAGGAAAGATCTTTGTTTTGCGAAAGAGTAAAGGGCGAAGAAGTATGCCAAATGGAATCATTATTATAAATGAAATAGACATTGGCACCATGAGGCCCATGGAGAACAACATTATTAAGTTTATCAACCGTCAGTGCCCAGTTCCAATTATGATCCCAACCGATTCCTACCTTCGAATTAATCAAACGGTCGGTAAATGTAGCGATATAAGATCTATCAAAAGTCAAAGGGCCGTCATCCGAATTCTCTGTAATGTCCGTTGAACTTGCAATAGTACGTAGAGGATTAAACGAATCATTAGCCCATAACGCAAGATATCGACTTAAAGTATCGATATCACGTACATTCTGTCCCGCCATTTGTAATGAATCGGCAATATCGTTCATACCGGAAATATAGGAGGAATAACTTGTTCCCAAGATGGTAGAGAGGCGATTCCATACAATATTCCAAGTATGTAACGAGTAATTATCGGCCATGAGATCTTTTTTTAACTGTTCGAGATTCAATGGCGTATCATTATCGGCATGTATCATGCCCAAGAGACAAAAGAAGGGTTCCTCAATACGAGGCTTCAGCCAACCGGACCAGTAAATCGGAATCCGAACCGTTTCGCCGGGCAAGACCATTCCTCCTGATATTCCGCGCGCCAGAAGTTTTAAATGTGGTGAACTTGATTGAGGATAATAGGCCCATTGATAATCCTTCGGCAACGATAAAGGATTCAATGATAAAATTCCCTGTTCCAGTCCCTTTTTATTCCGGACACTCAAAGACAATAGAGGCGCTTTAATGGCTTCTTTTCGATTGTTTTTGTATACAATCGTAATTATCGCGGCTTTTTCCACGTTCAATTTTGACGGTATCTCCAATTGAAGAAGTTCCTCCTCCAAGTTGGTGTTGACCTTTTGAATAATCGTCTTAACTTCTGTTGGTGCAGAAAATACATATGTTTTATTCGCATTCACACTTGCTGCAAACACGAATAAAAACAAAAGGACATTACACACGATATTATTTGTCTTACACATTGTGTTCTCCTGTGCTCATTCAAATAAAAATATTATTTCAAGCAAAAGATCATGAAATAAAATAAAAATTTATACCCATTAAAAATACCCGTTCCTAATAAATGACATACATTATATTTAACAAAAATATATTTGTCAATAACAACATTATTTGATATTAGTATAAAATAACAAATATTTATAGTGTATTGTCCATTAGTTTCTTTGAAATTTATGGCAAAACCGTTCCCAAAAGCTGTATTCATAAGCGGTAACAGGTTGATTTTCAAGCCACCGCTGAATGTCATCGGCAAAATTCATGGCCGAGGAATAACGAATGTCACAATCCTGGGAAATGGCTTTCATACAAATAGCGGCCAAAACTTTATCCACTAATTTATTAAGTTCGTGTGGAGGTTTCGGCGTTTGTAATGTAAAAACGGTATTTTCGCGCATAGTATCATGATAATAGGGTAATTTGTTCGTTAAGAATTTATATAAAGTTACTCCAAGGGCGTAAATGTCATTTTGAACCGTATTTTGTTGCGTACGCAGGTATTCGGGAGAACGATACCAACGAGTTCCGACAACCGCCCCTAGTTGAGTCAGACGCATGTCATCCCCTCCAAAAGAAAATATTTTATTGGATTCTTCTTCCATTTCCAAATCGTTGGAATTAACTTGTATTTTTTTTGCCAGCCCCCAATCCATAACAAAAGTCGCCCCGAAGTTTCCGAGCATTAAATTAACCGGTTTAATATCTCGATGAATAACCCCTAAATCATGGGCATAGGCAATAATTTGACAAATTTCTATAAAGCGGCGCAGGAGGTCTCGCATCATCTGTATCGTTCCCTGGACATGAAAATTTTTAATAGCTTCTTCAAAAGTAATTCCCCGAATACATCGCATAACATAAAAGGGATTTCCATTTTTATCCGTATCCAGTGAATAAACCGGAACAATACCCGGGTGATCCAGATACCCTGTTATCTTGGCTTCCAGTATTAAACGTTTACGATACATCTCCGCATTTTTATATTCTTTCAATAACTCGGGCCGAATCTCCTTAATAGCCACCAAACGCTCCATAATATTATCGCGCGCTAAAATAATACGTCCCATTCCGCCTACTTTTATGGTTTGTTTCAAGGCATAATGATTATGGATTAGAGAAGAAGCATCATGCAAGTCATCCGACTTCTGCTGTGGATCAGTAACCGATATTAACTCTTCATCCAAAAGCGGTTCTTCAGAAGGTATCTTTTGATCGAAATTCCCCAATTCTTCATTGTTGTAACTATATTCTTCGTATTTCTCTTCCGGATCGGAAATGATTTCCAGTGAAGGCTTTCCTTCCTGATACACTTCGTTTTCATGAATCTCGTCGTCCTGTGCTTGTTCGGAAACTGCGGCACGATATAATTGAAACCCTTGGGCAATTGAATCGTCTTTTTTCGTCGTCGTATTCCCGGAAATAACCGGAGGAGGGGTCATTCCCGCATTTCTGTTGATCTGCGGAGGTGTGACACTCGTTCCCGCATTTCTGTTGATCGGCGGTGGAGTGACACTCGTTCCCG
>CAYUAP010000031.1:1530-28470 GCA_964442735.1 uncultured Planctomycetaceae bacterium | reverse complement strand
GTGACACTCGTTCCCGCATTTCTGTTGATCGGCGGTGGAGTGACACTCGTTCCCGATTTTCTGTTGATCGGCGGTGGAGTGACATTCGCTCCCGCATTTCTGTTGATCGGCGGTGGAATGACACTCGTTCCCGATTTTCTGTTGATCGGCGGTGGAGTATTTCCTTGCGATATTTTGGAAACAGAAGAAGAACCATTCTCTGTTTTTTTACCTGGAGACGCACCAATGATTACTTCTTCTGCAAAATCATCATAAAAAGTGGCATCTTTTCGTGTCTTTTTGGTAGGAACTTTGTTCTGTATAGGATTCGAAGCTGTATTGTCTTGATTTTTGGGTATATCTGGAGCAGGGGACGTTGGGTGTATCGTATTTGATTTTTTCGTTGGTGGTTTATTTTTATTTAATAAAGCGGCAGAAATAACAAAAGTACGTCCACAATAAAAACACTTGATTGAATGGCCAATCACTGTGTCGTTATAGGTGTATTCCGTTCCACATTCACATTTATATTTTATAATCATCTCGGTCTTCCTGAATATTTATATTGTTTCCATAAACATACGTCAAGTCTTTCGTATATTTGGAGTTAATTCATTAATCAGATAAAGACGAACCAATTGAACCGAAGTAATAGCCGTAAAAATGAAACACAAGAAAGCCATAACCAGCATAATTCCCAGGGAAATGGAACTAACGACATGAAAAACAGGAGAAATAATAAATAACGTTTTAATCCCCAACAAAAAAATGATCAAACAGAGAACAGCGGCAATAACTTGTCCAAGTACATTTTTTCTTTTCATCATTAATTCTTTTTTTGCCCTTTTTTTCAAGAAAGTGGGTGTAATAACAGGAGAATTCCAATCGGAGTTCGTGGAAGCCTCCCGATCTTCAACATTCGTTAAATTTCCCGGAAGCATAGCGGCGGATTTGTTTTTTTTGTCGGTTTTCATTTGCAACGTTGCTTTTTCCCTAAAAGCTTTCGCCTTTTGCAAGTCTGGAAAAACGCCGAGTCCTTTTTCATAATAACTGGCAATTTGGCGCATAGCCTTTTCAATTCCATGATCGGCGGCCTGTTCAAACCAATAGGCGGACTCCTCGACACTGATAGGAACTCCCCGTCCCTTGGCATAACATTTTGCCACTTGATATTCAGCACTGGGATCTCCCATCAACGCCTGTTGATATATAGAAAAAAAGAGTTTCTCTTGATCGTCCTTTCCCAAAGGAAAGACATCCATATTTTGATAGAACCAAACCGCGCCCGACGCTGGACTTGCCTCTTTAGGAGACGCAATGTAGATCTTGCCGTTAAAATACTGTCTGATTTTTTGCTCAATTCCTGGCAGACTGGATCCCCCGCCCGTTATTAATAACGAAGTCTTGGATATTGGACAGTATTTATTGTATTTCTCAATGTATTTCTTTATGTAATCACAAATATAACTAATACAAGTTTCGGCAGATTTTTGTAAATAATGTTCCTTTAAAAGGATTTTTGCTTTTCGAATTTTTATCATGGGATCAAATTCGCCGTTTTCGAAAAAAAGCTCCTTCTTTTTACGGATACAGAGTTTATAGGCATTTGCCCTATTATTCCATTGGTCTATAATGTCTTCCTCTAAATTCTGTTTGGCAACCATATCTCTGAATTTTGTAAATATGGAGTTTTCGATCGAACTGGCCCCGTATTCAAAGTGACTAAATGTACCGGAAATACGCTGGAAGCCATGATATTTTTTTTCCAGATAGGTAAAATTCGTGGAATAACCTCCCAGATCACACAATAAGAGGTACGGCGTCGCACAGTTGTAATGTTGCGCCCAGGCCGTAACAATACCTATAGAGAAATCACAAAATTTAATATTGCTAAAACCGGCGTTCTTTGCAGCGTCATGAAGAAAACGATGAAGCGTGGTACGACGGTGCGGCAGTACAAGAAAACATGTATCAATGGACTGCTCATTAAAATATTTCATTTCGAAAAACCCTTTGATCATGCGAAAAAACTCGGTCAAGAGTTCGACCACATCAATACTATTCCTGTTTTTACCATACCAAATAGTTCTTTTTTGCTCAAAACTGTTAGGATCCAAAAGAATAATCCCCTCCGGATCTTCATCCAATAAAGAATAGACCCTTTTTCCGGACGTAATCTCATGTTCCGTCTCGCTAACATGGAATAAAGTCGGTAACACAATTTCCACAGGCGAATCGTATTCCATGGAATAAAACGCTATTCTTGTATTGGTTCCGCCAAATGCGATACAAATCCAGTTTGTCGTAGGTTTCGGCATAATAGTACTTATAAAATTCTTTCTAAATCAAGTATTTTCACCGGCCCCATGGTCTTTATTCCGCGGAACAAAGACCCCAGCCGTTTCTTTAACATAATCTTCCATTCCGCGATCAAACGGTTCACCTGCAAAAGAAGGAATATATCCGGTACGATACAAATTACCAAGGATACGTCCATTCTTGTCCATAGATTCATAACGAAAACGATAAATATCTTTAATAATATATTGGTTGTCTTTATCCAGGCCGAGGCATTCGGACAAATAAAGGAGCCGTCGAGAACCGTCCGCGAATCGTGAAGTCTGAATGACCAGATGAATTGCGGAGGCGACCTGCATACGCGCGACATAAACAGGCATATCGACATCACTCATTAAACAGAGAGTTTCCAAACGAATCATGGCATCTCGTGGCGTATTGGCGTGAACGGTGGTTAAGGAACCTTCATGTCCGGACAACATGGACTGAATCAAGTCGAGAGCTTCACCACGACGAATTTCACCTACAACGATACGGTCCGGACGCATACGCAAGGTATCGACAAACAGATCGCGAATCGATACACCGGGAATTCCCGCCGTTATCTGCGGCTGCGCCTCCAGATAGACCGTGTGCGGCTGATTCAATTGAAGCTCCGAACTATCCTCGATCACAATAATACGCTCCTGATCAGGAATTGCCGTGGATAACGCATTCAACATACTGGTCTTGCCCGTTCCAGTTCCACCGGAAATAACCGTGTTCTTGTGCAGTAAAACAGCGAGACGTAAAAATTCGGCAACCTCCGAAGTAAAACTTCCCCCCCGTACCAACGATTCAATATTAAAACTCGACTTTTTGAATTTTCGAATCGAAATACAAATTCCCTGACGTGCCGCGGGCGGTACAATAATATGAACACGGGAACCATCCGGCAAACGTCCGTCCATACTGTGATGCGCTGGATCTATGCGCCGATTCGAATACTCCGCAATGTTAATGGCCGCCGCCATCAATAATCGCACCGATGGAAAATGACAGTCAGAAAGATGTAATATTCCCTTTCTTTCATAATAAATCGTATCCGGACCGTTAATTAAAATATCCGCAACCTCTTCGTCGTCCAATAACGATTGGATTGGCGCCAAAAAATGACGTGTAGACTCCATATAAAGTGTCTTTGAATCCATAACTGTCACCCCCCTGCAACTGTTTCGTTTCTGATATGGTTTCTACCGGTTATTTATGCGGTATATTCTCTTTGGTTCTATATTTATGGTAAATATTAAGGCAGTTCTTTATGTTATTGTCGGGTTTTTTGGTTTTTTCACATTCCGAATTCCATTCCGAAATCAACTCCCTGTTATAGTTTACAGCTTGGAGAATATCCTCGTCATAAATCGACTTCTCTATTTTTTCAAACCCATCCCGACCCACTCTGCACAACGCTCTTAAACTGTAGACACGTGATTTAATATCGCTGTCAAGCTTGATATAGTCATTATTATTGTTTTTAATTTCTCGAGCAAGAGTCGTCAGAATATCCATGGCTTTCTCGGAAAACTGCGGCTGCGCTTGAGAAAGATTGTAATAGGCTTGCGCCAACTCAAGACGGGCTTCAATGTAATGGTCTGTACCATCACTATTAGATTCCGGCTCCGTAATTTTTGTAAAATACTCTACCGACTTCTCTGGATTGGGGTCCTTCATCATCAAATATATTTTTCCCAGGAAAAAATAAAAAACATTGCGTTTATCCACTTTTTCTTTTTCGGAAAAAGAACTTTTATTACATAAAGCAATAGCATCATTACAATCTGTAATGATGGAATTGTAATAGTACTCGGCCTTTACTTTCATGGCATAACGAAAAACCGTTTCGATTTTTAGACGATAGGCGTCTACAAAAGACATGGATTCGGCGTTGCCCTCCTCCCACCGTTTTATCACTTCCTTTGTGAATTCCTCCATTGCCGCATCCACCCTGTCTTTCTCTATGTCATTCTGCGTTTTATCCCCATTTCCTGCTTGTTCCCCCTCTTTACCTAATTGAATAATACAGAGGGCTTTCCAAATTTTCGGCCTAATCTCGATTTTATCAAAATGTAATGAATTTCCCTTTTTATTTTTATTTTTTGTATTTCCAGATGTATGGGAGGTATCACCTTTTATTTCATCAATAATATTATCAATATTTTCCGCACACAGACGAACATCTTTCCAATTGTTATAATAATCATTATCCCCTTTTTTATTAATCGACACTTTATATAAATCGTACGTAATTACTTTATGATACGAGGTCATAATATCGTCACGACACTTCATTAATTTAGTACCAATATCTATTGCACGTGTGTTTTTTGAATCATTGAATACTCTCAAAAGCTCTTTTTTAATATCCTCTCTTGTTTTATTGTCATAGGCGCCCCATGTATCAATAGATAAAGCATAAAACATGTCAATGAGGGTGTGTTTTTCAATTTGATAATCGTCGTTATTGTTGGTATTCGGCTCCAAGATAATGGACTGAGGATTCTCCTGCAATTTTTCGGACTTGGAAATGTCAAAAATGATTGGTTCGGTTACGAAATATTGATACCCTTCTTTCCATGCGAAAACTTCATAGGTTCCTTTCCGATATTTGTTGGCCCATCTATACCACACTTTATTATTTTCATCAATATATTTATTATTTTCATCTTTTTTATTAATAATGGTTTTATGATTATTTATCCATAAATTACAGCCGTCAGCAATCTCAAAAGGTATTTTAACATAAAGAGGGAACATCTCTTCTTCCAATTTGATCGTTTTCATGGTCTCTCCCGAATCGGTATCGAGAAGTCCATACGAAGTGACTCTGTAACGTCGGGGTACAGATACATATCCATCAGCCTCAACAAAGAATTTATGAAATCCACGTGGCACAGTATATTCACCATTAACCTTTTTAACCAGAATCTTTTCATCGCCTTTTTCATAATAAAGCTTTGCGTTGACAGGATCCAGTTCCAAGGTGAAATTAACGAGAGGTGGTTCGTTAAAATGGAAAGAGGCATATAACAGCAGAAAAACCAGAACCAAGGAAGCAAACGGCCATTTAAAATAGGGCTGTAACAAATAAAACAGAAACGATTTAGGTTTTTCGTCGGAAACGTCGTTTCCTTCGCTGGCGTTAATATGTACAACCGTTTTCTGTATGGTATTCTCATGATAAACCGGCTGTTTGGCATAGGATTGATTGGAATTGAGTTGGTTTAAAACATCCTGTGCGGTTTCCGGTCGATTTTTTTGAACTTTCTGAAGCATCAAGGAAAGCGCATCTTCCAGATCTTTATCAATGTCCGGAACAAAAGTCCGTACTTCGGGAATATTCTCCGCGATATTACCGTGCCAATAGGGCCAGGCCTCCTCAATCGACATATTAATCCGTTCAAAATAGGAATCGAATTTCGGACCGGTCAGGAGTTCCAGAATCGTAAAACCAAGAGAATATATATCGGACTGATTGTTGACGACCCCCAAATCCGGATTGAGAAGTTCGGGAGCGACATATTTCATATCACGATAGGCCAAAGTAACACTCTTGTCACTCCAAATTCCACCGATCGAAAAACCTAGTTTCAAATACTGCCGCTCCGAAGCCCCAATAAAATTATTCCCCAGTGGTAAAAGAAGAGTATCCGGACGAATGTCACCGTGAACAAAATTCTTCGATTCAAAATAGACAAGGAGTTCCAATAACTGCTTCAATAAATCGCGCGCAATGGGTTGCGATATCGATTGACCATTTAAAAGCATATTACGCAAGGAAGCCCCCCGTAATTCCGTTATAATCCAATTATCTTCTTTGTCGAAGTCCTGAAGTGAAACGAACAGATCGTGATTAATACATCGTGCTGTATTGACATTCTGCCATACCATGTCATTTCTAAATAAAGGAAATAACTCCAGAATGGCTACATTGCTATCCAATTTGTAATCACAACCACGATAATAGGTTCCCCAATTTGAGATACCAATTTGTTCCTTTTCATTCAGTTTACCAAAACGATCCGACATAACCTGCTCTTTTCTATTTTATTGGGAAACTACGTATTTTATCGTTAATATATGTTAGTAATGCTTTATTTTCAAAAGACATAAAACTGTTGGCCTTAATGTCGGCGATCATTTCCTCGTGTCTTTCTTTTAACTCTATATTACCTCTTATTTCATTTTGCAGCTGTTTAACTTTCTCATTCTGATTTTTTATATCGTCTTGTATGACCTCTCGTACAATTTGCTGGAGATAATAATAGTCATATCCAACGGTTTGCGGCGATACTGTCTCCCTGGCATGCGCCTCGCGAAAACGCTTGAGGAAATCGCTATCAAAATCCCTGTTATTGGAAATATAATATTCCAACTGTTGAAAATTCATCCGCGAAGAACTATTCTGTTTTCTTCCAGTATTATTAATGATTAAAAAGAGTACGATAGCCCCGATAAATAAAACAATCGTAATGGCTATCTGAATAATCTTCATCAGATCAACACCAGATCCTTCTTGTTCCTCCTCTTCTCCACCCTCCTCGGAATTCAACTTCTCCGCCTTGTTTTTTTCATCCAAAGCCTTTTTCTTTTTTAAAGTGGGAACAACTGGATTAAACGATACTGGATCCTCTTGAGTCTTTACCTCAAGAAAAAGAGTCAAATCTCCGACTTCCATATTTTCACCCGGCTTCCAAACAGCATCGTTTCCCACCTCTAAAAGACTTTTATTCAAAATAATAAGCTGGGACGCCTTTACATGAACCTTTAACGCATCCGATCCCTCCATACGCTCCAATAATAAAGCTTGTTCCGGAATTCCATCGACGTTGAGAGCTAAATCATTGGAAGACCCATGCCCAACTCGTGTAAAATTTTTGGAAATAGAATAAATATCAAATCCACCATCGGCGTAACCATGAACTTGTATTTGTACCGTCATTTTTCCAATTCCCTCTTACTTTATTAGTATTAATCTTTTAGTCCGTGTTAAAATATTGATTTTCAAATATTCAGTTTTTTCACAACCCAATTATTAAATGTGAAGACAAAAATCCTTTTACGAAAGAAGCCTGTCTCCCACAGTTTGATATTTGCCATTCTATCTTTTGAATTAATCTCTATTATAAACATGGAATAACATGAGTGCAACTGTTTTTTATAAATTTATTAATGTTTTTATGAAATTAGGTTGCTCCAGTCATATCATAAAAAGCCATTAATATAAATGGTGTTACAATAATCAACATGCAGGCAATCATAATAATAAAACCTGGAAAAACAATACTGACTTCTGCTTCGCCCGCCTTTTTCTCTCCCCATTGCTGGCGTTTCAGTCTCATTTGATCAGCCAGTTCCGATAGAGTCTGCGCAATAGGAGTCCCCAATTCATCCGATTTGTTAATGGCAAAAGTGATTTCATCGAAGTCAGGATCCTGCATTTTGTCCGCCATATCCTCCATAACCTGTCGTGATGATTTACCATATTGAAAATCCTGATACGCCTCTTTAAAAATTTTGCCGGCAGGATGATCCGCGTTTTCCATGGCCGATACCTGAAGACTTTCACCGAAAGATGCACCAGCCCCTCGCGAAAGTGCCATTAAGTCGATTATAAAAGGAAGACGCTGTTTAATCTCCATTTTCTTGCTATTCGTATTATCTTTTAAAATATTGAGCGTCAGTATATAATATAAAAGGATTATTATCGGTATCGAAACAATAGTCATTAGAATTGTATTGGTAAAGAAATAAATAAAACAGGCCCCTACAATTCCCACCAGAATTCCTTCGACAACCTTCATGGCCATATACAAACTCGCAGTCCAGGGCGGATTCTTCCCCAACAAGAGCAATTGATGCTCCACCTGCCCCAATTGCGGCGATTGCTCGAATTTATTTTCCAGTTCATGAACCAGATATTCCGTATAGCGAAAAATAACGTTTTCTTTTCTGATTTTATTCAACTGCATTTCTTCATAACTGTCAGGATCTATGTTTTTTTGGTACTCAATGGAGTTTTGAATAATTTCAATA
This sequence comes from uncultured Planctomycetaceae bacterium, assembly GCA_964442735.1. Taxonomy (GTDB): domain Bacteria; phylum Planctomycetota; class Planctomycetia; order Pirellulales; family Thermoguttaceae; genus JAUNBG01. Next base: position 20,121 of record CAYUAP010000031.1, on the reverse strand, counting down.
ACAATATAGATCATAAAAAAAACACAGAGTCCTATACATAGCGATGAAAAATAGGCGATAAATTGCCCCAGTTGTACTTGTGTAAACATATCCGATTGCGCTTCCGCAAACAGACCGGGAAATAAAAAACCCGTTTCAATCAATAAATTTAATATTGATACTGCCATCATAATACCCAATTAAAATAATATCCAATTAAAATAAAAATTTAAAATTTTATATCAATAATCTTTTGTCCCATTCGAAAACCGCCATAAACCAATAATGCCGATATCAAAAGAGTTAATTGTCCCGTAATTTTCGTAAATAATAAAATCGTACCCTCCGGATTTAAAAACCAGGAAAGAGCAAGAAATCCCAAGGGGAAAATAGATAATAAATAAATGACCATTCGACCATTAGCAGTGGTTGCCTCCAGTTTACGTTCCAAACGCTGATTTTCAACCAGACTCGAACGAATATCGTTCAGAGTTAAGAGAACATTTCCACCACGTTTTTTATTGGTAATAAGAGCAGTCGCAAAAATAATAAACCCTTGTAACTCCAAGCGTACTTTTGTATCCTGTAATGTCTGCTCGAACGTTACTCCATGATTGTATTCATCCACCATACGTTGAAATTCATAGCCCAAAGGGGCGGGAATCTCCCTGGCCACCATGGGAATAGACTGCTCCAGCGTTACTCCCGCCTTTACCGTATTCGTTATGATACCAATGGCCGTTATCAATTGATCGCGAAGACATATCTCCCGCTTTTTGACAAGATAATTCATAATTTGACGTGGTAAAATAAAAATAAAAAAAGCGACGATTATAGATAAAATAAAGTAATTAATAGTGCAGATTCCAATAATCAAAACGCCTACGATGAGAACCCCCCAAATACGGAGATAAAACATCATAGAGGAGGTATCCATCGATATTTTATGCGCCAGTTTGATCTGGTCGGCAACATATCCCATCGATATTTTATCCCAGAGGGCAAGAATAGGATCCAATAAAAGTCCCGCTGCCGCCGCCGAACACAGTATTCCAATAATTAGAAGTAAATCGCTGTCCATTTATTTCCGCCTTAAAGATAAAATTTTTCCAAACTAATTAAATTACGCTCTATGAGAGTACTCATAAAGAGAGGGAGACTTCCCGTCGGCATAAGATCGGCGTTATCATCGGAGTCGTCTTCCAACTTGAAAATATTCCGCAGAACAATTTCACCGTTTTCCGGATCCATGTCGCTCACCTCGGCAATTTGAGTTACACATCGTCTTCCGTTTTTCATACGTCTTAACTGAACAATAATGTCGATTGCGGAAACAATCTGTCGATGAATAGAAACAACGGGCAAATTGGCAGCCATCTGAACAAGTACTTCCAGACGCTGAACGGCGTCCTCCGCCGTATTGGCGTGAACAGTCGTTAAAGATCCATCGTGTCCGGTATTCATGGCTTGAAGCATATCCAACGCTTCTCCACCACGACATTCCCCAACAATGATTCGGTCCGGACGCATACGTAGTGCATTCTTCACAAGGTCACGTATGGTATAGCCTCCTTCCTTCTCGGCATTGGCTTCCTTCGATTCCAGACGAACGACGTGGGACTTGTTGATCTGCAACTCCGCTGTATCTTCTATGGTTACAATACGTTCATCATTGGGAATATAATCGCAAAGACAATTCAGAAGCGTTGTTTTACCAGTTCCGGTACCTCCGGAAACCAGTATATTTTTACGCGCCAGAATCGAAGCACGAAGAAATTCTGCCGCCGATTCCGTTATAGAGGCCTTTACGATTTCTCTATCTTTTTTCCGATCCTTTTTCATATCGTCAATCGTTAAACGTTTTTCCGGAAAACGTCGAATTGTTAAACAGGAACCACTAACCGCAATCGGTGATATAATCGCATTGACTCGACTGCCGTCCGATAAACGAGCATCCACCAACGGTTGCGATTTGTCAATACGTCGATTGACCCGTGCTACAATACGACTGATGATCGTTTGCGTTATTTCATCGGAAAAAAAACGACGCCCGGAATTCTCCAAATGACCCATTTTTTCGATATAGATCGTTTCATAATTGACCACCATGATTTCCGTTATCAATGGCATACGAAGAAGATCTTCCAGAGGACCATAACCAAAAAGAATATCCTTGAGAGTCTTTTTTATATATTTGAGTGCTAAATAATGACATAATTCCTGATGAATTTTGGAAACGAATTTTTCCTTCCACAACGGCCAAAAACGATCTTCCAGAATCTGCATTTTCTCCTCGTAAACCATGGAAGCCTGCATTCCAAGCATCGCCTCCATTCGAGCCGCCACCTCCTTCAGTTCATCCTCCATACGGGGATTGGACGTTACCATTTTATTGAATGATCGCTTGCCGTAAAGCGATGTTTCCGATGTCCCTTCCAATTCCGTATTATTCTTGTGCTGCGCAAAATCATATACAGAAAGTCCCGCTAAATAGTCAGCAACATTTTTGTATTTCGGCTCAAAAAGACCTTCGGTTCGCGCTATTTCTTCGATTCCCTTTTCTACCGATTGTAACTGCGTTTCGTTGACTTCTTTTTCTTCATCGTTCATTAAATGATAATCCTGCCGCATTCGTTCCAGTATCAATTGATGAATATTTTGGGCTAGCGATGTTACCGATGTATTAAGTTCGTCAAGTATTTCCTTCGTTGACTTCTTGTGTTCGACCGGAATTTCTATAACAAGATCGTAAATAGGCTTTATCTTCAGGCGATCTCCTGATTTTAAAGGATAACCGTGATTGAGAGACAGGTTTTTTTCGTTTAATTCGACAATATTGGTAATACCACACATTCTAACCATCCACTGATCTTTTGTTTTGGTCAGAATCAAAGTAACGTCACTTAAATTACTATTATCAAGTGTTAGTTCACAGTCGGGAGAACGCCCAATATGAATGGGCGATTCCGTGTAAACTGCTCGTTTTTGTGTAAAACGGATATTGTCAAAACAGGTAATAATCATGATAAATACTTAACGCCAATTCTCCATGAATCGGTTGTCTAAAATATATTTTTACAGTATATCCGCAAAATTAAACAGTAAATTATAAAGCAGATAATTTACCGGAAATGCGAACAATATTCCACTTTGATAATGCGAAACATTATCGATAAACCTTCTTGTTTATGACCACAAGAATTATGGGCTGCTTCCCATACCACTTTATTCATAACAAACGTTTAGACAGGCCGTCAAACATGTCCGTAAACAGGGTTGTCCAAAATCCCGGAGGAACGAACACCTCTACGATACTTAACGGCGATACTTAACAGTACACAGACAGTACCTACGTTTGTAAAATGTCTCCTGTATACTCCCCACCTTATAAACTTTACAAAATCATACGTAGGAAGCTTGAATCAATTATTCCTTTGGTATCGTATTCGAGGAAACAACAAAGCCAATCATGGGGGCCTTGTTCGACAGAATAACATTGGGAATCGTCGGTACATTGGGAAGCGGTACGAAAAGAGCAATTTCATTTGGTCTCAAATCTATATTTTGAGTTCGTTGGGAATCGTCCTTTGTCGTTTTTTCAGGTATATCAAATTGGATCTTTTCCGGATCGGCCTCTTTCTCTACAGATAAACTCTGCTTCCCCTCGGTTTTAATTTCCTGATCTTCCCGATAAACCACGATTCCTCGTATCTTGAGATCTTCATCGGGATTGTTCCGTATTTTCGATCGTTCCACTATTTGCAAAAGCCTTCTTGTGTTAGAATTAAACCCCGAATTTTCAGAATTCCCGCCCGTATAGTTTACCGCTATTGTAACCGCATTTCCAGATACTTCCGCTTTATTATCATCATTGTAAACTCCAATAATCTTCGAATCCACCGATATTAGACGGAAGGGACCAAGAACATCATATTGCGGAGGTTCGTTGGTTGTTGTTACAACATCATTGGTTACAAGTTCGTTTGCCTTATAGTCCCTCGAAGCATTAACTCCAAGAAGAAGTCCAATATTGGAATAAGGCAGAAATACCCCGTTTACATTGGATTCCTTCGGAAGCGATATCGGTTTTAGATCTGACGGATCTATCTTCTTCCCCTTCTTCACATCAGTTGCAAACGCAAGATAGTTACTTAATTGCGGTTTTTGACTCTGTAACCAAAAAAAGTTCGCCACTGCTGATAATATGGCTAGAGCCAGAGCAAGAACAACACGAATTACATAATTTTGCATAATATCATTTACCAAAGAAAAAATAAAATTAAAACACAGATATCTCTATTTGTTTCGGCAATATAAAAATCTCTAAATTCTACATTGTTGTACTATTGAGAATATTTCCTCCAAATATATTTTTCGAAAGAAACATGGAACTACCATAAAAATTCGTTTGGACTTTATGGGTTCGAATTTATAACTGACCTTCATCAATTGTCGCCTGATCTCCGGTTATTACCTGAATCTGTACACTCGACCATTCATAAACGAATTTATAGAACCCCCCAACAGCAACTGCAACAATAGCCGCCAACGCAATAATCAGAACAACTTCAATTGTTGCCATTCCAGAACAACGCTTTTTTACCTTTTTCATAATATACATCTTTAGAAAATTCAATTGCTGAACTAAAATGTTATCTGATTAATAGAAACAGGACGAAACTGAAGTTCGTCCTGCAATAGAAATAATAATCCAATATTAATGATATATCAATAGATCACAACCGACATTTATTTTTCAGAAAATACAAAATCCCCATCATTTCACCAAAAAATAAAGGTTTGTTATTTGAGTAAAAAATAATAGAATCTATTGTATAAATAATCTGTAAATGACAAACATGTCTTCCAAATATTTTCTTCCTGTTCTCAGAATGTATAATATACTCAAGGTCGTTATAAAAGTCTATTTTTCAAAACAGGCGAGATACCCGTTTTGGAGGATACGAACGAGACGTCCGTACTCCCGGGAAATGCCGTATTTATAACGTTCTAAAGTATCAATCTGTTTTTTTGACAGATGGACTGGCAATGCGAACGTTCCATCCATCTCTCCTCAAAACAGACCTCTTTTAGTCATGTTTTGTGATGATAAATTTCCTAATTTAACAACCAAACTACAAACAACAGGAATTTTCTGGTATTCAGAAGACATACTCTCTATCGAAAAACACTAATATATATGGCAGGTATGATTATTATTAGGGACATGTTTTTTTTGAATAAGTTGGATCCGTATAATTTTCGGAACCAGCTACTGTTTCCAATTTATCCGAAGACCAACTTTGCGCATATTTGCCTAACCCATAAATGGCCATACCAACGATAGCCGCCAACGCAATAATCAGAACAACTTCAACAGTTCCCAACCCCCAACGACGCATTCTTTTATTTTTCATAGCACAACCTCTTCTAAAAAAATATTTTATGAACAAAAATGTTCGCCCTATTAATCAAAGCAGATAAAATTTCGATTTTCCGGCTGTCAATATAATGCCTTTAATGATTCATTTTGAATTAAATCCCCGCTTTGAACGCAAATACCTGTAACGACAGATATTTCTTTTTTAGCTAAAGTATACAAAACAACTATTTTATTTAATCACTCCTGTCATACATTCCCATGCAAAATCTAATATATATTTTCCTAACCCATAAATTGCTACGGCAACAATGGCTGACAAAGCAACGATTATCAAAACCTCAAGTGTTTGCATCCCTTTTTGATTACGATGGAATCGAACAATTTTATTCATTATATATTCTAATAACAACACGATTCCTATAACCTTTAAATTTTTAATATCAATTATTAAAATAGCTAATAATGCTAATAATAATGTATCCAAAACTGCTAATATAAACCCATTGACATAAAATATAGACAATATTACACACCCAATAGTACAAATAAAATTGGATTTTATAAAAATATTATCCTTAATCAATAGATTCACATATTTATATTATATAGATATTATTTTATTTGTCAAGCCTTATTTTCCCGGAACCATCAATTTTTGAAAAATAATAATAAAAAACATTGTTTTTATCTGTAACGTCAAACAGTCGATCCATCTGCCTGACCTAATATGTATATAAAGACGTTTTTATTTCCACAGACAAGTACGATAACTGGCAAAATCGGTATTCTTTGTATTACCCTTTTCGGGAGTAACTTTCATTTTGGGTAACCATTCACAGATATAAAGTGAAATCACAGATAACGCTGATTTTCACAGACAGTTTTTTGGCAAAAACTTTTTTATGATAAAATTATTTATTATATAGATATAATGTTTAGTTTGTTATTGTAAAATATTGTATTTTACGGCAAACGATACTCAAGTGTGTTATAAAAGTCTATTTTTCAAAACAGGCGAGACGCCTGTTTTGAAAGATACGGACGAGACGTCCGCGCTTCCAGGAAAGACCGAATTGATAACGTTGTACATTATATCTGTGTTTATCCGTGGTTCCAAAATCGTTCGTGAATGGTTACCATTTTGGGTTATTTTTCACGGTATTTTTATACTCGCATAAAAAACAGAACAGAAATCCCTTCAATATACGGTTCTTGTATTAGGGAGTACAGAAGGAACACAGGTGTTCCCGGAAAGTTCGGGGAACTACCCGTTTTCAAAGATACACTCCCTTCTATTGAAGAAAAGAGCAGGCAAGGTCAACAGCGTTTACAGCAATATCAATCGGAACACGACTTGGTTTATGGTTTAATATTGATTGACAAAAATCATCCATCTCCAATGACAAAGCATCAACTGAATCACAGGTCATTTCGGTAACGAGATGATGCTCTTTTGCGAATTCGACAGGATTGGGTACGCCGAAAATTGATAATTCCTCTTTTTTCGAAAGATTCAAACGTTGAATTTCATCATCCGCCACAATGTATCGAAGGTGTCTTGTCTGAAAATCTAGTTCCAGAATATCGTATGAAGTAACAATACGCATTTTTCGGGACGGTTCCAGTTCGACGCGCGAAGCGTATAGATTTGCATTTGTCCCGTTGGCAAAAGAGAGAGATCCCATTGCGATATCTTCCAATCCACCCATTTGAGTAAACGCCTGCCCTTTATGTGCAATGATCGCGGAAGTTCCCAATAGTTCCAGAATCAGTCCGAGGTCGTGAATCATTATATCCAGAACAACATTAACATCCAGACATCGAAACGGGAAACAGGAGGTCCGTCGTGTCTCAAGAAAACAGGGGGATTCTCGTCCCATAATCGTTTTTAAAAAAGGCTGTGCCGCCTGCCAAACCGGATTATACTGCTCGACATGTCCTGTATGAAGAACCAAATTCTTCCTGTTGGCTGTGTTTCGAAGTTCTTTCGCCTGCCACGGTATTGTAGCCAGAGGCTTTTCCATTAAAACATGTTTGGAGTCTTCGAGACATTTCATGCCAAGTTCGTAATGCTTTAATGACGGTGCCGCAATAACTACCGCATCCACAAGGGATAACAACGAATCCAGATCGGCAAAAGCCGGTACTCCATGTTTTTGTGCTACACGTTCCCTACTCATTTGACAGGGATCGTAAATTCCGGTCAATATGACCTCCGGATGGATCGCTCCTTTATCCGCATGAAATCCACCAAGCCGACCTGCTCCTATAATTCCTAGTTTGATTTTATCCAATGCTGCCTCTATTTAATTCATTTGTAAATCTGTCGATATCAGAAGTTCTTTTATCGTTTCGGCGTTATGATGATGCCCTGTCCGATGCGCATGAAATTCACCAACCCAATCACAACCTGCCAACGCAAAATCACCAACCATATCCAATATTTTATGACGCGCACATTCATTTTCGTATCGAAGTGTGTTGTCGATGGGCCCTTCCTGATCGAAAACAAGAACGTCTCGCGCCTGAACACGTTGACAGAGACCATGATCCAAAAGATATTGTGCCTCTTGAAACATTAGATAGGTTCGTGCCGATACAATTTCTTTTTCAAACGTTTCCGATGTTAACGGCAGGAAATAGGTCTGATTTCCAATGGGATGACAACTCTTCATTCCTTCTCCACAAATATCGTCGTAAATAAGTGAATATCCAAATAAAAGAATATTCTCCCGGGAAGGCTGGACTTCAATATACGTATCGCCTGAACCGAATCTCTTTCGTGATTTAATAATCCGATAGGGGCGTATTTCATTTTGAACAATACAGCCGGCCCCTCTTAAAACCTCGAAAAACGGACGACTGGAACCATCGAACCCCGGCATTTCCGCACCGTTAATCATAATATCGCAATTATCGATATGCAAACCGTACAGTGCGGCCATAACATGTTCGATCATATCAACCTGGATACCATCATAAACCAGACTGCTTTGTCGCGGTTTATCGATTCGATATTGAATCAGGGCCGGAATGGGAGTGGAATACTCAAGATCGGTTCGAAAAAATCTTAAGCCATTATTTTCGGAAGAGGGCCGGAATTCCATCCGGACGTCCTGGCCACTCCAAAAACCAAATCCTTCCAAAACCACCGGTCGGGCAAGAGTCTGCTGTTTACGCATTAACAGGAATCCATTCTATTGCTGTTAGTCTATTAACGATTGGGAATCTGCATTAACTGCTGAACGCCTTGCCCCTGTGGGGCAGGAGCCCCGAGTTGACTGGAAATACCATTCAAGGCTCCTTGGCCTTCCGGCGTTTTCGGTAAACCCAATTTTGCCGCCATTGCCGCCGTTACCGCTGCGGTTATATCACACTCGGTACGATACCATAAAACTAAATTGCTCTTCATCTCTTCAATAAATTGTGTCTCCGCCGATACGGTATTATTCTGTACTTTATTGTACATAAAAACGGCTAGAATACCCTTTTGGAGCGCTACTTCCTCTATAATGGCTTTGACATCGGAAAAGGCCTTAAACTGAATCTTCGCTATCTCTGTACGTATTTTTATCTCTTTTTCCTGAAGTCCTTTTTCTCTCTGTAATAGTTGATCTTGAATGGCCTTCATATGCGTTTCATATTCCGGGGAATCCAGTTTATATTGTTGCTTTAACTCGTTGGCCTGCTTTTGACATTCAACTTTAAACTTGTTATAATCAATCAAGTCGGCTTTAACCGATTTTTGAATAACGGGGAGATTATCGGCAAGCAACGGATGTTTGCCAATAACGGATTGTATATCAAGAATACCAATTAATAACGGCTGATCCTGTGCATTAACGTTCTGATGTATATTAAAAAAAGACACCATCAGTAATGTCATTACCAGATAAAATTTTTTCACGTACCTGTTTCTCCTAAAAATATTATTATAGTTTTACTTTAGTTTATCCGACGGATTTCGGACGGCTTCCTGTGTGTATTTTGGGTGTAATTCACCTTTAAACTGAATACCATTTCACACTATTGTTGTTCATTCATTATATTCAACGTTTATATTTTGCCTTTTTTCACGAAACAAGTAAAGAGCAATTCTGTAAAAAAGAACTTTTTCACGACAAAAAAGAAGATTACTTGTTCCTAAGGTGAATATTTTTAATTATGTTACACGAATTTTTTATTTTCTTTCGTATTTTAAAAAGTTGCTGGTGGTTACGAACTCTTTAATCTGGGAGTTCATTCAGGGGAACAAAACAGGAGTCTCGCCTGTTTTTCCTATTCCAAAAAATGTAAAGTTTAACCACCTTTTTCACAAAACTGACCTCTTTTGGCCTTGTTTTGTAATGACATCTTTCCTGTTTTATCACCAGTCAACGAACGGGAGGAAAAGTTTTTCTTCGTAAAATGGCAAGATGGGTAAAAAAGGACTTCAAATTTTCATTAATTCATGTTATAATTATTTATAGGAAATTTTAACAGGAAGATTTAAAAACCTTGAGGGAAGACGATCTTCCGTTCGTTTTTTCCTGAAAATATGGTATTTAAACAGGTGTTATTTAACTATCGGCATAGAATTAACAGACCCACCTTGTTTTTTCAATAAAAACAAGTAGAATCTGTTTTCCCGGAATAGAGACGTTTGTCGCTTCCGGACTTTAAAAGGAGTTTGAGAATGAACCACAATTTAGCACAAACGATGTTTGGCGCAATAAAGGCAAACCAGCCAATATCTTCGCCGAATCGACGGTATCCAGACACCGATTTAAAAAGTAACGTACGGGCTAGTAAACGGAACGTCCTGGTTATCCCCTTAAAAATATGGGGGCGATTTTATATCCTATGGATAATAATAACATTTCTGTTACTGTCATTTGGTAATTCGAGCCTGTGGGGCCAGTCGTCCGGACAGGGACAACGAACACGTCGCCCCATGACCGCAGAACGGTTTGCGCGTCTCCAATCGAATCCGGAGATTTTGGCACGGATTAAGGCAAATACCCCGCCAGATATGTTCGCTAAATGGCAGGCAGGCGATTTCAGTAGCCAACCGGAATCGTCCGGTACTCCGGGCAGCGATTCCTCTGCCAATTCTCAAGAGCAAAAAAAATCCGAATCGGGTGAAAATTCAGGCGAAAATAAAGATCGACAAAATTCCAACGGTTCTGTGAATTCAAACTCCGAAGAGTCCCCCGATATGACCCATGAAGAATTCAACAAGGCCGTTCTCGAAATGATGAAACAGGGAACCGTTCCTGTTTTCGAAAATCCATTGGAAGACAAAAAATTCACAATGGAAGATGAAAACGAATATTATTATAAAGCCATTGAACGTCAGAAAGATTCCATTACGTCAAACGTTCCTTTAACCCTTCGAAAATACAGTCGTTATCTGATTCATAAATACGATACCAACTTGGATGGTATACTCCAACAGTCGGAATGGAAACCTCTAGCCGGAGCGCAAAATATCGATTTAAACGGTGACTTCCAACTCGATGAAGACGAACTGGTTTATTATATGGCTAAATACGCAAAAAATCGGAATATATTCCGATCGGCGCTTCAATCTGTTAATAGAGAACCCGTTCTTCCCTCGGGGAGTAATATTAAAATACGTCCATTATCTGCGAAAGATCGGCCTACGTCAAAAGAACAGCGCCCCCAGACTGGTGAAAGCGAAAAAAATGAGAATTTTTCCGATCTTCTTCATTCGGATAGTGACGAAGAAAGCGTCGATCAAGTGGAACGCCTTTTAGATAATATGAGTCGATCACCTAGTCGGGAATTTTCCGTTCCTCCTGAACAATTAAAGGGACTTCCCCGATGGTTTATTCTTCGTGATTCCAATGGTGATGGCCAGTTATCATTACGCGAATTCGCGCCCACTCTCAATACCGCCGCCATTGCCTTTTTCGGACGACTTGACCTCAATGCCGATGGACTCGTTACTCCGGAAGAAATGCGACAGGCCCTCGGCGGAAACGGTGGGGGAAATAGAAGAAATAATCGACCTCCACGATAGTTGATACACGATAATTGATAACTGTCAATAGAAACATGTCCCTATATATTAATGTCCCTATATATTATGTCCCAATGCTCTCTTGACCGGAAATGGGTCCCTCCGGTCGTGGTCCGTGTTTGATTCAATATTTTTCCTTCCCTGTTATCAAGTATAACAATCCCCCCACTTTATTCATTATAAAAATATATCGAATGACCGATTTCAAATATAACGCGAGAAATAAAACCGGTAAAGAAATACAAGGTCAGTTGACTGCCAATACCAAGAAAGAAGCTCTTGATATGCTGTCTCGTCAGGGCCTCTTTCCATTAAGCATCGAAGACGTAAACAAGGGTAATATTGATATTAGTAAATGGTTTGCCCGACGTCCTCCAGATTCTGCTGTTTCCGCTTTCCTGGAACAGTTGGCCGACCTGCTCGAAAACGGCGTTCCTGTTCTAACAGCATTTGAAGTCCTTTCAAAACAGGGAGGAAACCCCATTCTCAACGATGTTATTACTGATATCAAGGAAAAGCTCGCCGAAGGACAGGATATCGCTTCTGCCTTCGAAGCACACCGCCGGATTTTTAATGACCTGACTATTAGTATTATACGGGCAGGTTCCGAAGGCGCTTTTCTGGAAGACGCTTTAAAACGAACCTCTAAATTCATGCAGCAACAGGCCGAATTAAAAGGAAAAATCATTAGTGCCATGATCTATCCCGCCATTTTGAGTTTCGTCGGTACTCTTGTGGTTTCTGTCTTGTTAATATTTTTCGTTCCTAAATTTGAACCCATGTTCGATTCGGTTATTGATAATGGAGGACAACTTCCCCTGGTGACTGTATGGCTTCTTGGATTTAAAGTTTTCGTCGGTAAATATGGACTTTATGTTGGAATCGGACTTGTTGTTTCGGTTATTTGGATCCGAATTCAGATGGCGACACGATGGGGCCGTATGTTTGTTGATCAATGGAAACTAAAACTTCCTCTTCTTGGTCCGATTGCCCTAATGTCTTCTGTCTCGCGATTGTGTCGTGTTCTTGGGACTTTATTGGAGAATGGTGTTCCTATACTTCACGCGCTGCAAATCAGTAGTCGTTCCACTGGTAATATGCTTTTGACCGACGCAGTCGAAAAATCGGTTGAAAGTGTTGCTGCCGGAGAACCTCTCTCAAAACCACTCGCCAAGGCAAATTTGTTTCCGCCAACCATTATGACTATGATTACCATAGCGGAGGAATCCAATACTTTGGAAAAAGTCTTGATTAACGCCTCCGAAACGATTGAACGGGATCTCTCCCGAAAATTGGATGTGCTTGTTCGGCTTTTAGAACCTTTAATGCTCCTTTTAATGGCAGGCGCTGTCTTTTATATCATCGTCGCGTTACTCCTGCCGATTTTTCAAATGACTGAATCCGTATAATTTTTAGGTTTTAATATTAAAAAAATGGAAATATACAGAGAATATGGAAACTTTTTCAATATTGGCCTTTGAAAATTTACGAAATTTGTTTATACTGGTAATATTGTGATAGTAATAGAGATATTTGTTAAATGAATGTTTTTTACTTAAGGCAGGTTCTAAATATCTGTTTTTAGAGGAATTTTGTGTTCCGGATTTTTAGAGGTAATTAACATTCAAATTTTCGAGTAGAGAGGAACACCGTGTTGAATTGCAGACAATATATATACAATAGGGAATGTAATCGCCTGAATTGTACTGGACTTGTTGGGACTTTATTATTCCTTTTATGTCTTTGTACCGTTTGTTTGGGGAACGATTCCTATGTTATCAGGAATGACTATCCTATAGGAAAATATTTATTAACGCAGGAATCGAATAAAACGATAGTTCTTTCCTATCAAAATGTTTCCCGTATGATGAAATCCCAGTTTCGTATTAGCTGGAACGTCGATATCGAGAAAGGGGATAGTGATGCGCAACGGGTTCTTTCCATGAATGTTATTCGATTAACCATTACGGAAGACTCGGGAGATCCCACAACGAAAACTTTTTTCTTCGATAGCGATGACCGTTTTTCGATGAAAAATAAAATTCAGGCGATTTATAATATATTTCTTAAACAAAAGTTTGTCATCTACTTGAATAAAGAAAAGGGACTGGAAAAAGTGGATGGAATTGAGACGATGTGGAAGGAAATGGAAGCTTTGGACGATCCGGACAGTAAACAATATATCGCGAATCTGAAAGCGATTGTCACTGAAAGTACATTTGCGGAAACATTTACTCAATTGAATTATGTCCTTCCAAGCAAACCGGTAAATTCAGGCGAAAAATGGGAGTCCCAGTCATCACTTGATTTCCCTGTCGTCGGAAAAATCAATCTTTTATGGGATAATACATTGGTTAGTGTTGTTCCAATCGAGGAAAATAAAATTGCCAGGGTAGAATCAAAAGCTGTCACCAAACTGGTAAATAATTCAATTCAGCTTGAATTTAATGTTTCGTCCCTTTATAATGTAACAACGGGAATGAATCAGGAATTTAATTCGGAAACAAAGATCCAATCCGATCAAACGAAGAATAGTGGAACACAACAAACGAATGGTATTAAACAGACTGGAGTTATTCGCAGTAAACAAATACTCAAGCAGAGATAAATGGAATAGACAACATTAAAAGATCTGTTATAATAGATATTAAAATAATCTACAGGAACGGCCGGAAATTGTGATGGCTGTTCCCTTTTTATTTGATTATGAAACTATGGAATTAAAATTGAAAGGAAACACATAGATTATGTATGATCCGATACCAATGACCCGAGAAGGATATAACAGGTTAAGAAAAGAGATCGAACGGCTGGAAAACGAGGAGATGCCTCCCATTCTGGAACGTTTGGCCAATGCCCGGGCAGAAGGAGACCTAAAGGAAAATGCGGAATATCATGGAGCCCGCGAAAGTCAAGGACTCCTGGCCGCCAAGATTAGTGATCTTAAAAGTCGAATCAGTAGAGCACAGATTATCGATCCATCAACGATTCCACAGGATGAAATCCGGTTTGGGGCCACCATTGTTGTAAAACGACTGAACGACGATGAAATTCTGCAATATACGCTTGTCGGGGCTGGCGATGAAGATTTCGATACGGGAAAAATTCTGGTGACTTGTCCTTTGGCACAGGGGTTTTTAGGAAAAAAGGTTGGTGACATTGCGGAAATTAAAGTTCCCGCTGGTATTAAAAAATTTGAAATTCAGAGTATAACCTATAATTTCGACGAATAAAAAACCTGTTGGGCGGTTCAAAATCGGTTTTATGGAGACCGTTTTATAAAACCGGATGTTTTATGATATTAAAAGGCAGGATGCCTGGACCCGGATTTTCGGATTCACCCTTTTACCAATATAGATAAAGGAGCGCTATGGGCCTGAAAGAGCAGTTATCAGATAAACTTGTCAAACATAACCAAGAGCAAGTTTTAACCTTCTGGGACGAGTTGGATGAAAAGCAGCAATCCAATCTGGCCCAACAAATCGATAAAATTGATTTAACGCAATTAGATTCTTTATACAAGAGGCGGTTTGAGCCTGCCGCATCGGCAGCGTTAGCCGCCAAGGCGCAAGAGCCTGTCTATTATCATTTGAGCGACCAGAGGGAATTAATTCAGCCTACAAAACAGATGAATTCGACTGAATATCCCTATTCTCCCAAGGAGGCAATTGCCTTGGGGGAAGAAGCGCTCCGACAGGGAAAAATAGCCTCGGCCGTTGTAGCTGGAGGTCAGGGAACTCGACTGGATTTTCCCTATGCAAAAGGGATTTTCCCTATCGGACCTGTCTCCGGCGTTACACTTTTCCAGATACATTGTGAACGAATTCGCGCAATGAATCGAAAATATAACTGCCGTATTCCGTTCTGTATTCAAACAAGTCCGGCTACCCATGAAGAAACGATTAAATTCTTTCATGACAACAAAAATTTCGGCCTGCCGGAAGATGATATCTTAATCTTCTGTCAGGGAACAATGCCGTCTGTCGATTTTGAAACCGGTAAACTACTTCTGAACGCTAAAGATCATGTCGCCGCCAGTCCGGATGGACATGGTGGTATTCTCGCCGCTTTTAACGCTCCTTGTTTGGATAGCCCCTTTACCAATGTCGCCAAAAATGGTATTCTCAACGAACTTCGACGCCGGGGTTATGAAGAAATATTTTATTTCCAAATTGATAATCCACTCATAGATATCTGCTCTCCGGAATTTATCGGTTATCATCTTCATAGTAATTCCGAATTTACGAGTCAGGTTATTCGTAAACAAAATCCCAAAGATCGTGTAGGAAACATGGTTGTTGTAGACGGTCATCTTTATGTGATCGAATACAGTGATCTTCCCGATGATGTCGGAGCTCGAAGAAAACCGGACGGAAGTCTGTTGATTTGGGCGGGCAGTATTGCCGTTCACCTGATGAATATTGATTTTCTACAGCGCAAAGCTTCTTTTGCTAGTTCATTACCGTTCCACATTGCCAAAAAGAAGTTGCCTTATATTATTCTGGATCGCAATGCCATTTCCGAATCGGGCGAAAAACTGTTCGGTAAATTAGTGAAGCCGGAATTACCAAATGCAATTAAATTTGAAAAATTTATTTTCGACCTTCTGCCGCAGGCTAAAAATCCTATTGTAGTGGAAGTCGATATAAAGACCTGTTTCGAACCACTCAAAAACCACCCTTCTCAACCGAAGGACAATCCGCAGACGGTCCGGCGTCAGTTATGTGCCCTTTATGAACGCTGGCTAAACGAAAATGGTATTCAGGTTGCTCCAGGGGTTCAGATCGAAATTTCTCCATTATTTGCCAATAGTGCTCTTGAATTGAAAGCGCGTCTGGAAAAAGATAAATCTCTTGTTCCCGACTCGCGTATTATTACAGAGTCTGTATATTGGGTAGAAAAATAATCGAGGTATAATCCATGAATAGAACGGCAGTCTACCCCGGTTCGTTCGATCCGGTTACCTTGGGACATTTAAACGTTATGGAACGTGCCAGTCGATTGTTTGATCGTTTGATTGTCGCGGTTGGTATCAATTCGGAGAAGGCTCCCTGGTTTTCTCCGGAAGAGCGTTGTGAATTAATTCGTGCATCTACTATGTCGCTTTCCAATATCGAAGTCTGCACCTATCGTGGTCTGACCGTTCGATTCGTTCAGGAGGTCGGTGCTAAAATCATGGTACGCGGTGTACGTCCGATAACCGATATCCCCGCTGAATTAACCATGATGATGGCTAATCGACGGCTGGCTCCTGATGTCGAAACTCTCTTTATGATTGCCGATGGCGAATTGGCGCACGTTTCCAGCTCTTTAATTAAGGAAATTGCCAACGTTGCCGATGAAGATGTCCTTCGCAGTTTTCTCTCCGAGCCAGTAATTACTGCTGTTAAAAATCGTATTCAATCGATTTGTTAGGTTCATTATTTTTATTGCTTTGCCATTTAAAATGTTCTATCTATTTTCATTTTCTTTTCCTATTCCTCTTGAACCGTTTTTATAAATGGATTATGATTCGTTTTAATAGTGAAATATTAAAAGCCGATCACCAACTGGAGATTGGGACTTCTGATTTTTCCTGAAGGAATGGATAGGATTGTGAAAATACGCAAGTCTGTCTTGTGTTATAAAAGAGCATAAAGGTTTTTTGATGAATAACAGGTATTTTTCGAATGATTTGAAGAAGTGGATTCTATTTCTGCTTCTGTCTTCGGCATTGTATTACAGTGTCGGCTGTCATTTTGTTCGTAATAAATATACGCAGGACGATCATCAGGAATACAGGCTTCCTCCGGAACATTATACAAAAAATAATTCCTTCGGATTGGAACGTCCCCTGATTTCCGATCTATCGAAACCGTCGTTGGTCTCCTCGGACAACAATTTGGTCCAACGTTCGGAATATATTCCCTATCAAGAGGCTGTTAAGGAAAAGGAACCGGTTCAGACAATGGCTGTGGCCGAATCTCAACAGGCAGTTATTCAAGAACAGAAACAAGAGACTGTATTACCACCGAAATTAGGACCTCTCCCACTACAAATAGAGAAACATTCGGACCCAATTCCTCAAAATATCATTGCCAGTCTTGAGGAAACGCCTCCATTAAAAAATCTAACGACCATGATAGAGGATGATTCCACAATTGTGATACGTCCGGTCCAATATGTAGAGAAAAATGATGATCGGACAAACGGACTGGATTCAGCCGCATTGGAACATTGGAAGTCACAAACGGAAAAGGCCATTACCAATTTGGAAAAAAAGCTCAAGGAGAAAAAGGACAATGGTCTTTCCACACATGAAGAAGAGATTCGATTGCGATTATTGTATTTGGCGACCGATCAATACGATAAAGCCGTAGTCTGTTATTCGGATACTCCGGAGCAAATGCAAAAATTCTGGGAGAGTGAATGCCGTGGTCTTGCCGTCCTTCTAACCGGGAATACTTCTGGAGCCACGATTGGATCCGCAGCGAATTTGGAGCAGGCAACACAACTTTTAAAGAACGGTTTGGAAAAGCTTCAGAGTGATGTTCCAATGACCATTGGCAAAATACTTGCCGTTGAGGCTCCAGCTCCCTTCGGTTTATATGAAGAACGGACACGGCCTTATCACACGGGAGAACTTCTCTTTATTTACGCTGAATTGGAAAATGTTGTCAATAAAACGGAAGATAAAGGGGAATATCTGTCAATCGACTGTTCCTGGGAACTCTACGATAAAAATGGCAAAGGGGTCATACCGCGTGAAGTTCAGGTATGTAATAACAGATCTTCAAGTCGGCTTCGTGATATTGTCTTGAATATATCTATTGAACTTCCATCGCATCTACCATCGGGCGATTATATTTTAAAATTGGCGGCTACCGATAGAAACCACAACAATCCGACTGTTTGTACTAAAGAACTACCCATAAAAATTGAAATTCCCAAATAAAGATTTTCGAGTTACAAAAATGAAAACGCACGTCCACAATCGGATTATGGCTTTCGGACAACGTAACCGTTCACGGAAATAAAGTGAAACCATGGATATAAAGTGAAACCATGGATAACACTGATTTTTACGGATAGTTTTTTGGCCAAAAAAATTTTTTATGATAAATATATTTATGATAATAGATGAATATATTCAGTTTTATATTGTAAAATATAGTATTTTACGGCAGACTATCTGTGTTTATCCGTGATATCCGTGATATCCGTG